>NZ_JBHYIO010000003.1:0-501671 GCF_042740095.1 Nonomuraea sp. NPDC059023 | reverse complement strand
GGCCACCGGCGAGGGGGTTCGGGGGAGCTGGGCTCCCCCGTGAGGGGAGCCCGAGCGCGAAGCGCGAGGACCATGCCATTCAGGGGATGGCCTGGTAGAGGGTGGTCCAGAAGTCGTTCATCAGCCGCGCCGGGGCCGGGACGGTGTAGCCGACCTGGGTGAGCAGGATGCCGGTGACGCCGGTCTCCGGGTCGGCGTAGGTGGAGGTGCCGCTGCCGCCGTCCCAGCCGAACTGGCCGATGGGAGCGTAGTCGCTGCGGTGGGTGCGGACCGCCATGCCGTAACCCCAGCCGCCCTGCTGGCCCTGGCCGAAGGAGATGTGGACGTTCTCCGTGGCCATGGCGTGCCTGGCCGCCTGCTGCTCGGGGGCGAGGCTGTTGGTGGTCATCAGTTGTACGGCGGGCCGCGACAGGATGCGCCGGCCTTCGTGGGTGCCGCCGTTGAGCAGCATGCGGAAGTAGGCGTGGAAGTCGTCGGCGGTGGAGACCAGGCCGCCACCGCCGCCCTGGAACGCCGGCGGCTCGCTCCAGCGTCCGCCCTCGGCCTCGTCCCACACCTGGAACTCGCCGGTCTGCGGGTCGGGGGCGTACAGGGTCGGCAGCCGGTCGATCTGGTCGGCGGGCACGTGGAAGCCGGTGTCCTTCATGCCCAGCGGCTCGAAGACGCGCTCGCGCAGGAAGTCCTCGAACGACCGGCCGGTGACCCGGGAGACGAGCACGCCGACGAGGTCGCTGCTGATCTGGTACTGCCAGCGCGCGCCGGGCTGGTGCATCAGCGGAAGTTCGCCCAGGCGGCGCATCCACTCGTCCTGCTCGGGCACCGGCGTCGGCAGGTTGGGCGTGAGTCCCCGCTCGAAGATAGCGCCCATGATCGGGGTGCCCAGGACCGTCATGTCCATGCCGAGCCCGAAGGTGGAGGTGAGCACGTCGCGGACGGTGATCGGCCGCCGGGCCGGCACGGTGTCGTCGAGCTGGCCGTCGATGCTCTTGAGCACCTGCCGGTCGGCCAGCTCCGGCAGCCACTCCTGGACCAGGTCGTCGAGCCGCAGCTCGCACTCGTCCAGCAGGACCATCGCCGCGGCGATCGTGACCGGCTTGGAGGTGGAGGCCATCCGGAAGATCGTGTCCCGGCGCATCGGCGCGCCGCCGTCGTGACGCATCGTCCCGATCGTCTCGACGTGCGTCTCTTCGCCACGGCTGACCATGGCGACCAGCCCGGGGATCTTCCTGGACTCGACGTGCCGCTCCAGCACCCCGCGCACTCGCCGCAGGCCCGCCTCGGTGAAGCCGCTCTTACCGTGTTCCATCGTCGTTCTCCTGGTGTTCAGTGTTCGGTTCGCCCGGCGCCGGGCCCGGAGGCCGCGATCGCCGTGCTGTTCATGGAGGAGACGATGGCCGACTGTGTTGACGCGGGGCTGTCGCCGTACTGACACGGCCGCTGACACGCCGCCGCTCAGCGGCTGATCGCGTGAGGAGCCGCTGGCGTGGACATCGCGGTCACTTCAGGAGGATGCGCCAGCGGCCGGCCAGTTCCATGATGTCCAGGCTGACGCGTTCCAGGTAGTTCGCTGCCTTGGCCAGTCGTTGCCCCACGGGGCTGTCGAGCCCGTACCTCTCGGCCGCCGCCATCGTGGCCCGCGCCGCCTCGAGCGTCTGCCGCTCGCTGATCATGATCGCGTGGTACCAGGCGTCGTCGTCGATCACATAGATGTCGCGCCGCCGCCGCGGATCGCGCTCGCGCCGGATGAATCCCTGCTGGAGCAGGAAGTTCACGGCCACGGAGATGGAGGCCGGGCTGACCTTCAGCCTGCGGGCCAGTTCGGCCGCGGTGCGCCTGCCGTTCTCGGACAGCATCAGGTCGTGGTGCACGCGCGCGGTGATCCGCGGCATCCCCGCTCTGACCGCCCTCTCCAGGAGTTCCTCTTCCATCAGGCCGTCGGGCGGCGTGTCCACGCGTGGGGGTGCCGGTGTGCTGCGCCGGGCTCGCTGGATCGTCGCCTGCTGTGCCTGCTGGGGCCGGTAGCCGGTGGGGCCGCCGTTGCGTGCGATCTCCCGGGTGACCGTCGAGGTCGCCCGGTCGAGCCGCCTGGCGATCTCACCGTAGGAGAGCTTGTCGGCGAGTCCGGACGCGATGCGCTCGCGGTCCTGCTGGGTCAGTCGTCCTCCTGGCATACCTCCAGTGTTGTCTTCGCCGTCAGTCAATGCAACAGCCTTGCATTCGGGTTCAGCGTCATTGCTTCAATTTTTGGCCGTCTACCTGCGATTATGCATTCTCCGAGATTGACGGAATTGCGAATGCAACGTAGCTTTCGAGCAGCACAAGACGCGTACTATCGTGAAATGAGGAACGGTCATGAGTGAATCCCTCCCCACCGCAGAGAACACCGGAGGCGGGCGCCCGGAACTGCAGAAGGCCATCGAGGCGATCGTCGACGCCGGTTTCCTCGGCGTCCAGGCGCGCGTGAACGACGAGCGGGGCGAGTGGGTCGGCAGCGCCGGGCGGCGCAAGCTCGGTGTGAACGTCAAGCCGCCGGCGGACGGACGGTTCCGGATCGGCAGCAGCACCAAGCCGTTCGTCGCGACCCTGGTGCTGCAGCTGGTGGCCAGGGGCAAGATCGAGCTGGACGGCCCGGTGGCCGACCACCTGCCCGCGTTCGAGCTGGACCGGGGGATCACGGCGCGGATGCTGCTGCAGCACACCAGCGGTCTGTCCAACTACACCGGCGAGTTTCGTGTCGACGGGTCGGTCGAGCCGGGGATCCCCGCCGGGGGCGCGGAGTGGGCGGACGCCCGGTTCAAGACCTATCGGCCGGAGGAACTGGTGCGGTTCGGACTGTCCAAGGGGCCGAGGTTCGAGCCGGGCGAGAAGTGGAGCTACTCCAACACCGGCTACACGCTGGCCCAGTTGCTGATCGAGGAGGTCACCGGCCACTCGCTCGCCGAGGAGATGAAGCTGCGGATCCTGGGTCCGCTCCAGCTGAGCGGCACGGTACTGCCGGGCGCCTCGCCCGAGCTTCCCCGGCCGTACTCCCACGGCTACTTCAGCTACCAGGACGCCGCGGGGAAGGGGAAGGTGATCGACGTCACCCGCCAGAACCCCTCCATGACGGCCGCCGCCGGTGACATGATCTCGACCACCGAGGATCTGGCCACGTTCTTCTCCGCGCTGAACCGTGGCAAGCTCCTGCCCGCCGAACTGCTGACCGAGATGCGCAGGACGGACCCGAAGAGCGGCGGCCCCTTCGGCAGCTACGGCCTCGGGATATACGTGCAGGACCTGGGCCCGGACTGCGGTACCGTCCTCCATCACAACGGCAGCACCGCCGGGGGTTACGTGTCGGTCCTGTACGGCACGCCCGACGGCAAGAAGACCCTCGCCGCCTCGATCACCTACGGCGACGCCGTACCCGATCTGGCAGGGGCTTTCCCGACGGCGCGCGACAACCTCCTCAAGGAGGTGTTCGGCGACGGTACGGCCGAGGAGGCCAAGCCGGCCCAGTAGAGCGCCTCAGGCCCTGGGAAGGCCGGGCGTGGACACTCCTATGGCGAGTCCGACCTGCGAGAGCAAGGCGGATGGCGGCTGGTGGGGCCGGCTTCGCCGACGGCCGGCAACGGCGGGATCAGAGCCCGGTGAATCAGGGTCCGGCGACGGGGGGACAAGCGGACGCACCGACGTGTCCTACCACGGTGGACCATGCGGCTGGGAGCGGGCTCCCAGCCGGCAATCCTCCGCGCGGACGACGAGAACCGGTCCCCACCGGCGGAGGATGAAGTCATGATCACAAAAGCATCCCCTGGACATCCCCATGGGGCGACGAGATCCGTGACGCCGAGATGAGAATCCTGAAGAAGACTTTCGCCATCCTCGCCGCCACGGCGGCCGTGGCAGCGCTCGCACCGGCGGCGCCGGTCTCGGCGGCGGCCGAGGCCGGGCGGCTGACCTGGGGCGAGTGCTCAGACAAGACACTTCCCGCGCCCACGGAGTGCGCCTCGATCGAGGTGCCGGTGAACTGGGCCGAGCCCGGCGGCAGGAAGATCCGGCTGGACCTGGCCCGGCTGCCCGCCACCGAGCCCGCCCGCCGGATCGGCAGCGTCCTGGAAGTCACCGGCGGACCCGGGAGCAGCGGCATCCCCGAGGTGAAGATCGCCGCTTCCCATCTCAAGGAACTGGGCCGCCGCTTCGACCTCGTCTTCTTCCAGACGCGCACCAGCCTGTGGTTCAAAACCATGCCCAAAGTCTGCTGGAAGCCCGGCACCAAACTGGAGGACCCTCGCAGCCGCAAGGCATACGCCGCCCAGACCGCCGCGATGACCAAGGCGTTCCTCGCCTGCCAGAAGGCGGACACCACCGGCCTGTTCGCCCATGTGGACTCCATGTCGATGGCCAGGGACATGGAGGCGATCCGGTCGGTGCTGGGCGAGGAGCGGCTGAGCATCGTGGCCCACTCCTACGGCGGGGTGCCCTCCATCGCCTACGCTCGCCTGTTCCCGCAGCGGATCCGGGCGCTGTACGCCGACGGGGTGATCAACCAGGCCGCGGGCTTCAACGACCAGATGCTCCGGATATCGACCGCCTTCGAGGAGACGTTCGGGAAGTTCGTCACCTGGTGCGCGGACACCCCCGCCTGCGCGCTGCACGGCGAGGACGCCGGAGCGGTCTGGCGCGCGCTCGTCCGCGCGGCCGACCGCAAGCCGATCCCCGGCACCTCCGCCGAGTTCGGCAAGGGCGAGATGACCGGATGGATGCTGCGGCAGTTCGCCTTCGGCCTGGCGGCGGTCGACCCCGGCAAGGACCACGCGAACTGGCTGCCCTTCGCCAAGTCGGTCGACTTGGCGCGGCGCGGGGACGGGTCCGGATTCGGCGACGCGGTCATCACCGGCACCAGCGTCTGGAGCACACCCGGCGTCCTGGCGATGAGCTGCGGCGACGGTCGTGGCTTCGCCGGCTACGACGAACTGCGGAACTACCGTCGCACGGCGGAGAGGACCCTGCCGAATCTCGGTTCCGCCCGGACCGAAGGCGTCGCGTGCACAGGCTGGCCGCTGAAGGTGGCCAACCCGGTCCGTCCGCTCCCGTCGCGCGGCCTCCCGCCGATCTTGGGCGCGGGGAGCACGTCCGGCGACGTGGTGACGACCCGGACCTTCACCGAGATGATCCCGGGTTCGGTGACCGTCACCTACGAGGGACCCGGCCACGTTCTGTGGATGATGGGCAAGAAGTGCCCGATCAGGCACGCGACCGCGTACCTCACCGACTTGACGCTCCCCGCGCCCGGCACGACCTGCCCCGAGGAGTGATCCCGGCGGGGACGATCAGGTGAGCACGGCCCCCGAAACAGGGGCCGTGCGTCGCGGCAATGATCACCAAAAGGTGCGAGGTGCCCTTCACGGTCGCCGGCCGTAGCCGGCGCGTATGTCCGGGGATCTCGCGGATGCCGTCACCATCGGCATGCCGTGGGCGCGGGACCGCCGCTGCCGCCAGCATCGACGTCTTCGGTGCACACCCTCAGATCATGAAGGGACTAGCGTTGCACCCCCATCTATCATGTATATTTTCCGTCAATAGGTGACTTTGGCAGGAGATATTTCATGAAGTCCTTCCCCAAGGTGCTCTTCGACGAGGCCCACAGCGAGTCGTGGACCATCCGGCGCGACGTCGCCGAGGCGATGAACCCCGGCCACCCCGACGACAACAGCTACGCGCGCGCCGCCGCTCAGCTGCGGCACCTTGGGCACACGGTCGGCGCCCACATCACCGGCGCCCTCGACACGGGAACGCTCCAGGACCAGGACGTCCTGGTCATCGCGCACCCGTCGGGCGAGCGCTGGGAGCGCACCACCGGCCACGGCAGCCCGGTCTTCTCCGCCGCCGAGCTGGACGCCATCACCGCCTACGTCCAGGACGGCGGCGGCCTGGTCGTGCTGGCCGAGGAGGAGCAGGACAAGTACGGCAACAACCTCAACGACCTGCTCGCCCGCTTCGGCGTGGCCGTCGAGCACACCACGGTCCGCGACCCCAAGAACGCCCACCGGGATGTCGCCACCTGGGTCCTGGCCGCGAAGAACACTTCTGACGGTCTGCTCGCGGGCGTCGGGAAGGCCTGCTTCTACCGGTCGGGCGTGCTGGCCGCAGACGGGGCCACCGTCCTGTTCGCGTCTTCGCCGTCCGCCACCCCCGCCGGCGCCCCGCTGGCCGTGGCGCGCACGTACGGCAAGGGCCGCGTGGTCGTCTTCGCCGACTCCGACCTGTTCGGCGACGACTCCATCGAGGACTACGACCACCGCCGGCTCTGGGGCAACGTGGTCACCTGGGCCGCGCGCGTACCAGGTGACGACCGGGCGGGAACGGGCACCGACGAGGCCAAGGCGGCCGGGTTCGCCGAGCTCAAGGCCACGGTCGAGGAGCTGCGACCGCTGCAGGTCAAGGACGGCTCGGTGCCGGAGGAGAAGGATCGGGCCAAGGAACTGGTCGGCTCGATCGCCCGGCAGGTGGGCGAGATGGCGGCGCACTTCCCGCATGACGCCGCCTACCTTCAGGCGGTTCAGGCCGACCTGCGCCAGTGGTCGGAGCAGGACCTCGGCGTCCCCGACTTCCTCCGGTCGCTGGAGCTCTTCCACCCCGACACCCAGCGCGTGGACGGGCTGGAGCACCTGGTGGTGTTCCCGATGTACACGCAGAACGGCAACCCCAACCGCAACGTCGAGGCCGTCTGGATCCGCACGATCTGGCCCGACTGGCTGGCCGGGCTGGAGGCCGGCGGCTACGACAACCCGATGTTCGTGCCGATCGCCTTCGAGGACTTCACCTCCGGCTACGACACCCACTCGGCCGTGCTGTTCCCCGAGACCGTCGCGGTACGGCAGGCACCCCAGCGGTTCACCTGGGGCGGCATCTTCGCCGACCGCGAGGCGGCCAGGTTCCGCGCGGTCTCCGGCGCCGCCGCCACCACGCTCAAGCTGGCCCTGCCCCCGGACGCCGCCCGGCTGCTGGCCTCCCAGCAGCTCGCCCAGGACACGTTCGTCATGTGGGACCTGATCCACGACCGTACCCACAGCCACGGTGACCTGCCGTTCGACCCGTTCATGATCAAGCAGCGGATGCCGTACTGGCTCTACTCGCTGGAGGAGCTGCGCTGCGACCTGACCGCGTTCGGCGAGGCGGTGAAGCTGGAGAAGGACGGTGTGCCGCACGCCCGCTACGTGCAGCACGCGATCCTGTTCGACCGGCTGTTCCGCTTCCCGATCACCGGTGAGCGGGTGCGCAACTACGACGGGCTCGGCGGCCAGCTGCTCTTCGCGTACCTGCACCGCAACGACGTCGTGCGCTGGACCGACAACCGGCTCACGATCGACTGGGAGCGGGTCGCCGACGGCGTCGCCGACCTGCGCGGAGAGGTGGAGAAGCTCTACCGCGACAGCATCGACCGGTCCAAGATCGCGCACTGGCTGGCCGCGTACGACCTGGTCAGCGCCTACGTGGAGCCGAACCCCGCCTCGACCTGGGCCAAGGGCATCCAGGCGCTGCCGGAGGAGCAGAAGGCCAAGGTGGACGCGGTGCTGTCGGACGAGTTCCCCCTGAGCATGTTCTACGAGGCGCTGCGCCGTAAGCTCGCAGACGTCGTCGAGAGCACCAAGGGGATCCGCGCATGATCATCCTCATCACCGGCGCCGCCGGGCCCACCGGCCAGGCGGTCGCCGAGTACTTCGAGAAGAACGGCCACACCGTCGTCGGCGTGGACAAGGACGACGTCGACCTGCTGGACCGCGCCGCCGTACAGGCGCTGGCCGAGCGTATCGACATCGAGCACGGCCGCGTCGACGGGGTGGTGCACCTCGTGGGCGGCTGGCGCGGCGGGAAGACGTTCGCCGACACCGACCTGGACGACTGGAACCTGCTGCACGACCTGCTCGTGCGCACCCTCCAGCACGTCACGCTGGCCTTCGAGCCGCTGCTGCGCAAGAGCGCCAACGGCCGGTTCGCGATCGTCTCCGCCAAGGCCGCCGAGTCGCCCACCGCGGGCGGCGCCTGCTACGCCGCGGCCAAGGCCGCCTCAGAGGCGTGGACCAGGTCGCTGGCCGACGCGCTCGCGGGTACCAACGCGGCCGCCGTCATCCTGGTGGTGAAGGCGCTGGTCAACGACTCCATGCGGGCCGCCAAGCCGGAGGCCGCGTTCACCGGCTTCACCGACGTGCGTACCCTCGCCGAGGCCATCGGCGGCCTCTACGAGCGCCCGGCCGCGCAGATCAACGGCACCCGATTGGACCTCACCGCGTGAATCCCCGGCACGACCCAGAGCTGAAGGCGTTCGCGAGCGACAACTACGCGGGCGTCCACCCGGAGATCCTGGAGGCCATCGCCCGCGCCAACGGCGGCCACCAGATCTCCTACGGCGAGGACGTCTACACCGAGGCCCTCCAGGGCGTCTTCCAGCGGCACTTCGGCGAGCAGGCCCAGACCTACCCGGTCTTCAACGGCACCGCCGCCAACGTGGTCTCGCTGCGCGCCATGCTCGACACGTGGCAGGCGGTCGTCTGCGCCGACACCGCCCACATCCACACCGACGAGGGCGGCGCGCCGGAGGTGGCGGGCGGCATCAAGCTGTTCACCGTCCCCACGCCGGACGGCAAGCTCACCCCGGAACTGATCGACACCCAGGCGTGGGGCTTCGGCGACGTGCACCGTGCCCAGCCCGGCGTCGTGTCGATCTCCAACACCACCGAGCTCGGCACCGTCTACACCCCCGCCGAGATCACCGCGATCTGCGAGCACGCCCACGAGCGCGGCCTGAAGGTCCACCTGGACGGCTCGCGCCTCACCAACGCCGCCGCCGCGCTGGACGTGCCCCTGCGCGCGCTGACCACCGACGCGGGCGTGGACGTGCTCTCCTTCGGCGGAACGAAGATCGGGCTGCTGTACGGCGAGGCCGTCGTCGTGCTCGACCCCGGCGCCGCCCGCGGAGTCGACTACATCCGCAAGACGTACATGCAGCTGTCGTCGAAGATGCGGTTCGTCTCGGCCCAGTTCGAGGCGCTGCTCGGCGGCGACCTGTGGCTGCGCAACGCGCGGCGGGCCAACGCCATGGGCCGCCGCCTGGCCGAGGCCGTGCGCGACATCCCGGGCGTCGAGGTGCCCAGGCCGGTGGAGGCCAACGCGGTCTTCGCCATCCTGCCGCCGGAGGTGACGGAGCGGCTGCAGAAGCGCTTCCGCTTCTACACCTGGAATCCGGCGATCGGCGAGGTGCGCTGGATGTGCTCCTTCGACACCACCGAGGCCGACGTGGACGCCTTCGCCGCCGCCGTACGCGAGGAGATGTCGGCCTGAGCCGTCAGGGGTGCTCGCGCAGTGCCAGGCGGGCGGCGTGGTAGCCGCCCATACCGTGCGCCCCTCCACCGGGCGGGGTGGAGGCGGAGCACAGGTAGACGCCGGGCAGCGGCGTGCGCCACGGCGCCGGTGACCACACGGGCCGTTTCACGAACTGGCCGAGGGACCCGGTGCCGCCGTTGATGTCGCCGCCGACCAGGTTCGGGTCGAACCGTTCCAGGTCGGCGGTGTTCATCGTGTGCCGGGCCAGGACCCGCTCGCGGAAGCCGGGCGCGAACCGCTCGATCTGCGCCTCGATCGCGGCGCTCATGTCGGCCGACGAGCCGCGCGGCACATGGCAGTAGGCCCACAGCGTGTGCCCGCCGCGTGTGGGGTCGGCCGCGTAGGGCTGCACCAGCAGCACGTACGGCCGCGGCGAGTGGCGTCCCGCCGACACCTCGGCCTCGCTCAGCGCGATCTCCTCCAGTGTGCCGCCCAGGTGGACGGTGCCCGCCCGCGCCACCCGCGGGTCACGCCAGGGCACGGGGCCGTCGAGCGCCCAGTCCATCTTGAACACACTCGGCCCGTACCGGAAGCGCCGCAGCCGGTCGCGGTAGCCGGTGGGCAGCTCGGTCATCCGCAGGAACTGCCGGGGCGTCACGTCCAGCATCACGATCGGGGCGTCCAGCTCGCGCAGGTCGTGCACCCGGTGGCCGCTCACCGTGGTGCCGCCGAGCCTTCGCAGCCGCTCCACCAGCGCGTCGGCCAGCACCTGCGAACCGCCTCTGACCAGCGGCCAGCCCACCAGGTGCGCGCTGGCCGCGAGCAGCATGCCGTACCCGCTCGTGATCGGCGAACGCAGGTCCAGCACCGAGTGCGCGGCCATGCCCGCCAGCAGCGCCCGCCCCTCGACGGTCCGGAACAGCGCGCGCCCGAGCACGGTCGCGGGCAGCGCCCCGAGCAGTCCGAACCGCGCCGCCGCCAGCGGAGCCCTGGGCGGCGAGAGCGGCGACAGCAGCGTCTCCACGAGCGGCGCGCCCGCGCGGGCCGCCGCCCCGACCGACGCGCGCCACGCCGCCCCGTCCCGCCCCAAGCCCTCCGCGGTACGGCCGGCGTCCCGATGGACCAGCGCGGCGGGCCGGCCGTCCAGCGGATGGGCCACGGCGACCTCGGGCTGCGCGAACGGCGCGATCGTCGTCAGCCCGAGCGCCCGGAAGGCGGGCGAGACCAGCGCCATGGCCAGCACGGTCGCGCCCACGTCGTGGACGCGGCCGGGCAACGTCAGCTCGGCCGAGCGCAGCGCGCCCCCGAACCGGCCGGCCGCCTCCAGCAGCAGCACCCGGCGTCCCGCGGCGGCCAGCGTGATCGCGGCCACGAGCCCGTTGGGACCGGAACCGACCACCGCCGCGTCGTAGGTCACAAGATGGACGGCAGCGGCTGCGCCCCGCGGTGCCCGAGCATGTCGGTCATCAGCTTGATCTCGCCGTTCTGGCCGTCGATGATCTTCTGCGCCATGCTGGTCACCTCCTCACGCTCCGACAGCGGCAGCAGCCCTCTGGCCATCTGCACGCCGCCCTCGTGATGGCGGATCATCAGCTGCAGGAACAGCACCTCGGCCGCTTTGCCCTGCAGGCCCTTGAGCTTGTCCAGCTCCTCGCGCGTGGCCATGCCGGGCATCACGCCCGCCTTGAGCGGCTGCCCGCCGTGCCCGTGCCCGCTCATCCACGTCATCGGCCGCAGATCGGTCGACTGGCCGAGATCCCACTGCTGCAGCCAGCCGAGGAACATGCCGCGCTGGTTCGCCTGAGTGTTGATGATGTCGAAGGCGAGGTTTCTGACCTCGGGGGCGGGGCCCTTGTCCCTGATCGTGAACGACATGTCCACGGCCTGGGCGTGATGGGTGGCCATGTCGCGGGCGAACCCGGCCTCCGCGGAGGTCTCGGACGGCGTGCCTCCCCGGCCGAACAGCAGGAAAGCGGCGATGGCCGCGAGAGCGACCGCGCCGACGGCGATGAGCTTGTTCATGTCGCTCCCAGCGTACCCAGGGCCGGCGTGAGCTCGTCGTTAAGCTTCTTATTCTCCATATACGCCCGGAGGGCATAGGGTGACCCGCAGTTGGCATGCCGATGGAGGAAAATCGCGATGACGAAGGAGAAAGCGCAGGCGCGGCGCGAGCATCTGGACAAGATGCGGGCCGCGCAGAGGCGTAAGGAGCGCCGCACCGCGTTCCTCATGTGGGGAGCGGGTGGCGCGGTCATCGTGCTGCTCGTCGGCGTGGTCGGCTTCTACCTGATCAACCAGTCGAGGGCCAGTTCGCTCGACGCCGTCACCAGTGTCAAGTACGACGCCGGACAGCACGTGTGGAACGCGGTCACCTACAAGGAGACCCCGCCGGTGGGCGGCGAGCACAACAACTACTGGCAGCAGTGCGACATCTACGACAAGCCCATCCATCCCGAGCACGCGGTGCACTCGCTGGAGCACGGCGCGATCTGGATCACCTACCGGCCCGACCTGCCCAAGGCCGAGATCGACGCGCTGAAGAAGGTCGCCAGTGAGACGGGCAGCCTCGAGTACATGCTCGTCAGCCCGTTCCCGAACCTGCCCGCGCCGATCGTGGCCTCCTCCTGGGGACACCAGCTGAAGCTGGAGAAGGCGGCCGACGAGAAGCTGCCCGCGTTCATCAAGAAGTACCAGAACGGCAAGGACACCCCCGAGCCGGGCGCGACCTGCGGCGGCAACCAGGCGATCACGACGACCGCCGATCAGCAGCCGCTGCCGCCCGAGCCGCAGCAGCAGGGGCAGCCGAGCGGCAGCCCGGCCCCGACGCCGTCGTCGTCGAACCAGTAGGGCTAGCCGAGCACGTCCTCGATGGGCACCCACTCCAGCCCGTGCGCCTCGGCCACGGGCCGGCTGGTGAGGTGCCCTTCGTGTGTGCTGAGGCCGTGCGCCAGCGCGGGGTCCTCGCGTAGCGCCCGCGCCCAGCCCAGGTCGGCGATGGCCAGGGCGTAGGGGAGGGTCACGTTCGTCAGCGCGTACGTGGAGGTGTGCGGCACCGCGCCGGGCATGTTGGCCACGCAGTAGAAGATCGAGTCGTGGACCCGGTAGGTGGGGTCGGCGTGGGTGGTCGGGCGCGAGTCCTCGAAGCAGCCGCCCTGGTCGATGGAGATGTCCACCAGCACCGAGCCGGGTTTCATCCTGCGTACGAGGTCGTTGGAGACCAGCTTCGGCGCCCTTGCCCCCGGCACCAGGACCGCCCCGATGACCAGGTCGGCCTCCAGCACCGCGAGCTCGACCTCCAGTGTGTTCGAGGCGACCGTCTGGCAGTGGCCCTGGTAGATGGCGTCGGCCTGGCGCAGCTTGTCGATGTTGCGGTCCAGCAGCAGCACCTCGGCCTGCATGCCGAGCGCGATGGCGGCCGCGTTCATCCCGGAGACGCCGGCGCCGATCACCACGACGTTCGCCGCCCGCACGCCGGGCACGCCGCCCATGAGCACGCCTCTGCCGCCCTCGGAACGCATCAGATGGTAGGCGCCGACCTGGGGCGCGAGCCGTCCGGCCACCTCGGACATCGGGGCCAGCAGCGGCAGCGCGCCGTTCGCCGTCTGCACGGTCTCGTACGCGACGCCGGTCACGCCCGACTCCAGCATCGCGCGGGTGCACAGCTCGGAAGCCGCCAGGTGCAGGTACGTGAACAGCACCTGGCCCTTGCGCATCCGGTGATACTCCTCGGCCACGGGCTCCTTGACCTTCATGACCAGGTCCGCCTCGGCCCAGACGGCGTCCGCGCCGTCCAGGATGAGCGCGCCCGCGGCGGCGAAGTCGGCGTCGGGGATCGCCGAGCCCGTGCCCGCGTCCCGCTCGACGAGGACCTGGTGGCCGTGCCGTACGAACTCGTGGACGCCCGCGGGGGTGAGAGCCACGCGGAACTCGTTGTTCTTGATCTCGCGGGGTACTCCGACCTTCATGAGACCACTCTCGGCTCGCCAGTCAAACAGAACTATCGACAATCTGTAATTGTTCTTCCATTCTTCCTCACACCATGGTGGAAAGTGGAGAAATTCCGGCTGATTACCCCGGTCCGGCTTGTCCTCGATAAGCTCACCGGCAGCCCGCGAACGCCAGGATGGGGTCGTCGTCCATGTCGATGGAGAATCCACCGGTCTCCGACACGCCGCGGCCTGAGCAGCCGCAGGCCAGCAAGCTCACCACGATCGTCCTGATCGTCTCGCTCGTCCTGGTGATCGTGATCGCCGGGGTGCTGGGGGCGGTGGCCGTCCTCATGACCAGGAGCCCCGACGCCCCCCTGCTGGGCGCGGTGCCGCCGCTGCAGCTCGCCACCCCCATCCACTTCGCGCCCGTGCGCGAGTCGAAGGAAGCGCCCTGCCCCGGTGAGGAGGCGGTCCTGGACGAGCTGAAGACCACCTGCTACCTGATCGGCAAGGGCGTCACGGTCAACGCCGTGCAGCAGATCGAGACCGTGGCCGAGGACGACGGCACGTACTCGGTCCGCATCGCGATGGCGCCCGCCTTCAAGACGCGGGTGGCCACGATCATCCAGGAGCTCGCCGGCGACCAGCGCCCGCTGGCCGTGGTGCTGACACCGCCGAACGTCGTCGTGGCCGCGCCGTCCGTCCTGCAGGCGATGGACGGCGACAGCGTGAGCATCGGCCCGTTGCCGAAGGCCGAGGCCGAAGCCCTCGCCGCCCGCCTGGGCGCGGGCGGCACGGGCGCCCCTACCGGGGCCCCGGAGACCGGCCTCCCCGGCACCGGAGCCCCGACCACGGGGTTGCCGGACACGGGGACGCCGAACACCGGCGCGCCCAACACCGGGGCGCCGAACACCGGCGCGCCCAACACCGGCACCGGCGCACCGAACGCGACCACGCCCCCCGGCACCGGCAACCCGAACGCGACCACGCCGGCCGCCAACACCCCGGTCGGGGCCAACCCGACCGGCGGCTCCCTGCTGCCCGCCAAGGACAAGCGCCACCCGTCCTGCAAGGAGGCGGTGGCCGCGGGTCTCGGCCCCTACACCAAGGGCCGGCACACCGAATACACCTGGTACGTGGACAAGGACAACAACGGCACCGCCTGCAACTCCGCCGACCTCTGAGCCGCGCCGGACTGTCGGGGGCGGTGGCTAGGCTCCTGGTTGAGTCTGGCCTTCGGAGGGTTGTCAGGTGCGGATTCTGTTGCTCGGCCCGGTGGGTGTGCGCACGACGGCGGGGGCGTTCGTCGCGGGGCCGCCCCGCCGGCAGGCGGTCCTGGCGATGCTGGCCGCGCACGCGCCCCACCCGGTCACGATGACGGCGCTGATCGAGGGGCTGTGGGGCGCACGGGCTCCGCGCTCGGCGGGGCAGAGCGTCTACACCTACGTGGCCGGCCTGCGCGCGGTGCTGGAGCCGGTGCGCGGACGGCGGGAGCCGCCGAGCGTGCTGGTGGGCGGCGCGGGCGGCTATCAGCTGCGGCTGGATCCGCGCCTCGTGGACGCCCGCGAGTTCACCGCTCTTGTCGAGGAGGCCAGGCGGTTCGGGCGGCACGACGATCACCCGGCCGCGCTGTCGGCTCTGGACCGCGCGCTGGGGCTGGTCAGGGGCGACCCGCTGTGCGGCGTGCCGGGCCCGTTCGCCGGGGCGGAGCGGCACCGTCTGCAGGAGTTGGGGCTGTCGGCTGCCGAGCTGCGGGCCGGCGTCCTGCTGAAGACCGGCCGCGCGGACGCCGCGGTCGACTCCCTCGACGGCCTGCTGGCCCACCACCCGTTGCGCGAACGGCTGCGCGAACTGCTCATGCTCGCCCTCTACCACTGCGGACGGTCGGCGGAGGCGCTGGAGGTCTTCGCCGACGGCTGCCGCGTCCTGGCGGACGAGCTGGGAGTGGACCCGGGCAAGGGTCTGCGCCACTGCCACGAGCTGATCCTCCGCGGCGACCCCGTCCCCGGGATCGCGGGCGAGAACCCGCCCGGGGAACCACCGGACCGGAGCGGGCTCGTGAAGGCGCCGGACACCGAGGAGCTCGTGACGGCGCGGGGCAGCGGGGAGCGCGTGACGGCGCCGGACGCCGAGGAGCGCGTGCCGGCGCGGGGCAGTGGGGAGATCGTTCCCGGGAGTGCGGAGCCGCGGGCCGGTCGGGATCCGGTGCCGCGGCAGCTTCCCCGTGCGCTCATCGGGTTCGTGGGCCGGGCCGGGGAGCTGGCCAGGCTGACGACGCTGGTCGCCGAGCAGGGCCATCCGCTGGTGGCGATCTCCGGGCCGCCCGGCATCGGCAAGTCCGCCCTGGCGCTGAAGCTGGCCCACGCCGTCAAGGACCGCTTCCCCGACGGCCAGCTGTTCGTGAACCTGCACGGCAGGACGCCCGGCGTGCCACCGCTGACTCCGCTGGAGGTGCTCGGCCGGTTCCTGCGGGCCCTGGGTGTGCCGGGCAGCGCCGTACCGGTGGATCAGGACGAGGCGGCGGCCGAGTGGCGCAGCAGGATGGACGGCAGGCGCGTCCTGGTGGTCCTCGACGACGCCGCCGGTCTCGGTCACGTGCGGCCGCTCCTGTCAGCACCGCTGGGCGCGGCCCTCATCGTCACCAGCAGGGAGACACTGGCCGCGGGCGACGACTGCGCGCAGGTCCGGCTGGAGGGGCTGCTGCCCGCCGAGGCCACCGCGATGCTCGCCACACTGGCGGGCGCCGACAGGGTGGCGGCCGACCCGGCCCAGGCGGAACGGCTGGCGCGCCTGTGCGACGGGCTGCCGCTGGCCCTGCGCATTTCCGGCGCGCGCCTGGCCGACCATCCGGGCTGGAGCGTCGCCGACCTGGTGACGCGGCTCGGCGACGAGCGCCGCCGCCTGCACGAGCTGCAGATCGGCGACTTCGCGGTCCGCTCCGCGCTCACGTCGAGCTGGCGCGCGCTGCACGACAGCCCGCATCCCCGCGACAGGGCCGCCGCCCGCCTGCTGTCCCTGCTCGGCGAGCTCCACTTCCCCGAGATCACGGTCGCGTTCTCCGCCGCGCTGCTGGGCTCGGGCACGGCCGAGGCGGCCGCGGCCCTGTGCCGCCTGGCCGACGCCCATCTGGTCGAACGCGGCCGTGCCGACCGTTTCCATCTGCACGATCTGGTCCGCCTGTTCGCCGCGGAGCTCCGGCCCGAGGGCGCCCAGGCCGCGGTGGCCAGGGCTCTGGCGTTCTGCGTGGCGTCCGCCCGGCACGCCAGCGTCCTGGTGGACCCGCATCGCCTTCAGCCTGTCATCCCGCCCGTGGCGGCCGAGCCCGCGGCCCTGGACACCCCGCGGCAGGGCCAGGATTGGCTGACGGCCGAGTCGGCCAACCTCGTCTCCGCGGCGAAGCAGGCGATGTCCGGCCAGGACGAGGAGATCGCCAGGCTGGGCGTCGCGCTGACCTTCTCCTTCATGTGGTTCCAGAGCATGGCCTACCACACCATCGACATGCTGGAGTGCAACGAGCTGGCGCTGGCCGTGACCCGGCGGCTGGACGAGCCGGCACTCGCCCAGCAGGCCCACGCCCACGTGGCGGAGGCCCTGTGGATGGCCGACCGGCTGGGCGAGTCGGCCGGACACCACGAGGCCGCTCTCAAGTTGGCCAGGCGGCTCGGCGACCGCTTCGGCGAGCTGCGCGCCCTGGGCAACCTCGCCAACCTGAACCTGATCTCCGAACGCCATGGCCAGACCCTGGCCTTCGCGCGGGCGCAGCTCGTGATCGCGCGGGATCTCGGCATCCGGGTCGGCATCCGCTACGCCCAGCTCATGATCGGCAGCGCCCTGCTGGGGCTGGGCCGGCCGGAGGAGGCGGCGGAACCCCTGGCCGAGGTCATGGCCGGCGCCGTGAGCGATGGCGACGCCCTACAGGAGGGCCTGGCCCACCTGATCATGGGCGAGACCTGCCTGGCTCTGGGCCGGCCCGAGCGGTCGCTGAGCCGCTTCGACCGCGCCGCCGCCCTGATCGGCAGCGTGTCCAACCGCATCGGCGAGCTGCGCCACATGGTCGGCCGCACGCGTGCCCTGCGCGAGCTGGGCCGCCTGGAGGAGGCCGAGGAGCTGGCCGAGCGGGCGGCGGCCCTGGCCGCCGTACTGAAGAACCCGCGTTGGGAGGAGAAGGTCCGGGTGGAACGGCACGCGGTCCACGCGGCTCTGGCCGTCAGCCGAACAGCCCCTCCAGCGCGGTGATCCCGAAGTACGCCACGAAGATCACCGAGACCACCCAGAGCAGCCAGGGGATCTCGGAGAACCTGCCGCGGGCCGCCTTGATCAGCGTGTAGGAGATCACCCCGGCGCCGACGCCGTTGGTGATCGAGTAGGTGAACGGCATCAGCGCGATCGTCAGGAACGCCGGGATGGCCAAGTCCAGGTCCTCCCAGGGAACCTTGCGCGACTGCGTCATCATCAGCGCCCCGACCAGCACGAGCGCGGGCGTGGCCGCGGCGGGCGGCACCACGGCGGCCAGCGGCGTGAACAGCAGCGTCAGCCCCAGCAACGCCCCGGTCGCGACGCTCGCCAGACCGGTACGCGCCCCTTCCCCGACCCCGGCCGCCGACTCCACGAAGACGGTGTTGGCCGAGGCGCTCATGGAGCCGCCCACGACGCCGGCGACGCCGTCCACGGTGAGGATGGCGCCGAGCCGGGGCACCCGGCCCTGGGCGTCGACCAGGCCCGCCTCGTCGCTGACCCCGATGATCGTGCCCATCGCGTCGAAGAACCCGGACAGCACCAGCGTGAACAGCACCACGGTCGCGGTGACCACGCCCGCCCGCGCGAAGCCGCCGAACACGTCCACCTGCCCGACCAGCCCGAAGTCGGGCGCCGCGACGAGCGACTCGGGCAGCCGGGGCACCACGATGCCCCAGGTCTTGGGGTCGACGACGGCCAGCGAGTTCACGATCACGGCCACGATCGTGGTGACGACGATGCTGATGAGGATGGCGCCCGGCGTCTTCCTGACGTACAGGATGATCATGAGCAGCAGCCCGAAACAGAACACGGCCACGGGCCAGCCGGTCAGATGGCCCGTCGCGCCGAGCTGTACGGGCGTCCCGGTGCCGCGTCCGACGAATCCGGCGTCCACGAGGCCGATCAGGGCGATGAACATGCCGATGCCGACGCTGATCGCGTGCTTGAGCGCCAGCGGGATCGCGTTCATGATCAGTGTGCGCAGCCCGGTCACGGCCAGGATGATGATCACGACGCCTTCGAGCACCACCAGCCCCATCGCCTGCGCCCAGGTCATGAACGGCGCCGCCTGGTAGGCCACCACCGCGTTCAGCCCGAGCCCGGCCGCCAGCCCGAACGGCGCGTTGCCCGCCACGGCCATGAGCAGCGTGCAGATGGCGGCGGCCAGCGCCGTGGAGGTGGTGAGCTGGGCGATGGTGAGCTGCGCGCCGGTGACGTCCTTGGCGCCGCCCAGGATGATCGGGTTGAGCAGGATGATGTAGGCCATGGCCATGAACGTGGTGATGCCACCGCGTACCTCACGGCCGACGGTCGTCCCCCGCCCGGACAGCTCGAAGAAGCGGTCGAGCACAGCGGTCCCCCCTAGCGATCAAGGGGGATTGCCGGTTGCCTACCCGGCGGGGGAGCCGGTCATGCCTTCTCGTGCCGTCCGCCGCCGACCATGGCGACGAACTCCTCCAGTCCGATGTGCCCGTCCCCGTTCTTGTCCGCCGACCTGATGAACAGCTCGATCTCGGTGCGGTCGAGGCCGTGCGTCCCCAGTGCCTCGTTGACCTTCCGGATCTCCTCGACGGTGATGACGCCATCGCCGTCGGTGTCGAATCTGGCGAATTCTTCTCTCGCCTCAGCCTCGATGTTGCTCATCCGGACAACCTATAGGAGGGCTATCTCCTCGGGCCGGATCGGCACCCGGGCAAGCGCCAGGCCGGTCGCGTCGCGCACCGCCGCCGCGATCGCGGGCGTCGAGGACAGCGTCGGCGGCTCACCGGCCCCTCTCAGCCCGTACGGC
This sequence comes from Nonomuraea sp. NPDC059023, assembly GCF_042740095.1. Classification (NCBI taxonomy): domain Bacteria; kingdom Bacillati; phylum Actinomycetota; class Actinomycetes; order Streptosporangiales; family Streptosporangiaceae; genus Nonomuraea; species Nonomuraea sp. NPDC059023. The sequence continues at coordinate 482,414 of NZ_JBHYIO010000003.1, read as the reverse complement.
GCGGCCGGGTCGGCGTTCTCCAGGATCTCCAGCCGCATCGGCGGCATGTCGAGGATGGTCGGGATCAGGTAGTCGGTGAACGACGGGTTCACCACGCGCCCGTCCCTGACCTGGATCTCCTCCATCAGCGCCAGCCCGAGCCCCTGCGCGGTGCCGCCGTGGATCTGCCCCTCCAGCGCGAGCGGGTTGAGTATGCGCCCGACGTCCTGCACCGCCGCCAGCTCCACCACCTTGACCAGCCCGAGCTCGACGTCCACGTCCACGACCGCCCGGTGCACGCACAGGGCGAGCTGGGTGTGCGAGTCGCCCTGCCCGGTCACCGGGTGCAGCGGGTACGTCGGCCGGTGCCGGAACTCCCGCGTCTCCTCGATCGGCCCGAACTTCTCCAGCGCCGCCCGCGCCTCCAGCCCCTGGAACCGCGCCCGCACCGCCTCGCACGCCGCCTTCACCGCGCCGCCGGTCACGTAGGACTGCCGGGAGGCCGACGACGACCCCGCCGAGCCGACCGCCGTGTCCGCCGTGGCCACGGTGACGTCGTCGACGCCGAGCTCGGTCCTGGCGATCTGCGCCTGTACGGTCACCAGCCCCTGACCGACCTCGGCGGCGGCGGTGTGCACGGTGACGTGCGGCTCGCCGTTGACCAGTTCGGCGCGGACCCTGGCCGTGGAGTAGTCGTCGAAGCCTTCGGAGAAGCAGATGTTCTTGATGCCTACGCCGTAGCCGACGCCCCGCCGTACCGACTCGCCGTGGGTGGTCTGTGAGACGCCGCCCGGCAGGTCGCGCAGGTCGGCGCGGTCGTCCGCGGCGGCGGGCAGCGGCATCGACTCCAGCGTGCGCAGCATGTCCGCCAGCGGGGCGGGCGCGTCGATGAGCTGGCCGGTGATGAGCCGCGAGCCCTGCGAGACGGCGTTGCGGACGCGGATCTCGACCGGCGACAGGCCGCAGGCGGCGGCGAGTTTGTCCATCTGCGACTCGTAGGCGTAGCACGCCTGCACGGCGCCGAAGCCGCGCATCGCCCCGCAGGGCGGGTTGTTGGTGTAGACGCCGGTGGCGACCACCCGCACGTTCGGCACCTCGTACGGGCCGACGCCCAGCGAGGCCGCGTTGCCGACGACGGCGGGAGAGGAGGAGCAGTAGGCGCCGCCGTCCAGGAGGATCTCGGCCTTGACGTAGACGAGCCTGCCGTCGCGGGTGGCGCCGTGCTCGTAGCGCATCCACGCCGGGTGGCGGTGCACGTGGCCGAAGAACGACTCCTCGCGCCCATAGGACATCTTGACCGGCCGGTTCAGGTGCAGCGCGAGCATGCAGGCGTGGACCTGCATCGACAGGTCCTCCCTGGCGCCGAACGCGCCGCCGACGCCCGACAGCGTGAGCCGTACCCGCTCCGGCGGCAGACCCAGGCAGGGGGCGAGCTGGTCGCGGTCGACGTGCAGCCACTGGGTGGCGATGTAGAGGTCCACGCCGCCCTCGCCGTCGGGCACCGCCAGCCCGGACTCCGGGCCGAGGAAGGCCTGGTCCTGCATGCCGACCTCGTACTCGCCGCTCACCACCACGTCGGCCTCGAACGTGTCCCCGACCGTGACGGGCTGCCTGCGCAGGATGTTGCCGCCCGGCTGCACGTGCGGCTGGCTCGGATCGCCGGCCGCCGCCCTCGGGTCGGTGACCGCGGGGCGCGGCTCGTACTCGACGGAGATCGCCGCCGCCGCGCGCCGGGCCGTCTCCGGATGGTCGGCCGCCACCAGTGCCACCGGTTCGCCCTGGTAGCGCACCTGGTCGATGGCCAGCACCGGCTGGTCGTGGTGCTCCAGGCCGTAGAACTTCTCGCCCGGCACGTCCTCGTGCGTCAGCACCGCGTGCACGCCCGCCATCCGCAGCGCCGGGCCCACGTCGATCGACCTGATCCAGGCCGAGGCGTGCGGGCTGCGCAGCGTCACGCCCCAGACCATGCCGTCCAGCCACAGATCGGACGCGTACGCGAACTCGCCCGTCACCTTCAGCGTCGCGTCGGGCCGCTGCGCGCTCTCACCGACGCCCTGCCGCGCCGTGCCGACCGTCTCCGTCATCTTCCGAGTACAGCACCGGCCGGCGCGGGCGTCCTATGCGCGACAGGTGAAATCACGGTCAGCGGTTGGCGGGCACACTTGTATATTCCTCCAAGTGCGCATCAGTGATTTGCTGGAGATCTCGGAGCTGCGCCTGAACCTGCTCACGGGCGACCCGTCCGCCGAGTTCGGCACCGTGCACATCACCGACCTGCCCGAGCCCGGCCGTTACCTGTCCGGCGGCGAGTTGGTCCTCACCGGCATGCTGTGGCGCCAGGGCCCCGGCGACTCGCCGCGCTTCGTCGCCGCGCTGCGCGAGGCGGGCGTGGCCGCGCTCGGCGCCGGGCAGGCCTGGCTCGGCCATGTCCCCGACGACCTCGTCGCCGCCTGCACCGCCGCCGGACTTCCGCTCATCGAGGTTCCCACCGAAGTCTCCTTCCGTACGCTCAGCGAGATCGTCGTGCCGCGCCTGTCGGGTGACGTGCGCGAGGAGCTCGGCCGCCATCGCCGCATCGTCGCGGCCGTCGCCGAGGGCGCCGACCTGCCCGAGCTCGTCGCCCTCACGGCCGCGGAACTCGGCGTCACGGGCGCGGTCGTCTCCGCCTCCGGCGAGCTGATCGCCGGCACCCTCGACGATCCGGTACGGCTGGCGCGCGCCTACCTGGCCGCGTCCCGGTTGCCGTTCGTGACCGGCGGGCACACCGTCTTCGCCGTCGGCCGCGGCCATCGCGCCGCCGGATGGGCCCTCGCCTGCGACGGCGACCTGCTCGACCGGGCCGACCTCGGCTACGAACTGGCCGCCTGCGTCGCGCTGGAACGGATCCGCATGGACGCGGGCCGCCAGGTTGAGCGCCGGCTGGCCGGGCAGCTGATCGCCGCCGCCCTGGCCGAGAGCGACGCCGCCGAGCTCAACGCCGGGCTGCGTACCTGCGGGATCGACGCTGCGGAGCCGTACACCATCGTGAACGCCACCGCGACCGGCGGGCAGGGACGCGACCCCGGCCCCGTGACGCTCGGCGGCCAGGTGATCGAGGAGCTGCTGGGGCGCGAGGTCGTGGCGGCGGCAGGCGCGGACGGCGCGATCGCCGTCGTGCCCCTGCGCGGGAGGTCCGTCAGCGACCTGGCCGACCGGCTGCGCGCGGGCATGGACGTGCTGTCGTCGCTGCCGGGCACCGGCGTGTGCGCCGGGCTCAGCAGCGCCTTGTCCGGGGCGGCGGGGCTGCGCGGCGGGGTGACGGAGTCCGGCCACGCCCGCCGGCTGGCCGAGACCCGCGGCGGCGGCGTGGTCACCAGCGCCGAGATCTACACGCACGGACTGCTGCTGGCCACCGTGCCGGCCGACATCAGCCGCTCGTTCGCCGCGAGCCTGCTGGGGCCGTTGCGCGACTACGACCGCCGGCACCAGTCCGACCTGATCCGCACCCTGGGGATCTTCCTCGACACGGCGGGATCGTGGCAGCTGTGCGCCGAGCATCTGCACGTGCACGTGAACACGGTCCGTTACCGCATCAAGCGCATCGAGGACCTGACTGGCCGCGACCTGACCACGATGCCGGACCGCGTCGACTTCTATCTGGCCCTGCGCGCTCCTTGACCCCAGGGCATCCCGAGCCGTGAGCGCCCGAAATGTAGGGAAAATATAGACCGGCGGCCTACGGTGGTTCCATCCGCGTGCGAGTGGGGGCGCACGCTCCGGGGAGTGAAGCGTGCGCCCCCACTCGCGAGGTACCGCGTGCGGTGCGGTAGACGCGGAGTGGTGCCTGTCGGTCTAGCAGCAAGTAGGAGTGTCGAACGCAGAAGATATGACCGCCGTCGATGGCGTTCCCGCAGTTGCGGCCGTAGCATTGCCTGCAACAACCACAATGGTTGCGATCACGGCAGCTACTGCGGACATGGCAAGACGCGTGCGCATGGGGGGTTCTCCCTCGCCTGTGTGTGATGCTCGGACATATCATTTCAGGGAGCGGCAGCAGTGACCACATCTGACCTGGTCGGTCTGCGAATTAAGACCGTGCGACGACAGCGTGGCCTCTCACAGGCCCAGCTAGCGCACCCCGAGTTGTCGGACAGTTACGTCTCCCTGATCGAGAGCGGCAAGCGTACTCCCACTCCGGCTGTTCTCGAGCTTCTCGCCCAGAAGCTGGACTGCTCGCTGTCCTATCTCCTCAACGGCGTGACCGCCGAGCAGATGGAGGACATCGAGCTGGCGCTCGGCTACGCGAGACTGGCGCTGGAGAACGGTGAGGTCTCCGAGGCCAGGAACCGCTTCGCCGAGCTGATGGCGGACAACAACCTGACAGGGCTCACGTCCCTGCGTCAAGACGTGCAATTCGGGCTCGCACACGCTACGGAGGCGTGCGGTGACCTCGACGGGGCGATCACGCTCCTGCGCCGGCTGGCCCAGGAGGAGCTCGCCGCCGAGCGGCAGATCGAGGTGGCCAGCGCGCTGGTGCGCGTGTACCGCTCCAGCGACCGCCTGACCGAGGCCGTCGAGGTGGGCGAGGCCATCCTGGGCGGGGTCAACCGCCCGGTCTGGTCGGACACCCTGGTCGAGCTCGGCGCGAACCTGCTGGCCGTCTACCTCTACCGCGGCGACCTCCTGCGCGCCCGCCAGTACGCGGCCGAGCTGCTGAACGCCGCCGACGCGCTGGGGACTCCCCGCGCCACGGTCGCCGCCTGCTGGAACGGCGCCGTGGTCGCCGAGAGCCTGGGCCACGGCGAGGAGGCGCTGTCGCTGGCCGAGCGCGCGCTCGGCATGCAGTCCGAGTACGGCCAGCCGCGTAACCTCGCCCGCATGCGCCTGGCCCTGGCGTCGCTGACGCTCAAGGTCCGGCCGCAGGCGGTCGCGGAGGTCCGCGCGCTGGTGCAGCGCTCGATCCAGGAGCACGCCGAGACCTCGGCCGGCACCTTCGACCGCGGGCACGCCCTGATGGAGCTCGCCCGTGCCGAGATCATCGCGGGCCTGCCGGAGGCCGCCGCCCAGCACGCGGCCGAGGGGCGCGACCTGTTCCCGACGACCGCGCGACGGGCGGAGGCGGAGGCGCACCTGCTGCTCAGCCGCGCCTACACCGCCCTCGACCGCACGAGCGAGGCCTCCGCCGAGGTCGACGCCGTCCGGGCCTGGCTGAGCCCGCTGCCCGACTCCCGGGTCACGGCCGGCATCTGGTTCGCCGCCGCGGAAGGGCTGGAGCAGCTCGGTGACACGGAGGGGGCAGTCGGGGCGTACCAGCGGGCGCTGGCGTCGGCCGGGTTGTAGCCCGGCGCGGCGGCGGGACCGGGCGGCGTCGTGGGTAGCCTTGGGGGTGCCATGAACAGATCCCCGCTCGCGGCGCTCGCCGCGCTTCTCGCCGCCCTGATCCTCCTCGGCACCGCTTCCCCCGCCCTGGCGCACGACGCGCTGCGGACCAGCGACCCGGCCAAGGGCAGCACGGTCAAGTCCGTGGACCAGGTGAAGCTGGAGTTCACCGCCAAGGTGCGCATGCCGTTCGTCATCGTGAGGGGTGACGGCGGCGAGTTCCACGAGGGCAAGCCGGCGCTCGACGGCAAGGTGGTGACGCAGGCGCTCAAGGGCGCGCTGCGGGACGGGAAGTACACGATCGCCTACCGGGTGGTCTCCTCCGACGGGCACCCGATCGAGGGTGAGATCCCGTTCACGGTGAAGGGCGCGCCCAAGCCCGAGACCTCGGCCACGCCGTCGCAGAGCACGAGCGCCGCGGCGCCGGCGCAGTCGCCGTCCGAGCAGGTGCAGACGCCGGACCAGACTCCGGCCAGCGCCGAGCAGGACCAGCCGGCCGGGTTTCCGATCTGGTTGATCATCGTGGTCGGCGCCCTGGCGGGCGTCGGCATCGGGTTCCTGCTGAGCATGCGGAGAAAGAAGCCGTGAGCAAAACCGCCCGGGTGGCGCTCGGGACCGTGGCCGCAGCCGTCGCCGGGCTGGTCATCGCGCTGATCGCCGGTGGCGCGGCCTTCCCCCGGGTCATTCCCGGCATTCCGGTGGCGGGGGCGCTGACGCGCTGGGGGCTGCCGCTGTCGAAGCTCGGCATGGACGCGGCGGCCGTGGCGACCGTCGGGTTGCTGCTCGTGGCGGCGCTGCTGCTGCCCAGCGACAAGGGGATGCTCGGCAAGAGCGCGCTCGGCTACGTCAAGGCCGCCTCGTGGACGGCGCTGTCGTGGTCGGGCTTCGCGTTCCTGCTGATGCTCTTCCAGCTGTCCGACCTCTACACCGACTCGGTGGCGAACGTCGTTCTCAAGAACTACATCCCGAGCTACGCCACCCAGGTCGGCAACGGCATCGCGCTGACGCTGGTGATCCTGTTCGGGGTGGCCATCGCGCTGTTCTCGCGGGGCGCCATCACGGCCGGGGCGGCAGCGGGGCTGCTCGTGCTCGGTCTGGTCGCGCTGCTTCCCCCGGCGCTGACGGGGCACGCCTCCTCCTCGCCCAACCACGACCTGGCCACGGCCGGGCTGTCGCTGCACCTGACCGGCCTCGCGCTGTGGGTCGGCGGGCTGGTCGTGCTCGTGGTCCACGCGGTGCGCAAGGCGCCGCAACTGGAGCAGACGGCGGCCCGCTTCTCCCGCGCCGCGCTCTGGTTCTACGTGGTCGTCGGCCTGTCGGGGCTGCTCAGCGTCGTCGCGCGGCTGACCGCCGTCTCCGACCTGTGGACCTCCAGCTACGGCGTGCTGATCGTGGCCAAGACCGTGGGCTTCGTGCTGCTCGGCTACATCGGCTGGTATCACCGCCAGCGCACCCTGGTCAGCCTCGAAGCCGGTCAGCCGAGGGCGTTCACCCGGCTGGCGGCCGGCGAGGCGCTGCTGATGTTCGCCACCGTCGGTCTCGCCGTGGCGCTCTCGCGCACCCCGCCGCCGGTGGTGAGCCTGCCCGCCGACCGCGCGTTCGAGCTGCTGGGCTTCGCGATGCCGCCGCCGATGACGCTGCAGACGCTGGCGTCGATGTGGTGGTTCGATCTGTTCTTCGCCGCCATCGCCGCCGCCCTCGCCATCCTGTACGGCGCCGCCGTCTACCGCCTGCTGAAGCGCGGCGACAAGTGGCCCTGGGGCCGCACGGCGTCCTGGTTCATCGGCGTGGCCATCCTGGTGATCGCCACCCAGAGCGGCGTGGCCCGCTACGCCAAGGTCATGTTCAGCGTGCACATGGTCGAGCACATGACGCTGTCCATGATCGTCCCGATCTTCCTGGTGCTGGGCGCCCCGGTGACGCTGGCGCTGCGCGCGCTCAAGCCCGCCGCCCGCCGCGGCGACCGGGGCCCGCGCGAGTGGCTGACGACGATCCTGCACAGCAGGGCGGTGAAGGTCATCGCGCACCCGGCGATCGCCACCGCGATCTTCATCGCCTCCACCTACGCGCTCTACTTCACCCCGCTGTTCGCCGGCGCGATGGAGGAGCACCTGGGCCACATCGCGATGACGCTGCACTTCCTGCTGAGCGGCAGCCTGTTCTTCTGGGTGATCATCGGCGTGGACCCGTCGCCGCACAAGCTGCCGTACGTGGGGCGGCTGCTGTTGCTGTTCGTGACCATGCCGTTCCACGCGTTCTTCGGCATCGCGCTGATGATGATGGGCACGGTGCTGGCCGCCGACTGGTACGAGCAGCTCGGGCGCACGTGGGGCGGGCCGCTGCTGGCCGACCAGAACAACGGCGGCGCCATCGCGTGGGGGTTCGGCGAGATCCCGACCCTGATCGTTCTGCTGGCGATCGCCGTCCAGTGGTATCGCGACGAGGATCGCACGGCGCGGCGGGAGGACCGGCGCGCGGACCGCAACCCGGCGGGTGACACGGCGCTCAACGACTACAACGACTACCTCGCGCGGCTCAACAAGGCGGACAAGGGCGACTAACTCCCGCGTCACAGAACCTTGTCACCCCCCACGGCGCCGGATGCCCTAGTAGGCTTTCACGTGGGGGAGCCGGGCAGTTCTCATGGCCGCACGCTGTGGCCTCGGGGTGCCGGAGTCAGGTCCGGTGCGTTGCCCGCTTGTTGGAAGGGCGAGATCACTTGGCGGAAGAGACGCGCATGCGCGGGGGGCGGAGCCTGGCCGAGGAGCTGGAAGGCTGTCTCGGCGACTGGGGCGAACGCACCGGGATCACGGTGGAGACCTGGGCGTTGCCCACGGTCGAGGTCCCGCAGCCCATCGCGCGGGCGGTGCTCGCGGTCGTTCAGGAAGCGCTTGCCAACGTCGAGCGGCACAGCGGAGCACGGGTGGTCTCCGTCGCCGTGACAGCGGGCAAGAGCGGCCTGCGGATGACGGTCAGCGACGACGGAGACGGATTCCACGCGGCCAACGTGGGGCGGGGCATCACGCGGATGCGGGCCCACTTCGCCGAGATCGGCGGCAGCCTGTCGGTCAGCAGCGTCCGCGGCGAGGGCACGACGGTGACCGGAGTGGTGCCTAGGCGAGGGTGAGGATCTCGCTGCCGCCGTCGGTCACCAGGATCGTGTGCTCGAACTGCGCGGTGCGCTTGCCGTCCTTGGTCACCGCGGTCCAGCCGTCGGCCCAGATGTCGTAGTCGATGGTGCCGAGCGTGAGCATCGGCTCGATCGTGAACGTCATGCCGGCTCGCAGCTCCACGCGCAGCGAGGGGTCCTCGTAGTGGGGGACCATCAGGCCGGAGTGGAAGCTCGTGCCGATGCCGTGTCCGGTGAAGTCGCGGACGACGCCGTAGCCGAAGCGCTTGGCGTAGGACTCGATGACGCGGCCGACGACGTTGAGCTGGCGGCCGGGGGCGACCGCCTTGATGGCGCGCATCATGGCCTCGCGGGTGCGCTCGACCAGCAGCCTGGACTCCTCGTCGACCTCGCCGACCAGGTAGGTGGCGTCGGTGTCGCCGTGGACGCCGCCGATGAACGCGGTGATGTCGACGTTGACGATGTCGCCGTCGCGCAGCACGGTGTCGTCGGGGATGCCGTGGCAGATGACCTCGTTGATCGAGGTGCACAGCGACTTGGGGTAGCCCTTGTAGCCGAGCGTGCTCGGGTAGGCGCCGTGGTCGAGCAGGAACTCGTGGCCGACCCGGTCGAGCTCGTCGGTCGTGACGCCCGGCCGTACGTGCTTGCCGACCTCGTCGAGCGCCTGGGCGGCCAGCTTGCCGGCGACCCTCATGCGCGCGATGACCTCCGGCGTCTTCACATCGGACTCGCCGGTCTTGGGGCGTTTCTTGCCGACGTACTCCGGCCGCTCGATGTGGGCGGGGACCTTACGCATCGGCGAGATCCGTCCGGGCTGGAGCAGTGTCGTCATGGGACATGAGTCTACCGAGCCCCAGTCGGTTGACAGATGTTGCGTCAGGCCCCCGGCTCGTACGGTCGCAGACATGATTCTTGTTACCGGAGCTACCGGAAAAGTCGGCGGCCAGGTGGTCGCCCAGTTGCGTGAGCAGGGTGTCGAGGCGCGGGCGCTGACCCGCGATCCGAAGCGGCCCGGTGAGGTGTACGGCGACCTCGCCGACCCCGCCACGCTGGACGCCGCGCTCGACGGCGTGGACAAGGTGTTCCTCGTGTGGCCGACGCTGTCGGCCGACGAGCGGGCCGCAGAGGTGCTGAAGAAGATCACGGAGCGGGTGCGCCGGGTGGTCTACCTGTCCTCGGCGGGAGCGGAGGAGGAGGCCGATCCGGTGAACTCCTCCCACCGGATGATCGAGGGCCTGATCAGGGAGTCGGGCGTCGAGTGGACGTTCGTGCGGGGCGGCGGCTTCGCCGGCAACGACCTGGGCTGGGCGGCGGGCATCCGGGCCGGCGGGGTGGTGCGGGAGCCGTTCGGCGGGTGGGCCAGGTCGCTGGTGCACGAGGCGGACCTGGCCGCGGTGGGAGTGCGGGCGCTGCTGGACGACGACCACGTCGGGGCCGCGTACGACGTGACCGGGCCGCAGGCGCAGACGCAGCGGGAACGGGTGGAGATCATCGGCGAGGTCATCGGGCGGCCGCTGCGCTTCGAGGAGATGCCGCGGGAGGAGGCCAGGGCCTACTTCGAGACGTGGCTGCCGCCGGAGGCCATCGACGACACCTTCGAGGACATGCGGAAGCTCACCGCGCGGCCCGAGCCCGTGACCACCGCGGTCGAGGAGGTCACCGGGCGGCCGGCGCGCACCTACCGGGAGTGGGTGGCCGACCACCGCGCCGACTTCGCCCCGCCCACGGTCACGATGACGCTGGACCTGGCCTGCTCCTGGTCCTACCTGGGCTTCAACCGGCTGCGGATGGCGCTGGAGCGGCGCAGGGCCGAGGGCGCCCGGGTGGAGGTCGCCTTCCGTCCGTACCAGCTGGCTCCCGATGTGCGGGAGGTCGAGCCGCTGACCCTGGTGCACGAGCGGGCCTTCGGCCCTGAGGCGGCCAGGTCGACCGAGCGGATGACCCGCCTGGGCGCGGCGGAGGGCCTCGACTACCGCTTCGACCGCGCCCGGTTCGCCAACACCTTCCAGGCGCACCGGCTGATCGCCCTCGCCTCCGCCCAGGGGCTCGGCGAGGAGATGACCGAGCGGTTGTTCCGCGCCTACTTCACCGACGGCCTGGACCTCTCCGACCTCGCGACGCTCAGGGAACTGGCCGCCGAGACCGGCGTGACCTGGCACGACGGCGGCGAGGACGAGCTGCGGGCCAGGCTCGCCGAGGTCACCGTCACCGGGGTGCCGGTGTTCGAGGCCGGATCGCGCACGCTGTCCGGCGCCCAGTCCGTCGAGACCCTCTACGAGCTGATCGGGCAAGCGTCATGATCCTGGTGACCGGAGGAACCGGAAGCGTCGGCGGCCAGGTGGTCGCCCAGCTGCGTGAGCGGGGCGCCGAGGCGCGGGCGCTGACCCGCGACCCGAAGCGCCCGGGGGAGGTCTACGGCGACCTGACCGACCCCGCGACCCTGGACGCCGCGCTGGACGGAGTGGACAAGGTCTTCCTCGTCTGGCCCGTCCTCGGCGACCCCGCCATGGCCGAGGCGGTCGCGAAGATCGCCCGGCCGGGCCGGCACGTCGTCTACTTCTCCTCGGCCATGGCCGGCGCGGCCGACCCGATCAACAGCGCGCACGGGGAGATGGAACGCCTGGTCAGGGAGTCGGGGGCGGACTGGACGCTTCTCCGCATCACCGGTCTGGCCACCAACGACCTGCGCTGGGCCCCCAGCCTGGCGCGGGGCGAGGTGGCCCGCGGCCCCTTCGGCGGCTGGAAGCGGACGCTGATCCACGAGGCCGACCTGGCCGCCGCCGGGGTCCGGGTACTGCTCGAACCGGGCCACGCCGGGCAGACCTACGTGCTGACCGGCCCGGAGCCGCTCGACGCCGGGCAGCGGGCGCGCGTGCTCGGCGAGGTGCTGCGGCGCCCGCTGCGCTTCGAGAACATGACCCGCGAGGAGATCGCCGCACTCTACGGCGACGTCGCCGACGCGCTCCAGGACTTCCCGCCCGAGCAGGTCACCGACACCGTCGAGAAACTGACCGGCAGGCCCGCGCGCACCTACCGGGAGTGGGCCGCCGATCACGCCCGGGACTTCGCGGGTAGCCTCTGAGGCATGCTGCACGGGCGGACGGACGAGACGGCCATGATCGAGCGGCTGCTGTCCGGAGCCCGGGAGGGCACCAGCGCGGCGCTGGTCATCAGGGGTGAAGCGGGCATCGGCAAGACGGCGCTCCTGGAGGCCGCCGCCGCGCGCGCCGGGGAGCTGCCGGTGCTGCGGGGCGCCGGGATCGAGTCGGAGCACGAACTGCCCTACGCCGGTCTCAGCCTGCTGCTGGGCCGTACCGCCGAGCGGCTGGACCGGCTGCCGGACGGGCAGGCCAGGGCGCTGGCCGCCGCGCTCGGCACCGGACCTGCGGGGGAGGGCGAGCCGTTCCTGGTGGGGCTGGCCGTGCTGACGCTGCTGGCCGAGGCGGGGCCGCTGGTCTGCCTCGTCGACGACGCCCAATGGCTCGACCACGCCTCCGCCGCGGCGTTGCTGTTCGCCGCGCGGCGGCTGGAGGCCGAGGGGGTGGTGATGCTCCTGACGGTACGCGAGCCGCACGCCCCCGGCTTCCAGGCGGCGGGCCTGGACGAACTGCGCCTGGGCGGCCTGGCCGACGAGAGCGCCCAGGCCCTGCTGACCGAGCGCGCGGGCGAGCTGTCGGCCCGCGAGCGCGAGGAGGTGCTGGCCGAGTCGGCGGGCAACCCGCTGGCCCTGCTGGAGCTGTCGGCCGCGCGGCGGCAGTCCGGGCCCTACTCCATGGGGATCGTGCCGGTGCAGAGCCGGATCCAGCAGGGGTTCGCCGAGCGGGTCGCCGCCCTCCCCGCGGCCACCCGCACGCTGATGCTGGTGGCCGCCGCCGACGACACCGGCGAGGCGGCCGCCGTGCTCGCCGCCGCGGGGCTGCTCGGCGCCGGGCCCGCCGACCTCGAACCGGCCGAACGCGCCGAACTGCTCACCTCCTCCGGCGCCCGCCTGGCCTTCGGCCACCCGCTGATCAGGAGCGCCGTCTACCAGCGCGCGCCGCTGGCCCAGCGGATGACCGCGCACCGGGCGCTGGCCGACGTCCTCGACGGCGACCGCGGCGTCTGGCATCTGGCCGCCGCCACCCAGGAACCCGACGAGGACGTCGCCGCCGCGCTGGCCGCCACCGCCGAGCGGGCCAGAGACCGGGGCGGCTACGCGGCCGTCGCCGCCGCCTACACACGGGCCGCCGAGCTCACCCCGGACCCGGCCGTACGCGCCCGCCGCCACATCGCCGCCGCCCGCGCGGCCACCGACGCCGGGCAGTTCGAGAAGGCCGGCGAGCTGCTGCGGCTGACCGGGATGGAGGAGCGGGTGCACGCCGCCAAGCTGCGCGCCGTGCTCGCCGAGTCCCGCGACGACGCCCAGGACGCCTACCGCATCCTGCTCCACGAGACCGATCCGGCGGCCCCGGAAGACTCCGTCGTCCTGCTGCGCGACGCGGTCGCGGCGGCCTGGCGCAACAACGACTTCGAGTGCGTCGAGATGATGGGCGGCTTCGCGCGCACGCTGAAGGGCGGCGCCCCGGTCGCCACGCTGGCCACCGCCGCCCTGGCCGCCAACCGCGTCGAGCGCGGCGAGGTGGCCGACGGCCTGGCCGCCCTGCGCGACCTGCTCGCCGACCCGCCGGGCGAGGACGCCGACGTGCGCGACCGGCTGCTGTTCGCCCGGATGCGCCTGATCACCGGTGACATCGCCGGCGCCTACGGTGAGGTCTCCTGGCTCGAACGCGACGCCCGCGAGCACGGCGCGCTCGGCACGCTGCCCGCCGTCCAGGTCATCCTGGCCCGCTGCCAGCTGTTCACCGGCGCGCACCGCGACGCCCGGCTCACCGCCGAGGACGGGCTGCGCATCGCCGCCGACACCGGGCAGACCCGGCCCGCGCTGGAGCTGCGGGCCGTCCTCGCCGAACTTGCCGCCATCGAGGGCGACGAGGAACGCTGCCGCGAGCTGTCGGCCGAGGCGCTGGAGCGCGGGCTCGCCCCCGGTTCGGTGCACGCCGCCGCCGCGCTCAGCCTGCTCGACCTCGGGCTCGGCCGCTACGAGCCGGCCTTCGACCGGCTGGCCGCCGTCCTCGCGGGCTCGCGGCCGATGGGGATGTTGTCCGCACTGCCCATCATGGTCGAGGCCGCGGTACGGCTCGGCCGCCCCGCCGACGCCGCCGATCCCGCCGCGACCTACGAGCGGTGGGCCCACGAGAGCGGCCAGGCCTGGGCCCGGGGCGTGTCCCTGCGCAACCGGGCGCTGCTCACCGACGATCTGGACGACTACGCGCGGGCCGTACACCATGAGGCCTTTCCGCTCGATCGGGCGCGCGCCGGGCTCCTGTACGGCGAGCGGCTGCGGCGCGAGCGCAGGATGAGCGAGGCCCGCACGTGGCTGCGGACCGCCGCCGAGACCTTCGAACGCCTGGGCGCGCCGCCGTGGGCGGAGCGGGCGCGGCGCGAGCTGCGCGCGACGGGGGAGAGCCGCGCGGTGCGCACGCACGCGCCCGACCTCGCCGAACGGCTCACCGCCCAGGAGCTCCAGGCGGTACGGCTGGCCGCCCAGGGGCTCAGCAACCGGGAGATCGGGGCTCGGCTGTTCCTGAGCCCGCGCACGGTCGGCTATCACCTGTACAACGCCTTCCCCAAGCTGGGCGTGGCTTCGCGGGGGGAACTGGCCGGACTCGGCCTGTGATGTTCATGCTTGGGAAGGGATCAAAGGGGCATCATTGCTCACGTGAGCGAAGGCCAGTGGTGGTTCTGCCTCAAGCACATGAGGGTGGAGCCCGACCAGGGATGCCCCAACAAGGACCGGATGGGTCCCTACGCCACCCAGGAGGAGGCCGCGGGCGCGCTGGAACGCGCCGCCGCCAGGAACAAGGCGTGGGACGAGGCCGACCAGGACGAGGACGACTGAGACGCCGTCTTACGGGATGACGGCGTAGGCGCGCACCGGGAAGGTGCCCATGCCCGCCACCATGGGCGGCGCGGCGTGGAAGCGGAAGCCGCCGGCCGGCAGCGCGGACAGGCCGGTGAGGTGCTCGACGATGGGGATGCCCGCGGCGAGCAGGACGGTGTGCGCGGGGCGTTCGCCGCGTGGCGGGGTGTCGTCGATGTTGAGCGAGTCGATGCCGACCAGCGCGGCGCCCTGCTCGGCGAGCCATTCGGCGGCCTCGGAGGTCAGGAACGGGTGGCCGCTGGTGTACGCGTCGGTGCCGAAGTGCGCGTCCCAGCCGGTCCGTACGAGGACGGCGCGGCCGCGGACGAACAGGCCGTCGAAGGCGTCGAGGCCGATCGCGCGGCGGCCCTCGGCGGGGACCACCAGTCCGGGCAGGTCGGCGAGCTTCTCGATCGGGACCCGCGCCAGGTCCGCGCCGCCGGCGTAGCGGTGGTGCGGGGTGTCCAGGTAGGTGCCGGTGTTGGCGGCCAGCGTGATCACGCCGATCTCGAACTCCGTGCCCGGCGCGTAGACCTCCCGGGAGTCCTCCCTGCTCAGGTGGAGGCCGAGCACGGGCCCCGGCACGCCCGGGTAGGTGGTCATGCCTTCGACGATGCGGTGGCTCAGTTCGACGATCATCGGGCGACTCCCAGACGGTAGAGCTTGACGAGGGCGACGATACCGATCCCGGCCCAGATGAGGTTCAGGGCCGCCGACGGCCACGCCGCCTTGTACCCGCTGTTGATCATCAGGCTGACCGATCCGAACAGATTGATCACCTGGTACGGCAGGCCGTCCCCGGACATCTTCCCCGAGGAGACCATGGCGTAGCCGTACAGCAGGGTGGCCGCGCCCAGCCAGCCGAGGGCGTCGAGGAGTAGCTCCATGGCGCACATTCTCCGGATTTCCCCAGCTAAAGCACAAGTAACGAGATCTAAATCTGCGCGTAAGCTGACCTGCATGGACATCGATCCTCGGCGCCTGCGTGTCCTGCACGAGGTGGCCCGCCGCGGTGGCGTCATGCGTGCGGCCGAGGCGCTCTTCCTCACCCCCTCAGCCGTCTCCCAGCAGCTCGCCCACCTGGAGCGCGAGGTCGGCCTGGCGCTCATCGACCGTTCCCAGCGCCGCGTGTCGCTCACGCCCGCCGGCCGCGTGCTGGCCGGGTACGCCGAGCGCGTCGAGGACGAGCTCGCCGAGGCCCGGCGCGAGCTCACCCGCTTCACCGAGCGGCTGGCCGGGCCGGTGCGGATCGCCGCCTTCCCGACCGTGATCACGCACATCCTGGTCCCGGCGATCCAGCGGCTCGCCGTACACCATCCGAAGATCATTCCGATCATCCACGAGGTGTACGGCCCGCCCGCCCTCCAGGAGCTCAGGCTCGGCCAGGTCGACGTGCTGATCACCGAGCAGGACATGAGCCTGCCCGCGCTGTCGCAGCCGTCGCTGTCCACGCGGACCCTCTACGTCGACGAGTACCGCATCGTCGCCCCGCCCGGCTGGCCCGAGGCGCCGCGCACGATCGGCGAGCTCACCGCGATGCCCTGGGTGGCCGGCGAGCCCTCGCAGGCCTGCGGGCAGGCGCTTGACCGGCTGGCCGCGATCCACGGGTTCGAGCCGCGCAAGGTGCACGTCATCACCGAGTTCGGCCCGACGCTGTCGCTGGTCGTGGCCGGGCACGGGGTCGCCATCGTGCCCGAACTGGCCCTGCTCGACGTGCCGGAGGGCGAGGTGCGGGTCAGCTACATCAAGGACGTCGGGGCCCGGCGGCTGGACGCCGTGACGCGCGTCAGCCGTACCCGGTCGGGGGAGCCCGACCCCGTGCAGGCGGTCGTGATCGGCGCGATCGAGGACGCGACGCGGGAGCTAGTCGGTCACCTGCGGTCCGCTCACGCGGTCGAGGAGCCTGGCGAGCCGGTCACGTAGGCTCGGCCGCTGCGGGATCTCGCCCGCGGCGGTGCTGACCAGGTGCTGCGCGCCGTCGAAGGTGATCAGCCCGTGCTGCGGGATCGCCAGCGCCTCGTGCGCGAGGCCGGTCAGCTCCGGGTCGCCGCTCTCCAGCGCGATGATCGTCGCGCCGATCCGGCGGGCGTCGTCCACCCGCTCGAGAAGTGGCACCGGCGCCTGCTGCTCCGCGACCACGAACAACGTCTCGCCGCGCCGTGCCGCCTCGATGCGCTCCAGCCCGATCCGCAGGTGGGACGGGGCGTCGGCGGGTGGTTGCCAGCGCACCAGCGTGGGCGCGAGCTGCGGCAGGCCGGACAGGCGCGCCTCGTCGCCCAGGTGGGCGGTCAGGTGCCACGGCTCGTCGCCGGGGGTGCCGACCAGCAGCAGGCCGCCGGGGGATCGGGTGGCCCGCAGGGCCATGCCGAGTTCGCGGGTGCGCTCGATCCAGCCCGTGTCGGCGAGGAGCTCGCGGAGGAAGGCCACAGACCCTGAGTCCATCCGACCATACTGCCGGACGGATGTCCTGACCGGCGTTATTTCGGGCCTTGACAGAAGGTTACCGCCGGGTAACGATCAGCGTGGTTTCCACGCTGCCAGCGTGGTCTTCGCGCGGGAGGACGGCGCCATGAGACTGTCCGTGATCTTATCCCTGGTCATCTCGCTCATCCTGCTCCCGGTACCCGCTCAGGCGGCCTCGGCCGGAGACGTGATCTCCGCCCGGCCGACCACGGTGTACCTGCTGCCGGGCAAACTCCTGGAAGTCCCGGTGAACGCCTGGAATGTGCTCTACCGCTCCACCTCCGCGACCGGCGCGCCCAATGCCGTCTCCGCGACCGTGCTCGTGCCCAAGGCCTCCTACCCGTTCGGCCGCCGCCCCGTCATCGGCTACGCCGTCGGCACCCACGGCCTCGGCGACCAGTGCGCCCCGTCCCTCGCCATGCGCGAGGGCAGGGAAGCCGAACTCGCCCTGGTCAGCCTGTTCCTGCTCAAGGGCTTCGCGGTGGCCGTCACCGACTACGAGGGGCTCGGCACGCCCGGCCAGCACACGTACATGGCCGGGATCTCACAAGGACAGGCCGTCCTCGACTCCGTACGCGCCGCGATCCGGCTGCCCGGCTCCGGCCTGTCGGCCAGTGCGCCCGTCGGCATCATGGGCTACTCGCAGGGCGGCGCCTCCGCCGGGTGGGCCGGCCAGCTCCAGCCCTCCTACGCACCCGACCTCCGGCTCAAGGGCGTCGCCGCCGGTGGCGTACCCGCCGACCTGAAGGCCGTCGCGCAGAGCCTCGACGGCGGCGCCAACTTCGGCCTCGCCGCCGCGGCCGGCGTCGGCTTCGACGCCGCCTACGACGAACTCGACCTGTTCAACGACCTCAACGACCGCGGCAAGGCCCTGATGACCGACGCCGCCGACGACTGCGTGGGCGACCTCGGCAAGCTCGCCGGCCTGCGCTTCTCCGACCTGTCGCCCATCGACCTCATGAACCAGCCCAAGTGGCTGGCCCGCCTGGCCGAGAACCGCCTGGGCGCCAGGCCCCCGCGGGTGCCCGTCTTCCTCTACCACGCCCGCGGCGACGAGATCATCCCGCACGCCGTCGGCTCCACCCTGCGCTCGGAGTACTGCCGGGCCGGCGTGAACGCGCGCTGGCTGTCGATCCCCGGCGGCAACCACGTGCTGGGCGCCGTCGAGGGCGGTCCCCTCGCGATCGAGTGGCTGGCCCTGAGGATGTACGGCCTGCCCGCCTTCGGCAACTGCTGAAGCCCGCCCGCCTTCGGCAACCGCTGAAGCCCGCGAACCAAGGGGTCGCGCCCCACACCCCCCAGCGCGACCCCTTCCCGCGCCCCACACCCCCTTCAGCGCGACGCCTTCCCGCGCCTTGTGACACGTGATGAACTGTGGAGGTCTTTCGTCAGGTGTTGTCAGCCGGTCAGCGTGGCCGGGTCGGTGTTGGAGCCACAGAGCACCACGGCCACGCGTTCCCCGTCCGCGGGCCGGTACGCGCCGCTGAGCAGGGCCGCGTAGGCGGCGGCGCCGGCGTGCTCGACGGCCAGCCGGTGCTCCGACCACAGGCGGCGGCGGGCGTCGATGATGGCCTCGTCCGAGACCAGGACGCTCTCCACGCCCGCTCCCGGCAGCCCGCCGCCCGCCGCCGACAGGATGCCGAAGGCCAGGTCGCCCACCTGGGTGGCGCCGAGCGCGTCCGCGCCCACGCCGCTGACCTCGACCGGGACGGGGTGGCCCGCCCGCAGCGCCCTGTGCAGGGCGGGGATCAGCTCGGGCTCCACCGCCACCAGCTTCACGCCTTCGCGCAGGCCGAGTGAGAGGCCGGACGCCAGGCCGCCGCCGCCCACCGCGACCAGGACGGTGTCGACGCCGGGCGCCTGCTCCATCAGTTCTAGTGCCAGCGTGCCCTGACCGGCGATCACCTCGGGCTGGTCGTAGGCGTGCACGGGCAGCGCGCCGGTCTCCGCGGCCCGCTTCGCCGCGGCTTCCGCGGCCGCGGAGTAGATGGCTCCGGTCTGGGTGATCTCGGCGCCCAGGGCGCGCAGCCCGGCGACCTTCACCGGGCTGGCCACCGTGGGCACGAAGATCTCGGCGCGGACGCCGAGCGCGCGGGCGGCGTAGGCGACGGCCAGGCCGTGGTTGCCGCCGCTGGCCGCGATGACGCCCGCCGGCGGCAGGGTTCCCGCCGACAGGATGCGGTTGAACGCCCCGCGCACCTTGAACGAACCGGACCGCTGCACCTGCTCCAGCTTGAAGATCAGCCCCGGGGAGATCTCCAGGACGGGCGTGCGCAGGACATGGCCCGCGACGCGTTCCCCGGCCGCCTGCACGTCGGCGTGCGTCACCGTCATCGTCGTCCCCCTCGCTACGGAATCGTCGTTCCATCCGACCTTAGGACAGTGCCTGTTCGAGGTCGGCCCAGAGGTCCTCGGGGTGCTCGATGCCGACGGCCACGCGGACGGTGCCCTCGCCGATGCCGTGGCGGGTCAGCTCCTCGGGGCTGAGCGAGCGGTGGGAGGTGGTGGCCGGGTGCATGACCAGGGTCTCGACGCCGCCGAGTGAGGGGGCGAGCAGGGCCAGCCGTACCGCGCTCATGAACTTCTCTCCCGCCGCGCGCCCGCCGGCGAGCTCGAAGGAGAAGACGCCGCCGAAGTCGGGCAGCAGCTTGCCGGCCAGCTCGTAGGAGGGGTGCGAGGGCAGGCCGGGCCAGTGGACGGCGGACACGGCGGGGTGGGCGGCCAGGCGGGAGACCAGGTAGCGAGCATTGGAGCAGTGGCGCTCCATGCGCAGGTGCAGAGTCTGGAGCCCGCGCAGCGTCAGCCACGCGGCGAACGGGTCCGGCGTGGCCCCCAGCTCCACCGAGAAGTGCCACACCTTGCGGTAGAGGGCGTCGTCGGCGAAGACCGCGAGGCCGCCGACGACGTCGGTGTGGCCGGACAGGTACTTGGTGGTGGAGTGGACCACGATGTCGGCGCCGTGCTCGATCGGGCGGCAGAGCAGGGGCGTGGCGAAGGTGTTGTCCACGACCGAGACGACGCCGAGCTCGCGGGCCACGGCGCACATGCCGGGCAGGTCGGCCACCTGGAGGGCGGGGTTGGCGAGCGTCTCCAGGTAGACGAGCTTGGTCTCCGGGCGTACGGCCGCGCGCAGGGCCTCCGGGTCGTCCTCCGGGACGTAGGTGACGGTGACGCCGAAGCGGTGGACCAGCTCGTTGATCATGGCGGCGGTGCCGCCGTAGATGGCCTTCTGGGAGACGAGGTGGTCGCCGGGGCCGAGCAGGCCGAGCAGCACGCAGTTGATGGCGCCCATGCCGGAGCCGGTGGCCAGGGCAGCGACGCCGCCTTCCAGGCCGGAGACCGCGCTCTCCAGGGAGCGGACCGTGGGGTTGGCGAGCCGGCCGTACACGAAGGAACCGTCGGGGCGGCCCATGGCGTCGGCGAAGACCGCGGGATCGTCGAACACGAATCCGGACGTCTGGTAGATCGGCACGGTGATCGGCCGGCTGCCGGTGATCTCCGGCTGGGGCAGGTGGACGGCACGGGTCTCGGGACGAAGTTCCATGTCAACAGCATCTCCAGAAATGTCCTGCAATGTCAGATCCAATGGTGGAGAATTGGTCCATGGATGGAGCCAATCTGGTGGACCTGCTCGGCCGGTGGGCGACCGGCCGGGGGCCGCTGTACCTCCTGCTCACGGCCCGGCTGCGCGCGCTCATCGACGACGGCGTCCTGCCGCCCGGCCACCTGCTCCCGCCCGACCGCGTGCTGGCCAAGCTGCTGGCCGTCGGGCGCGGCACCGTCGTGGCCACCTACGACCTGCTCCAGCAGGAAGGCCGTGTCGTACGCCGCCAGGGCAGCGGCACCCGCGTCGCCGCCGCCCAGTTGTCCGCGACCCGCGTGGTCGACGGCGTCCCCGCCAACCCGCTGATCCAGCACATGCTCCACCCGCCCGACGGGGTCCAGCTCCTGACCTGCGCCGCCCCGGACGTGCCGCCGCCGTTCATGGTGGAGGCCTACGCCGAGGCCGCGGAACGGCTCGCCGCCCGCCCCCACGACCTCGGCTACTACCCCGCGGGCCAGCCCGCGCTGCGCGAGGCCGTCGCCGCCTACTACCGCGGACGCGGCCTGCCCACCACCGCGGACGAGATCGTCGTCACCACCGGCGCCCAGCAGGCGCTCTCGCTGCTCACCGGCCTGCTCGTGCAGCCCGGCGACACCGTCCTGACCGAGACGCCCACCTACCCGGGCGCGCTGGAGGTCTTCCGCCACGCCGCCGCCGTCGTGCGCGGCGCCGAGCACGGGGTGGCCGGCGCGCTGCGCTCACGCCCCGCCCTCGCCTACACGGTCCCCACCGCCAGCAACCCCTCCGGCGCCGTCATGGACGTGCCCTCCCGCCGCCGCCTGGCCACGCTCGCCGCCGAGCACGACGTGCCGCTCATCGACGACGAGGTCTGCGCCGAGCTGTGCTTCTCCGGCGAGACGCCGCCGCCGCTGGCCTCGTTCACCTCCGGCGAGCAGATCATCACGATCGCCTCGCTGAGCAAGGTCGTGTGGGGCGGGCTGCGGATCGGCTGGATCCGCGCCGCCGCCCCGCTCGCCACCCGCCTGGCCCGGCTGCGCGCCATCCACGATCTGGCGGGCGAGGCCGTCTCACAACTGGCCGCCGTCGCGCTGCTGCGCCGCCTGCCCGAGATCCGCCGCGACCGCACCGCCGTACTGCGTGAGCGTCACGACCACCTGTGCGCCGAACTGCGCGAGCGGCTGCCGTCGTGGTCGTTCGAGCCCGCCCTGGGCGGCCAGACGATCTGGGTACGGCTGCCGCACGGCGACACCGACGCCTTCGCCCAGGTCGCCCTGCGCCACGGCGTGGCCATCCCGCCCGGGCGCGCCTTCGACCCGGTGGGCGGGCAGGGCTCCTACACGCGGCTGCACTTCCTGTTCACGCCCCGCGAGCTCAGCCGGGCCGTGGCCGGGCTGGCCGCCGCCTGGCACTCCTACGACGGCACCCACCACCCCACCACCACCCACGCCCTGATCGTCTAACCCCTTCCTCCCAGCCCCTTCCGCACGGACACCGCTCCGGGGACACCCCTCCGGAAGACCGCTCCAGGACACCTCTCCGGACGCTGCTCCGGAACACCGCTCCGGGAGGCCCCTCCGGGACACCGCTCCCGCCCCCTCCTCGTGGGCGCAACTCCGGGACACCTCTCCCGAGGCGCCCCTCCGGGACACTCCTCGACGCACCGCTCCCGGGCACCGCTCCCGGGTGCTGCTCCCGGCCCTTCCCACGCTCTCGTCCTCCCGGCCCCGACCCAGGGGCGCGAGCCCGCAGGGGCGCAAGGGGCCGTGGATCAGGGGGCGGCGTTGCCCAGGATGGGCGGCTCCTGAGGCGTGGCCGGGAGGGCGGCGAGCCGGGAGGGCGGCGAGCCGGGAGGGAGCGGCGTCCCGGGGGTGTTCGCTCCTGGAATGTCCGGCGGGCATCGCTGGGAGCGATATCGCGGCGGATGGCTCCGCGGGCGTGGGAAGGTGGCGAGCATGCAGGCGATCTTCGTGCTCGTGCACAGCCCCTCGGTAGGTCCTTCGACGTGGCGGCCCGTGGCGGAGGCGCTCGGCCGGCGGGGGCGGCGGGCCGTGGTGCCGGATCTGACCGCGGTGACCGAGGGCGGCCCGCCGCACTGGCCGAGGGTGGTCGAGGCGGTGCGCTCCGCCGTACCGGAGGAAGGGCCGTTGGTGCTGGCCGGGCACAGCAACGCGGGGCTGTTCCTGCCGGTCGTGAAGGAGGGGCTGGGGGAGCGGGTGGTGGCCTGCGTGTTCGCGGACGCGCATCTGCCCCCACGTGACGGGCTGGTGAAGACGGCGGAGGAGGCGTTCCTGCCGTTCCTGCGCGACCTGGCCGGACCGGACGGGCTGCTGCCCCGCTGGACCGACTGGTGGAGCGAGGAGGACGTCGCCCCGATGCTGCCCGACCCCGAGGTCAGGCGGCGTGTGGCCGATGAGCAGCCTCGGCTGCCGCTGGCCTACTACACCCAGCTCGTGCCGGTCCCGGCCGGGTGGGACGCGGTTCCGTGCGGCTATCTCTGGTACGGCCCGCCGTACGACAAGGTGGCCGAGCGGGCGGCGGGTCGCGGCTGGCCGGTCACCCGTGTCCCCGGCGCCCACCTTCACCAGGTCGTCGACCCGGACGGCGTCGCGGACACGCTGCTGCGGATCGTGAATTCTTCACTGTTCCCCGAACGCTGAGCCCGCGACGATCGGAGGCATGACAGCCATCCAGGTATCCGGCCTCGTCAAGCGCTATGGCGCGTTCGAGGCCGTGAAGGGCGTCTCCTTCGAGGTTCCGGAAGGGGAGATCTTCGCGCTGCTCGGCCGCAACGGCGCGGGCAAGACGACGACGGTCGAGGTGCTGGCCGGGTTCCAGCGGCCGGACGCGGGCACGGTGCGGGTGCTCGGGCTCGATCCGGCGGGGCAGCGGGGGGAGGCGCGGCGCCGTACCGGCGTGATGTTGCAGGAGGCGGGGTTCTTCCCCGACCTGACGGTGGCCCGCACGGTCGACACGTGGCGCGACTTCACCGCGGCCGCCCGTCCCCGCGACGAGGCGCTGCGGCTGGCGGGGCTCGCGCACAAGGCGGGCACCAAGGTGCGCCAGCTGTCCGGCGGGGAGAAGCGGCGGCTGGATCTGGCGCTGGCCACGCTGGGACGTCCCGAGGTGCTCTTCCTCGACGAGCCGACGACCGGCATGGATCCGCAGGCCCGCCGCGACACCTGGGAACTGGTGCGCGGCCTGGCCGCCGAGGGTGTCACGGTGCTGCTGACCACGCACTACCTGGAGGAGGCGCAGCGGCTGGCCTCGTCGCTGGCGATCCTGGACGGCGGCGCGATCATCGCCGCGGGCGGGATGGCCGAGACGCTGGCCGCCCAGAGCGGCCGGGTGGCCTTCCGCATGCCGCCGGGCGTCGCCCCCGGCGAGCTGCCGCTGCCCGTCACGCTCGACGGCGAGCTGGCCGTCTGCCGCGCCGAGGACCCCGACCTGGCCGCGCAGACGCTGCTGAGCTGGGCGGCCGGGCGCGGCCTGCGGCTGACCGGGCTCGACGTACGCGCCGCCACCCTCGAAGACCTCTTCCTCGACAGGAGCACCTCATGAGCGTCGCCGCCACCTACAAGCTCGGCGCCCGCCTGTTCTGGCGGGACAAGTCCATGCTGGCCGGGTCGGTGATCACGCCGGTGGGCCTGACCATCGGGATGCCGCTGCTCATGCGGCACGTCCAGGCGGACGGCGTCGCCTGGGCCACCCAGACCTTCTACGGCTCGACCGCCCTCGTGCTGTCGATCACCGGGTTCATGAACATCGCCGTGGCGCTGTCCATGCGGCGCGACCAGCTCGTGCTCAAGCGGCTGCGCTCGACCATGCTGACCGACGCGCAGATCCTGGCCGGGGAGATCGCCAGCACGGTCACGCAGACGGTCGCGCTCGTGATCGGCTGCCTGCTGGCGGTGCGGTTCGTGGCGGACGTGCCCTTCCCCGATAATCCGGTGGTCTTCGTCGCGGCGGTGCTCGGCGGCGCGGTCTGCGTGGCGGTGCTCGGCGCCGCCTACACCGTGGCGATCCCGCGGGCGGAGCTGGCGGCGGCGATGACGGTGCCGGTGTTCCTGGTGTGCGGGATCGGGGCGGGCGCGATGGGGCCGCTGCTCGACCTGCTGCCTTCCTGGGTACGCGCCGGGTTCGACCTGCTGCCGACCAGCGCCGCCGTACACGCGATGAAGACGGGGGAGTTCGCGGCGCCCGCCCTGAATTTGGCGGTCTGGACGCTCGCCGGGCTGGTCGCGATCCGGCTCTGGTTTCGCTGGGAGCCGCGGCGCTCGTAGATTTGTCGGACAATGACCGCTTCCTCCGCTCAACGCCTCGCCACCTGGCTGATCGCGGTGATCTCCGTCGGCTACCCGATGCTCGGGCTGATCTACCTGAGCTCGGGCCGGCTGGACGTCACCCTGCTCGTGCTCGCCTCGCTCGCCGGCTGCTGGATCCCCCACGTCCTCAACATGCGGGCCGCGCTCAGGGGCGTGCGGCCCCCGCTGTTCCCGCTGACGGTCGTGGTCCAGGCCGTGGCGACCTATCTGCCCGACCCGTTCCTGCCGAGCGGCTGGTCGGGGGTGACCGCGCAGCTGCTCGCCGGCACGCTCCTGCTGTACCTGCCGCTGTGGGCGGCCGGTCCGCTGCTCGCGCTCATGACGGTGGTGCAGGCGGGCGGCATCATGGTCACGCTGAACATCCCCGTCGTCGCCGCCCTCTACGCGGTGACGATCCCGATCAGCGGCATCATCGTGTACGTGGTCGTCCGCCTGGTCGCCGTCAGCCGCGAACTGGAGTCCGCCCGCGCCGGGCTGGCCGAGGCGGCCGTGCTGAAGGAACGGCTGCGCATCTCGCGCGACCTGCACGACGGTCTCGGCCGCAGCCTCACCGCGATCGCGCTGAAGGGCGATCTGGCCGCCCGTCTCATGGACCGCGATCCCGGTACGGCCCGCACCGAGGTCGGCGACCTGGTGAAGGTGGCCAGGGAGGCGGCCCAGGACGTACGGCAGGTGGCCCGCGGGTACCGGGAGCTGACGCTGCGGGGCGAGACGCAACGGGCCGCTTCGCTGCTGGAGGCGTCCGGGGTGAGCGTGCAGGTCAACCTCGCCGACGCCGTGCCGCCCCGGGCGTCGGAGGAGGCGCTGGCCTGGGCCGTACGCGAGGGCGTCACCAACGTCCTGCGCCACAGCGCCGCCACGACCTGCACCATCACCACGGCGGCCCAGACGGGCCGGCTGCGCCTGGAGATCGTCAACGACGGCGCGCCCGGCACGCCCCGCGAAGACGGCAGCGGGCTGACGGGCCTGGCCGAGCGCGCCGGGCAGGCGGGCGGCAGCGTCGCCGCGCACGCGGACGGCGGCGCGTTCCGGCTGGTCGTGGAGGTGCCGGCGTGATCAGGGTCCTGCTGGCGGAAGACATGCTCATGATCCGCGCGGCGCTCTCGGCGTTGCTGCGGCTGGAGCCCGACCTCGCGGTGGTGTCCGAGGTGACGCGCGGGGACGAGATCGTGCCCGCCGCGCTGGAACACCGTCCCGACGTCGCGATCGTCGACATCGACCTGCCGGTCGTGGACGGCATTACAGCCGCCGCCGAACTGCGCGAACGGCTGCCGCAGTGCCGCATCCTCGTGCTGACCGCGCTCGGCCGGCCGGGTCAGGTGCGCAGGGCGCTGGCGGCGGGGATCACCGCGTTCCTGGTGAAGGACGCGCCGGGGGAGCGGCTGGCCGACGCGGTCCGCCGTACGCACGCGGGGCTGCGGGTGCTGGACCCCGAGCTGGTGAGCTCGGCCATGGAGTACGGCGAGAGCCCCCTTAGCCAGCGTGAGACCACGGTCCTGCGGGAGGCGGCCCAGGGGGTGAGCGCGGAGGAGACGGCCGGGCGGCTGCATCTGTCGCCGGGCACGGTACGCAACTATCTGACCTCGGCCATCACCAAGACCGGGGCGCGGAACAAGATCGACGCGGTGCGGATCGCCGAGGATGCCGGGTGGTTGTGAACCACTTGGCCGGTGCACGGGCCTCGTGGCGGCGGGGAGTGCGTCCGACGTGAGAAGCGCCCGATGACCGGGGGCCGCTCACGTCGGCGGGAGGCGGGTTGGGGGCGGGAGCCGTAGGGGATGGGCCGGGTTTGTCAGGGACGGCTCGGACGTCGGCGGGGGAGCCGTCGGGGGACGGCTCGGACGTCGGCGCGGGAGCTGTCAGAGGATGGCTCAGACGTCGGTGACGCGCAGGCCGGCGTGGGCCTTGTAGCGGCGGTTGATGGAGATCAGGTTCGCGGTGAACGCCTCGACCTGGTGGGCGTTGCGCAGGCGGCCTCCGTAGACGCCGCGCACGCCCGGGATGACCGCCGCCAGCGCCTGGACGGTGTCGGTGGCCTCGCGGTCCTCGCCCAGGACCAGCACGTCCAGGTCGACCTTCTCCACGGTCTCGTCCAGGAGCAGCACGGCCGAGACGTGGTGGAAGGCGGCCACCACGCGGCTGTCCGGCAGCACGGCGGCGGCCTGCTGGGCGGCGCTGCCCTCCTCGACGGGCAGCGCGTAGGCGCCCTGCTTGTCGAAGCCGAGTGGGTTGACGCAATCAATCACGATTTTTCCGGACAACTCGGTGCGGAGGGATTCCAGCAGCTCCTTGTGGCCGTCCCAGGGGACCGCGACGATCACCACGTCCGCCTGGGCGGCCACCTCGGCGTTGCCCGCGCCCCGCGCGCCGATGGGCTCGGCCGCCTGCTGTGCCCGTTCCGCACTGCGTGACCCGATGAGGACGGTGTGCCCGGCCAGCACGAACCGCCGCGCCAGCCCCTTGCCCTGGTCTCCGGTGCCGCCCAGGATGCCGATCGAAAGCCCGCTCACGTCTGTCATGGCTCAGATCATGCCAGCCCGGCCGCCGGGAGCCGCCTCCAGGTACCGCCCTGCGGAACTGTGGACGCCAGCTGGACGCCAGGTGGACGCTAGGTGTAGGTGTGCTCGGGGGACGGGAACGCGCCCGACACCACCTCGTCCGAGAACGCGCGGGCGGCGCGGTCGAGGTCGGCGGCCAGCGTGCCGTAGGCCTTCACGAACTTGGCCGGATGCTCCGTCAGTCCCATCATGTCCTGCCATACCAGGACCTGGGCGTCAGTGGCGGCACCCGCGCCGATGCCGATCGTCGGGATGGACAGCGACGTCGTGACCCGCTCGGCCAGTTCGGCGGGCACGCATTCGAGCACCACCGCGAACGCGCCGGCCCGTTCGAGGTCCTTGGCGTCGGCCATGAGCTCGTCGCCCGACTGGCCGCGCCCCTGGACGCGGTAGCCGCCGAGCGCGTTGACCGACTGCGGGGTCAGCCCGAGGTGCCCCATCACCGGAACCCCCGCCGACACCAGCAGCTCCACCTGGGGCAGCACGCGGCGCCCGCCCTCCAGCTTGATCGCGTGCGCGCCCGCCTCCTTCATGAAGCGGGCCGAGGTCTCCAGGGCCTGCGCCGGCGAGCCCTGGTAGGAGCCGAACGGCAGGTCGGCGACGACCAGCGCGCGCGAGGACCCGCGCACCACCGCCGCCGTCAGCGGCAGCAGGTCGTCGACGGTGACGGGCAGGGTGGAGTCGTAGCCGTAGACGACCATGGCCGCCGAGTCGCCGACCAGCAGCACCGGCACCCCGGCCCGGTCGAACGCGCGGGCGGTCATCGCGTCGTACGCGGTGAGCATCGGCCACTTCTCGCCCCGCTCCTTGGCCTGGGCCAGATCGCGGACGGTGACGCGGCGGCCCGTGACGCCGCCATACAGAGAGGACATGGAACAACCCTCCTGAACAAAGCCTCGAGTCGCCCCAGTGGCGTACCCGGACACCATCGATGATGCCTCACCCGGGCGGAAAGTGTCAGTGCGACCCGTCACAATAGGGGCTGGAGGTAAGTAACAATCATGGCGATCGAGCCTTACCGGCGCCTGCTGCGGCTGCCCGGTGTCCGGAACCTGCTGCTGATCGGGCTGTTCGCCCGTGTCCCGTCCACGGCGACGGGCATGGCGCTGACCCTGCACGTGGCATACTCCCTCGACCTCGGATTCGCCAAGGCCGGCCTGGTCACGATGGCCAGCACGGTCGGCATGGCGGTGGGCTCGCCGCTGTCGGGACGCTTCGTCGACAAGTACGGCCTGCGCCCCGTCCTCATCACCACCACCCTCGCCCAGGCGGTGTTCTGGGCCACCGCGTGGGCGCTGCCGTTCCCCGTGCTGGCGGTCGCGGCGGCGGTGGCCGGGCTGCTGGCGCTGCCGGTGTTCAGCGTGATCAGGCAGTGCCTGGCCGCCCTGGTGCCGCCGGAGCAGCGCCGGATGGGTTTCTCGCTCGACTCGATGCTGGTCGAGCTGGCGTACATGGCCGGGCCCGCCCTGGCCGTCGCGGGCGTCACGACGCTCGGCAGCACGTGGACGATGACGGTCGTCGCCGTCGGCCTGGTCGGCTCCGGCACCGCCCTGATCGTGCTCAACCCGCCCACCCGCTCGGCCGAGGAACTGCTGGCCGACCAGGTCCGGGTGCCGCGGCGCCAGTGGCTGACGCCCGCGTTCGTGGCGCTGCTGGGCACGACCGCCGCGGCCACGTTCATCCTCACCGCCTCCGAGCTCGCGATGGTGGCCACGATGAAGAACGCCGGCCACGTCGGCTGGGTGGGCCTGGCGGTGGCGATCTGGTGCTTCTACTCGCTGGCCGGCGGCTTCGTCTACGGCGGCCTGTCGCGGGGCTTCTCGCCGCTGCTCCTGATCGGGCTGATGGGCGCGCTGACGATCCCGGTCGGGCTGGTCGGCGGCGACTGGCGCCTGCTGCTGCTCGCCCTGGTCCCGGCGGGCGTCCTGTGCGCGCCCGCCCTGTCCAGCACCGTCGACACGGCCAGCCGCTGGGTCCCGGCCGCGGCCAGGGGCGAGGCGATGGGCTTCCACGGCACCGCGCTGCTGATCGGGGGCGCGTCGTCCGCGCCGATCGCGGGCGCCCTCATCGACGGGTACGGCCCCGCCTGGGCGTTCGTCGCCGCCGGTCTGGTGGGCGTGGTCATGGTGCTGATCGCCCTCCCGCTGTGGCGGCGCCGCCCGGCCGCCTTCGCCCCCGCCCCGGTCCGCGAGGAGACGGTCGCCACGACCCTCACCTCTGCTCCGTCCATCGCGGGCGAGCGTCTACCGTAGAGCGGGACATCTCGCGAGAGGGGTACGGCGGTGCGGCTCGGCAACCTGGAGCGCTCGGTCATGGAGGCACTCTGGGCGCACCCGGAGGGGATCCTGGCCCAGGACCTCGCCGCCACGCTGCCCTCCTCACCCGCCGTGACGACCGTGCTGACCGTGCTGGTACGCCTGTCGCGCAAGGGACTGGCGACCAGGGAGCGGGCGGGCCGGGCGCATCTGTACCGCGCGGCGGCGGGCAAGGACGCCTTCGTGGCCGAGGCCATGCGGGAGGCGCTCGACGAGGCCGGTGACGTGGAGGCGGCGGTGAGCCGGTTCGTGGGCGCGGTGTCACCGGAGGTGGCGGCCGCCCTCCGGGCCGCACTGGTGGACCGCCCCGACCTGACGGCGACCAGGGAAGCCGGCCGCGGCGATACGGACAGGGACGGGGGGTCGTGACGTTCTGGCTGGTCGTGGCCGGGATGGCGCTTCTGCCCGCGGTGTTCGGCGGGCGGGTGGCCGCGGCGCTGGCCGGGGCGGAGTGGGCGCGCCGGCATCCCCGGGCGGCGCTGGTGCTCTGGCAGGCGATCGGGCTGGCCGGTGGGCTGGGGGCCGTGGGGGTGGGGCTGGTCGCGGCGGTCGCCCCGCTGGCGGCGGCCTTTCCGCATGGGATGCACACGTTCGGGCATCAGGTGGTCGACGGGCGCGGCCTGGACGGGCTCGGTCCTGGGCATCATCTGGCGCTGGCCTGGTCGGCCGCGCTGATCGCCTGGCTCGTGGCGCACACGGCCCGCACCGCCGTCAGGACCGTGGCCGGGCAGCGCCGTCAGCGCACGCTCGTGGACATCCTGGCCGACCGGGTCGACGAGCGTGAGGTGGGCCTCGGCCTGCCGGCCGGCCGCGAGGTGTACGTGCTGCCGGGCGCCGCGCCGGTGGCCTACTGCGTGCCCGGGTGGCGGTCCCGGGTGGTGCTGAGCCGCGGGGCGCTCGATCTGCTGGACCCCGCCGAGCTCCGGGCGGTGCTCGCGCACGAGCGGGCCCACGCGCGGGGGCGGCACGACCTGTTCCTGATGCCGTTCGCGGCGCTGGCCGCCGCCTTTCCGTGGCTGCCGGTGGTGAAGGCGGCGCGGCGGGCCGTACCGGTGCTGCTGGAGATGCTCGCCGACGACCAGGCGCGGCGGGTGAGCGGCGATCGTACGCTGGCCCGCGCAATCGTGCTCATGGCCGTCCCGAAGGGGCCCGAGGGTGCGTTCCGGCTGGCCGACGAGGGCGTCGCGCAGCGCGTGGAACGCCTGCTCGGCACGTCGCGTGGCCGGAGGTGGATCCCGGCCGCGGTGTACACCGCGGCGCTGGTCCTGATGAGCGGCCCGGTGGCGGTGCTGGTCGCCCCGGTGGCCTGCGGCGCCTTCTGGCCCGGCTGAGCCCGATGTTCGCCTGACCGCAGGACCGACCACTGCCCTCATCTTCTACGCTAGGTAGAAATCCAATTTTCTACGCGATGTAGAAACTCCAGGGAGGCCACGTGTCGGACGAGCAGGATCGGGCTCAGGCGCGCCGCGCCAAGGTCGAGGCCATGCGCGAGGAAGACGACCGCCTGCGCGCCAGAAAGCGCAACACCGCCTTCGTCCTGACCGCCATCGCCGTCTTCGCGGTCGTGGTCGCCGCCGTCCTGGTGGTCAGCAGGTCCGGCGGGGAGGCGCCGGCCGCACAGGCCCAGGTGGTACGCGCCGACAGCCACCGCCTCCAGACCGCCCCGGACGGCAAGGTCACGCTGGTGGAGTTCCTGGACTTCGAGTGCGAGGCCTGCGGCGCCGCGTTCCCGGTGATCGAGCAGCTGCGCAAGGAGTACCAGGGCAAGGTCACCTTCGTCGCCCGCTACTTCCCGATCGCCAGCCACTTCAACGCCGAGCGCGCCGCGCGGGCGGTCGAGGCCGCGGCCCG
The DNA here is from genome assembly GCF_042740095.1 of Nonomuraea sp. NPDC059023. NCBI lineage: Bacteria > Bacillati > Actinomycetota > Actinomycetes > Streptosporangiales > Streptosporangiaceae > Nonomuraea > Nonomuraea sp. NPDC059023. Next base: position 450,914 of record NZ_JBHYIO010000003.1, on the reverse strand, counting down.
GCAGGGCCGCTTCGACGCCATGTACCAGCGCATGTACCAGACGCAGAAGCAGTGGGCGGAGAAGCAGACCCCGGCCGACAAGCTGTTCAGGGAGTTCGCGCAGAGCATGGGCCTGGACATGGCCGCCTGGGACAAGGCCTACGCCGCCGAGGACACGCTGGCCCGCATCAACAAGGACGTCGCCGACGGGCAGGCGCTCGGCGTCGAGGGCACCCCGACGTTCTTCCTGAACGGCCAGAAGCTCCAGCCCAAGTCCACCGACGACATCAAGGCGGCCATCGATGCGGCTCTCGCCAAGTGAGCGGCGGGCGGAGCCGTTCCCGCGGCTGCTGCCGTACCTGCTGCTGATCGGCGGCGGGATCGGGCTGGTCGCCGCGTTCGTGCTGGCGGTCGAGAAGATCGCGCTGCTGAAGAACCCCGAGTACGTCCCGAGCTGCAGCATCAACCCGGTCCTTTCGTGCGGCTCGATCATGTCCACGCCGCAGGCGGAGCTGTTCGGCTTCCCCAACCCGCTGCTGGGCGTGGCCGGGTTCGCGATCGTCACGACCACCGGCGCCGCGCTGCTGGCCGGGGCGGTGCCGAAACGGTGGTTCTGGGCGGGGCTGCAGATCGGGGTCACGGCGGGCGTCGTGTTCGTGCACTGGCTGATCTACCAGAGCCTCTACGTGATCGGCGCGCTCTGCCCGTACTGCATGGTCGTGTGGGCGGTGACGATCCCGGTCTTCCTCTACGTCACGCTCAGGAACCTCGCCCGCCCCTTCGCCCGCAACCACGTGATCGTGCTGACGCTGTGGTACCTGGCCGTCCTCGCGCTGATCACCATCCGTTTCTGGACATACTGGAGCAGCCTGGTCTAGCTGGACCCGGTGACCTCAGGACAGCTGAGCGTTTCCCGCCCGGAGGTCCTTCTTGCCGATCAACTGCCCCTGGAGCCGGGATCTTGGGCGGGTGTGTCGAGGCGTAGCGCGAGGTAGGCGCGCAGCATCGCCTTGGTCTCGGCGATCAGGTGCGGCTCGTCGTGGTGGGCGCGCAGCAGCGCGTCCGCCGCCTCCACCGCGACGAGCAGCACGCCGCTGTCACAAACCAGCCCAGCCTGTACGGCCAGCACCTCCGCCAGCGCCTCGGCCACCTCCGCGTTCGCCCCGAAGTCGACCACCGCGAACCCCGGCACCGTCCGCTTCATCTCCAGGTACTCGTCGACCACGGCCTCCACCAGCGGCTCCCAGTGCGTGATCCCGCGCCCGCGCACCCGGCGCACGAACGCGGCCAGGTTCCGCGCCGCCAGCGCGTCGGCCAGTTCCCGCTTGTCGCGGAAGTACCGGTAGACCGAGCCGATCGGCAGCCCGGTCACCGCCGCGACCCGGCGGGTGCTGAGCCCTTCGTAGCCGCTCTCGTCGAGCAGCCGGGCGGCGGCGTCGAGGATGCGCTCGACCCGCTCGGCGCTGCGCCGCTGGACCGGTGCCCGCCTCATGCGGCCAGCAGCAGGGTCAGGCCGCCGATGGTGTAGCAGATCATGAGCACGAACATCGGGATCTGGCCGGCGACCGCCCGCGCGGGCGGCAGCAGGCGTACCGACCGGTCGTGCGCGGCCACCACGCAGGCCACGTGCCCGATGACGATGGCCAGCACCTGCACCGCGGCGATCGTCGCCGGGCTCACCGCCTCCAGGTCCACCTCGGCCCTCAGCCCCAGCGCCAGTACGAATGCCCGCTGCCCCTCGATCACCAGCAGCGAGAAGTAGTGGGCGACCAGGTAGCCGACGGCGATGGGCACCAGCGAGTGCGCGAACCTGGGCGCCAGCCCCCGCGCGCCGCCGATGCGCCCGGCCAGCCACAGGCAGCTCGCGTACAGGGCCGCCACCAGCACGATCGCCCCCACCAGCCCCGCCGTGCCCAGCACGAGCCGGCCCGGCGTACCCGACTGCAGCGCGTCCACCCAGACCGGCGCGCCGGAGAACCCGTCATACCCGGTGCTCCCCAGCAGCACGCACACGGTCGCGACCAGCCCCGGGGCCGGCCGGACGGCGTCCAGCCCGTCGAACGGATTACGCAGCACCAGCCGCCCGTCACCCCGCCGGCCGAACGGGGCGAGATGCCCGATCAGCGTTGAATACACCTCGAAGGCCTCGCCTCGGGCCAGCCACGCGTGGCCGTACCGGAGCGTGGCGAGGATGTGCGCGCCGCCGTACACGAGCAGAAAGACCAGCAGCGTGTACGGCGCGGCGGGCTCCGGCGAGACGAGCTCCACCCACGTGAACGCGAGCAGACCGGCGGCGGCCGGCCAATACCCGAGCCGTGGGGGCAGCGGGCGGCGCGCACGGTCCGGCAGCAGCCGCAACGGGCTCAGCACCCGCCACACCGGCCCGAACACCAGCGAAGCCGGCACCAGCCCCACCCAGAAGATCACATAGATGAGATGCGGCCCCGCGTTGCCCTCCTCTGGCCCCAGGACGAGCCACCCCACCGTGTACGCGACCACCAGAAGCGTGACCAAGCGCAACATCCGCGACATCGCGGGCAGACGCAGCGGCAACACGCGGCCCGCGACCTCACCGCGGAAACGCGAGTCCGGCCAGAGCAGCCCCAGCGCCAGGAACGACACCACCAGCGCCGCGAACGCCCCCGCATACGCGTAGAACAGCGGGATCGGCAGGTCACCCCGGCTGCCGACCCCGTGCGCCAGAATCCCGCTCACTTCACCGCCAGCTGGGTGAGCACCAGCTTGTTCTCATGCGTCTCCACCTGGAACACCCCGGCCACGTCCGCCGTGAACCGCACCGTGACCGCCTTGCCCGCCAGCAGCTCCGCCTCGACGTCGTAGCCGTGCACGTGGACCTCGTCGGAGACATCGCTGGTCACGGTGATGGCGACCCGCTGGCCCTTCCTGATCTCCACCCACCCCGACGGCGGGCTGACCTTTCCTTGCGCGATCGTGATCGGCACCACGACCTCGCCGTCGACCGTACGGGGCGGCGCGGTGGCCACCTCGTGGCTGTTGCCGGGCCGATGATGCGTATCGGACAACTGCCCGCACCCCGCCACCAGCACGACCGCCACCAGCAGCCACCTCACCCGACCACCCCCCGCTCTCCGGTACGGCGGCGCGGCGCCAGCACCACCACCGCCCACAGCACCCAGACCCCGGTGAGCAGCCCCCGCACCCAGCCGGGACCCAGCGGAATGAACGGAATCAGGTGAACCGCCCGATCAAAGGCATCCGCCGCGGTCAGCACCCCGAGCACCACCGTGAACCACCCGAACACCGGCCTGACCCGCCGTGCCACGGCACCCAGGCAGACCAGCCACCCCGCCACCCCGGCCAGCGCGACGGCGGTGAGCAGCGGCGAGTCGACGGAGGCGGCCACGACATCAAGCACCAGCCCAGCCACCCCAACCACCGTCCCCACCACAAGCCCCACCCCACGCGCCCTGCGGCCACCCACCAAAACGGGACCACCTGCCCCAGGCGGACCCGCCCCGCCTGGAGCACCGGCGGCGACCACGCCCGAAGCGTTCCCCGCACCCGGAGCACCCCGAGCACCCGGTGCATCCGTGGCGCCCAGGGTGTCCGGGGCTGCCGTGATCGCTGGTTCAGCCGCCGCGGGGACCGTCACCTCGGCAGCGCCCTTCCCGGGACCAGGTGTCTCGGGAGGCGGCATGGGGAGTGCCTGGGCTTCGTGGGCCGTCTTCTGTGAGGTCGCGTCGGTGGACTGCCGGGTGGCGGACGGGCGGGCCGGGTTGCGGTACCAGAACAGTACGGCCAGCAACCCCAGCACCAACGACCCACCCAGCGCCAGCTGCGCCTCCACCTTCCCCAGCCCCGCCGCCCCGAACCAGTCGCACCCCGCGGGCAGCCGGGCGTCCTGGGCCGAGAAGTCCGAACACAGGTACAGCTTGAGGATCTTCACCGGCTCCGCCACCCACCGATGCGACCCGCCCGACACCCCCGGCGCCGAGGCCGCGCACACCGGCAGCGCCTGCGGTGAGGACGCCCCGGTGTCGCCCTGGAAGCAGTTGCCCGTGCCCTGCCCGTCCCACCACACGTCGCGCCCGTTGGGACGCTGTTCGCCGGTCGGGCTGACGCCGAAGACGTTGCCCTCGTAGCGGTTGTGGTTGGAGGTGTCGGCCTGCTTGGCGAGCGACTCCTCACCCCGGATGAACGCCGGCACCCCGAACAGGTGGAACGCGCTGCCGTCGTGGCCCCAGATCCGGTTGTTCTTGAAGATGTTGTAGTTGCCGCCCGCGACGAGGATGCCGGTGCCCGGTGGCACGCCGACCTGGGGGCAGACCACGCCCTTCTCGTAACCGCGTTCGGCGGGCGGTTTCGCGCAGGTGCCGTCGCGTGTGTACCGGTAGTAGTCGCGGTTGTTGTTGTAGATCTTGTTGTTCTCGAACTTCGCGTGGTTCTGCGGCAGTCCGGGGTGGTCGGGCCAGAGGCTGTCCATCGTGGCGCCGACCATGTTGTCGTAGAACTCGTTGTCGTGCACCCACATCGAGTCGCCCGCGGTGCCCGAGTAGCCGAGCGCGTTGTCGTGGCTCTTGCAGCGGCGGATCTCGATGGCGTAGCGGGGGACGTCGTGGCCCCGGCCGTCGTTGATGTTGGAGGCGCTGCCGGGGTAGAGGCCACCGTCGCCGTTGCCGTAGGACTCGCAGTCGGTGTAGAGGCCGTGGTCGCTGGCGAAGGTGAGGAAGCCGTACTCGTCGTTCCAGCGGGTCAGCACCTTGTCGATGACGAAGCCATCGGTCTCCAGGACGTACAGGGAGTTGAAGGTGGTGCGCTGGGCGGTGAAGTTGCGGAAATAGATGCCGTTCGTGCGGTCGGCGCGGATGGCGTTGAGCTTGCGGTACTCCGCGTCGATGACCACGTCCAGCGGCCCGGCGCCGGTGCCCTCGATCTGCAGGTCCTTCTTGCCGAGGATCGCGACGAGGTTCTGGTTGTGCGGGCAGGCCTGCTGTTGTTCGAAGGAGAGGATCTGGTAGCCCCAGTCGGACCAGCGGGCGGGGAGGTTCGCGCACGTGCCGGTGGGGGCGGCCCTGCTGGGCTCTTCCAGGTAGAGCCCGGGGAGGATGGCGATCGCCATGCCCGGTCGGTCGACCTTGTCGACGGCTTCCTGGAGGTTCCTGAAGCCTTTTTGCTGACATAACTCGTAGAGCTGGATATTTCGCTGCTTGAGGGCTGCGGGGAAGTTCTCGATGCGGCGGTCGAAGTCGGGCCGGTCGCTCTTGCAGACCAGCAGATCGGGCTCGGCCTGCCGGTAGGCCGGGACACTGCCGCTGCCGTCCGGGAGCGTGACCTCGCGCTCCTCGTGGGCCAGTGCGGCGGCGGCGGGTAACAGGAGCCCTAATGTCAGGGCGCCTAAGGCCACGATCCTGCGCATGGGGGGCATGGCCGCGAGACTAGAACATTGCTCACGTTCTGCCCAGCCCCGACGACGCCATTCCCCATCCCTCGTACCGCGCCATTCCCCGTCCCTCGTGCCGCGGGAGTCCCCGTCCCTCGTACGGCGGGCCGCCCCGCCGTACGAGCAAGGGATGGTTCAGGGCGCGATCCCGGCCAGGACCTGATCGACGATGCCCTCGGCCAGTTCGGGCCCGCGCTCCGCGGTGTCGCCCCACTTGGTGAACCAGACCATCGTGCCGGTCAGGATGGCCATGGCCAGCTCGACCTCCAGCGTGGAGCGGAGCTCGCCGCTGGCCATGCCCCGCTCCAGGACCCGGCGCATCGCGGCCCGGCGTGGCTCGATCGCGATCTTCCTGAACTTCTCGAACAGGTGCGGATACCGGTCCGACTCGCTCAGCGCGATGTTCATCACACACCTGGTCCTGACATGTCCGGACTCGTCGCGCATCTGGTCGAGCAGCGTGACCAGGTCGTCGCGCACCGACTCGCCCGCCAGCGGCGGCACCGGCGCCTTCAGCGTGGCCAGCGCGTCGACCACGAGGTCCTCTTTGTTCGACCAGCGCCGGTAGATCGTCGTCTTGCCGACCCCGGCCCTGGCCGCGATCGCCTCGATCGACAGCTCGGAGATGCCCATGCCCTCGCCGATGAGGTCGAGGGTGGCCTCGAGAATGGCCTTCTCGGCCTTTTCGCTACGCGGCCGGCCCGCCGGACGGGCCGCCCCTGCATCCTGAATCGTCATCGCGGCCTCACACTACCGCTGGTTCCTTGTCGTCCACGGGCAGGACCGCCGTGGCCTTGCCCGGCATCCACTTGGCGACCACCCCGACGCCCACGAGGGCGATGACGGCCGAGACCAGTGCGGTCACGTGCATGCCGTCGATGAAGGCGGTGAAGGCGGGGCCGAGGATCGCCGGGTCGCCCTGCGCCGCGGCGACCGTGTTGGTGATGGATTCGCCGGCCGCGTGCCGTACCGCCTCGGGAAGGGCGGTCAGGGCCGGGGCCACCTCGCTGCGGTAGGCGGAGGACAGGACCGCGCCCAGGACGGCCACGCCGAGCGCGCCGGCGACCTGACGGACGGTGTTGCTCATCGCCGAGCCGACGCCCGCCTTCTCGCGGGGCAGCGCCTCCATGATCGCGGTCGTCGCGGGCGGCATGATGTTGGCCATCGCGGCACCCTGGATGAAGAAGACGATCTCGATGAGCACGATCGGGGTGTTCTGGTCGAACAGCGCGTAGCTGGCCAGGATCAGCGCGATGATCGACATGGCGACGGTCGAGGAGAGCTTGGCGCCGAAGCGTTCGTTGATCCGCTGGCTGAGCGGCGCGAAGATGAGCTGCGCGGCGGCGAACGGGATCATCATGGCCCCCGCCTGCAGCGCGCTGAACCCCAGCACGATCTGCAGGTAGAAGGTCAGGAAGAACATCCCGCCCATCATCGCGAAGAAGACGATGCCCATCATGCCGATGGCCGAGCTGAAGCGGACGTTGGAGAAGTTGCGGACGTCGAAGGCGGGGTGCTCGACGCGGCGCTCCCACCAGACGAAGGCGCCCAGCACAAGCAGGCCGAACAGCGTCGGCAGCAGGACCTCGGCGTTGACGACCGAGCCCAGCTCGCCGCCGCGGATGATGCCGTAGACGACCGCGACCAGACCGATGATCGACAGGATCACGCCCACCGGGTCGAGCTTGGAGGGCTTCGGGTCACGCGACTCGGGCACGATCGTGCCGATGAGGATCATGCTGATGACCACGATGGGCACGTTGATCAGGAAGACCGAGCCCCACCAGAAGTGCTCGATCAGCAGGCCGCCGGTGATGGGGCCGATCGCCACCGCCAGGCCGACGCCGCCGGCCCAGACGCCGATGGCCTTGCCGCGCTCGTGGGGCGGGAAGACGTTGGAGATGATGGCCAGCGTGGCCGGCATGATCGCCGCGCCGCCGATGCCCATGGCGGCCCTGGCCAGGATCAGCTGCGTCGGATCCTGGCTGTAGGCGGAGGCCAGGGAGGACAGCCCGAACAGCAGCATGCCGATGAACAACATCCTCTTGCGCCCGGTACGGTCACCGATGACGCCGAAGGTGAACAACAGACCGGCGAACACGAGGGTGTAGGAGTTGATCGCCCACTCCAGCTCGCTCTGGGTGGCGCCGAGTCCTTGGACCGGATCGGCGATCGTCTTCATCGCCACGTTCAGGATGGTGTTGTCGAGCACGACCGCCAGCAGGGCGAAGACGAGCACGCCAAGGATCGCCCATCTGCGGGGGTGTCCGTTGGTGGTTTCCATGGGGGAAGGGGTCCTTAATTTCGATACGGGAAAGTTTCGCAACGTCACCGTATCGCAAGAGATTCCGATACGCAACGGTCCCGTTTCGTAACAAAGCTCACAAAAAAGGGGCCGAGGGGATGCACCCCTCGGCCCCTCCGAAACCCGCTACAGAACCGGCAGGTAGCGGCCCAGCTCGAACTCGGTGACCTGGCGCCGGTAGTCGCGCCACTCCGCGCGCTTGTTGCGCAGGAAGAAGTCGAAGACGTGCTCGCCCAGCGTCTCGGCGGCCAGTTCGCTCTGCTCCATGACCCCGATGGCCTCGTCAAGCGACTGGGGGAGTGGCCGGATGCCCAGGGCGCGGCGTTCGGCGCTGGTCAGGGTCCAGACGTTGTCCTCGGCGGCCGCCGGGAGCTCGTACCCCTCCTCGATGCCCTTCAGGCCGGCGGCGAGGATGACGGCGAAGGCGAGGTAGGGGTTGCAGGCGGAGTCCAGCGAGCGGAACTCGATGCGGGTCGAGCCGCCCTTGTGCGGCTTGTACATGGGGACGCGGACCAGCGCCGAGCGGTTGTTGTGGCCCCAGCAGATGTAGGAGGGGGCCTCGCCGCCCTGGCCGGCGATGGCCTCGGCGCCGCCCCACAGGCGCTTGTAGGAGTTGACCCACTGGTTGGTGATCGCGGTGATCTCGGCGGCGTGCCGCAGCAGGCCGGCGATGAAGGAGCGGCCGGTCTTGGAGAGCTGGTACTCCGAGCCCGCCTCGTAGAAGGCGTTGCGGTCGCCCTCGAACAGCGACATGTGGGTGTGCATGCCGGAGCCCGGGTGCTCGGTGAACGGCTTGGGCATGAACGAGGCCCAGATGCCCTGCTCCAGCGCCACCTCCTTCATGACCAGGCGGAAGGTCATGATGTTGTCGGCGGTGGTGAGGGCGTCGGCGTAACGCAGGTCGATCTCCTGCTGGCCGGGCGCGCCCTCGTGGTGGCTGAACTCCACCGAGATGCCCATCGACTCCAGCATCATGATCGCCTGGCGCCGGAAGTCGTGGCCGGAACTGTGCGGGGTGTGGTCGAAGTAGCCGCCCGCGTCGATCGGCTCCGGCTTCTCCCCGGTCACCGGCCGGTTCTTCAGCAGGAAGAACTCGATCTCGGGATGGGTGTAGAAGGTGAAGCCCATGTCGGCGCACTTGGCGAGCGTGCGCTTCAGCACCCAGCGCGGGTCGGCGTGGGAGGGCGAGCCGTCCGGCATCAGGATGTCGCAGAAGATACGGCCGGCGCCCGGGTTCTCGCTGCGCCAGGGCAGGATCTGGAACGTCGACGGGTCCGGCTTGGCCAGCATGTCCGACTCGTAGACGCGGGCGAAGCCCTCGATGGCCGAGCCGTCGAAGCCGATGCCCTCGGCGAAGGCGCCTTCCAGCTCGGCAGGGGCGATGGCGACGGACTTGAGGAAGCCGAGGACGTCGGTGAACCACAGCCGGATGAACCGGATGTCGCGTTCCTCGAGCGTGCGGAGCACGAACTCCTGCTGGCGGTCCAAGGCAGCCCCTCGTGAAGACATTGGTGGTCGCTTACAGGATGCCGTGTCCGTGTTTCGCACACGTTACGTGCCCCTCCGGTGCGTGGCTCACTGACAAACCACCCGCGCCCACCTAATGTGAGCACGCAGATCAGTCTCGGGGGAGGCATTTCGTGGCTATCGACCTGCGCAATCACAAACTCGACCGCGCCTTCGACCACATCGACGTGAGCGGCGGCGGCGAGATCGAGCGTGCGGACCTTCTGGGTCTGGGCGCGCGCATCCTGGTGGGCTTCGGCGAGTCGCCGACCTCGGCGACCGGCACCAAGCTCGTCGACAGCTTCGACGGGATCTGGGCCGCCCTGTCCGGGGCGCTGGACCGCGACGTGGACGCGCGCATGACCCGGGAGGACTTCCACAAGGCGATGGCGGCGGCGTTCATCGACGGGGAGCGCTACGAGCCGGTCTTCCGTCCCGCGATCCAGGCGGTGGCGGAACTCTGCGACGCCGACGGCGACGGGTTCGTCAGGCCGGGCGAGTTCCGCACGATGCTGAGCGCCTTCGGCACCGCCTACGACGACGTGGACGAGGCCTTCGACCGCCTCGACCGCACCGCGCGGGGGGTGCTGTCGGTGACCGACCTGGTCGAGGCGGCCAAGGAGTACTACACCGGCGAGGACCCGCACGCCTGCGGCAACTGGCTCTTCGGGCCCCTGTGATGGTGATCGCCTCCATGAGGGACGCGCTGCGTTCCGTGCTCGCGAGGAAGCCGGTGCTTCCCGCGCCCCGCCGCGGCGGCAGTCCGGCCGAGGCGCTGCTGCCGCTGGTCGAGCGGGTCCCGGCGATGGCCGCGCCCTGCCGTATGCATCCGTCGGTGTACGCGATCGAGGCCGCCGTCCTCGACTGGGCCCGCAGGACGGGGCTGCGCGCCGACCCGGGCGTGGGCTTCCACCGGATGGCCGGGCGGGCGTTCGCGGAGTTCGACGCGGCCGCGGCGGCGTTGTTCGCGCAGTGGCTGACGTGGCTCTACCACTTCGACGACGAGCTCGACGAGGGTCCGTGCCCGCTGGAGATCTTCCAGGGCCTGCTCCAGGGTACGGCGCAGCATCCGCTGGAGTCGGCGTTCGCCGATCTGTGGCGGGTGACCAGCGCCAGGATGAGCGACCGGTGGCGGGCCAGGTTCGCGATGGGGCTGCAGCGCCAGCACGACGCCTGCCGTACCGAGGCCAGGAACCGGGCGACGGGCCGGATCCCGACGATCGAGGAGTACCCGGCGCTGCGCAGGGGCACCGTCGGCCCCTACCTGTACGACCTGGTCGAGCCGTGCCTGCGCGTGGAGGTCCCGGACTGGGTGCACGCCTGCGACGCCTGGCGCGAGCTGGTGGAGGCGTGCAGCGACACGATCGCCTGGTGCAACGACGTGGCCTCGCGCCCGAAGGAGCAGGGCGACGCGCACAACCTGGTCGTCATCGCCGTGCACGAGCTCGACCTGGACGAACGGGCGGCGACCGCGTGGGTGCTCGACCGCGTCGAGGAGCGGTGTGCCGACATGCGCGCGGCGGCCCGCATGCTGCCGCTCGACGAGCTGGAGCCCAAGGAGGCCCGCGACGCCAGCAAGGTGGCCTGCGCCTACCTGGCCGCGCCGCGTGCCCACCTGGACTGGCTGCTGGAGTCGGCACGCTATACGTAACGTGATCGTGCGATTTCACTATGTACTCATGTGGCGCGGCACAGACGGCGTAGGCGGCGGGGGCTCGGCGCGATCTCGGCGCTGGGCGCGGCGGGCGTGGTGTTGTGGACGGTCAACCTGCTGAACGGGCCCGCCTGCGCGGCGCCGCGGGCCGATCCGCAGCTGGAGCGGTCGCTGGGCTTCGTGGTGAAGCCGGGCTCGGACGAGGAGTGGCTGGCCGTACAAGTGCTCGATCATGGCGGGCCGCTGCGCAGCGTCGAGGTCCGCGTGGACGGCCACTGGCGCGACCTGCGGCGGCGCGCCGACGGCTACTGGGTGGCGCGCGACGGCGCGGGCGACGGCCCGTTCGCGTTCCGGGTGACCGACGTGCGCGCGCACCGCAGGACCGTCGACGACCTGGACCTGGTTCCCGGCGAGGTGCAGCGCACGGGCGTCTTCCTGTACGGCCCCGCCCGCCCCTCACCCGTTCCCACGCCGGCTCCCGCCGCTGCCGACAGCCAGCGCGTCGCCTGTTGAGGTGCGCCGGTAGACGACCTGCTTGCCGACCCGCATGCCGACCGCGAGTCCGCCGTCGCTGAGCACGCCGAGGTGCTGGCTGACCGCGCCGGCGGTGAGCGCCATGCGGCGGGCCAGCGCCGAGGTCGTCGCCGGCTCGGCCAGCGCGAGCAGGATCTGCGCCCGGCTCCTGCCGATGAGGGCGGCCAGCGCGCCGGGCGCGGGCGGCGGCCCGTCCTCCCACAGGGTGCCGACGCCCAGCACGGGATAGATGAGCGCCGACTGGTACGGCGCGGTCATCACGGCGACCGACGGCCAGTAGAAGGCGCTCGGCACCAGGACCAGGCCGTCGCCGTGCAGGCCGCTGTCGTCGCACCAGGGGCGGTCGACGAGCAGCCGCTCGCCGGTCCAGACGACGGCGGGGTCGAGGGAGGCGAACAGCTCGCGGGCGCCGCCGGTGGCCAGTTGCCGCGAGCGGCGCAGGACGTCGCGTTCGAGCAGGCCGTAGACACGCGGCCAGTACTCGGCGAAGCAGGCGTCCCAGTACGCCTGGAGCGCGTCGGCGGTCCGCCGCAGGCCGGCGGCGGGGTCGGCGCGGAAACGTTCGGTCACCGCCCGGTCGACGTTCGCGACCTTGGACGCCTCCTGGGCGGCGGTCTCGGGCGGCGTGCGCCGTACCCGGTCGAGTTCCTGCGCGAAGTCGGGCAGCGGGGTGTCGGGCGGCGGCGTGAGGAAGTCGGCGAGGTAGCCCTCGGCGGGCACGAGCGCGAAGAGCTCGTCCATGTCGAGCTGGGCCAGGCGGGGGCGGACCGCCTTGATCCACGGCAGGTGGACGAGCTGGCGGGCGGGGTCCTGGAGCGTGCGCAGGCTGGCCACGAGTTCCCACAGCGGGGAGAAGCCGAAACGGATCCTGGCGACGTCTTCGCTCTTCAGCTTCCAGGCCACTCCCATAGGTTTTAGTGTGCCCTAAATCGTTGGAGCCCCAAAAGCGGATATTTCATGCTCTGGGGGTGACTAATGCACTTGCCGAGAAGCCGTCCTTCCTGCGATCGAAGGTCGGCGGGCTGCCCAGGCCTTTCTGGGCCCTGTGGAGCGGTACGCTCGTCAACCGCCTCGGCACCATGGTGCTGCCGTTCACCGGCGTCTACCTGACCCAGGCGCGCGGGCTGTCGGTCGCCGCCGCCGGACTCGTGATGGCCCTGTTCGGCGCGGGGTCGCTGATCTCCCAGTTGCTGGCCGGGGTGCTGACCGACCGGATCGGCCGCCGCGCCACGCTGGCCGGCGGCATGCTGGCCACCGCCGCCGCTATGATGTGGCTCGGCTACAGCACCTCGTTGCCGTCGATCCTGGCCGCCATGTTCGTGCTCGGCATCGTGATCGACGCCTACCGGCCCGCCTCCAACGCGCTCGTGGCCGACCTGGTCCCGCCCGCCGAACGGCCGCGCGCGTACGGGCTGCTGTTCTGGGCGATCAACCTCGGATACGCGGTGGGCATGACGGCGGGCGGCTGGCTGGCCGAGCTCGGGTTCGTCTGGCTGTTCTGGATCAACGCCGCCACCAGCGTGGCCTTCGCCGTCCTGGTGTGGCGGGCGGTGCCGGAGACCGCGCCGCCCCCGGCCGAGGGGACGACCGGTGGCGGGTTCGGCACGGTGCTGCGCGACCGGGTCATGGTGGGCTTCACGCTCGTCGTGCTGGGCAACGCGCTCATGTACTCGCAGACGTTCACCATGCTCCCCGTCGCCATGACCAAGGTCGTCGGGCTCAGCACCGGCGAGTTCGGACTGGCCATGGCGCTCAACGGGGTGCTCATCGTCGTGGTCCAGCCGCTGGTGTCCAACTGGCTGGGCCGCCTGGACGCGCCCGTCACGCTGGCCACCGGGCTGGCCGTCATGGCCGTCGGCTTTGCCCTCACGGCTTTCGTCACCAACGTGGCCATGCTCGCGTTCACCATCGTCGTCTGGACCGCCGGCGAGATCGTGACCGCGGGCATCGTCGGCACCATCGTCGCCGCACTGGCCCCCGCTCACCTGCGCGGACGCTACTCCGGGCTGTTCGGCTTCGCCTGGTCGGTCTCGACCGTGCTCGCGCCGCTGGCCGGCAGCGCGCTGCTCGGCGTGAGCGCAGGCGCGCTGTGGTTCACGCTCGGCGGCGTCGGCATCCTCTCGGCCGCCGGGATGATCGCCCTCGGGCCCGCCGTCCGCCGCAGAAGCGCCCTGGCGGCCTAGAGCCAGGGACATCCCGGCAGAGGAACGCTTCCGCAGGTACGAAAGCGACGCAGACTAGGCTGGTCACGTGGCTCAACTGCGCATCGCGCTCGTCCAGACGAACCCGACGGTCGGCGACCTGTCCGCCAACGCCGGCAAACTGCTCGCGTGGACCCGCGAAGCGGCCGGGCGCGGCGCCCACCTGGCGGTCTTCACCGAGATGTTCCTCACCGGATATCCCGTCGAGGACCTCGTGCTCCGCACCTCCTTCGTGGAGGCCAGCATTCGCACGCTGGAGGAGTCGGCGGCCCGCCTGGCCGCGGAGGGGCTCGGCGAACTGCCGGTGCTGGTCGGCTACGTCGACCGCGCCGGGCTCGCGCCGCGGGCCGGCCGGCCGAAGGGCGCGCCGCTCGACGCCGCCGCGCTGCTGCACCGCGGCGAGGTCGTCTACCGTACGGCCAAGCACCACCTGCCCAACTACGGCGTCTTCGACGAGTACCGCTACTTCGTCCGCGGCGACCGGCTGCCGATCTTCCGGCTGCACGGGGTCGACGTGGCCGTCGCGGTCTGCGAGGACCTCTGGCAGGACGGGGGGCCCGTGGCCGTCGTCGGGCAGGCGGGGGCCGGGCTGCTGGTCGCGCCGAACGCCTCGCCGTACGAGAAGGACAAGGACGACGTGCGGCTGGAGCTGTGCGCGCGGCGCGCGCGCGAGGCCGGTTGCCCGCTCGTCTACGTCAACCAGGTCGGCGGGCAGGACGAGCTGGTCTTCGACGGCGACTCGCTGGTCGTCGACGCGACGGGCGCGCTGGTGGCGCGGGCGCCGCAGTTCCAGGAGGACCTGCTCGTGGTGGACCTGGAGCTGGCCGTGTCCGACGCGCCGCCCTCGCAGGTCGCCTACGACGCGGGCGACGGCTCCACGATCACCGTCGACCGGTTCGTGCTGTCGGGCGAGCCGCTCGCCCCTTACGAGCCGGTCCCGGCGCCGCTGGCCGCGCCGCTCGACGCGCCCGCCGAGGTCTACCACGCGCTGGTGCTGGCCGTACGCGACTACGTGGCCAAGAACGGCTTCCAGTCGGTCATCCTCGGCCTGTCGGGCGGCATCGACTCGGCCCTGACCGCGGCCATCGCCTCCGACGCCGTCGGCCCCTCGCGGGTCCACGTCGTGCTCATGCCCTCGCGCTACAGCTCCGAGCACTCCATCGGCGACGCGGAAGAGCTCGTGCGGCGGCAGGGCGTCCACTCGCGCGTCGTGCCCATCGGCGACATCGTCAACGGCTTCGAGAAGGAGATCGAGCTGTCCGGCCTGGCCGCGGAGAACCTCCAGGCCAGGGTACGCGGCATGATCCTCATGGGCCTGTCCAACGAGCACGGCCACCTGGTGCTGACCACCGGGAACAAGAGCGAGCTGGCCACCGGCTACTCCACCCTCTACGGCGACTCCGCCGGCGGCTTCGCGCCCATCAAGGACGTGCCGAAGACGATGGTGTGGGAGCTGGCCCGCTGGCGCAACGCCCATCACAGCCCGCTGTTCGCGATGGACGCGCCGGCCCCCATCCCCGAGAACTCCATCACCAAGGAGCCGAGCGCCGAACTCCGCCCCGACCAGCGCGACACCGACTCGCTGCCGCCGTACGAGGTGCTGGACCGGCTGCTGGACGACTACGTGGAGAAGGACATGGGCTCGGCCGAGCTCATCGCCGCCGGTCACGATCCGGCGCTGGTCACCAGGATCATCAGGCTGGTCGACCTGGCCGAGTACAAGCGCCGCCAGTATCCGCCCGGCCCCAAGATCACCCCGAAGAACTTCGGCCGCGACCGCCGCCTGCCCATCACCAGCCGCTGGCGCGAGGAGGTCTAACCCGCGGCCAGGACGGCCCGGCAGGTGGTCAGGATGAGGGCGTCCAGCTCCGGGGGAGGGGGGCGCCCGGCCAGGAGATGACGGCGGACGGCGCCGTAGGGGACGTCGGCCAGGACGAACATCAGGTGCTGCCGGTCCGCGCCGGGGTGGCGCGCGAGGTAGGCGTCGACGGCGCCGGCCGTCCGCCGGTTCACCTCCGCCAGTTCGGGTCCCAGCTGATCCGGCCACCGGGCGGCCAGGTCTTCCCTGCGGTGCAGGAGCAGGGCCGCGGCCGCGGCGGGGTTGACGCGGCACCAGCGGGGCGTGTGCAGGGCGGCCGCCTCGACGTCGTCATCGGCCATGGCGGCGATGAAGCCCTCCTGGAAACTGTCCACGCACCGCAGCCACAGCCTGGCCAGCAGCAGGTCGCGGGAGGCGAAGCGGTGGTAGAGGGATCCGATCGGAGCGCCGGTGCGCGCCGAGACGGCGGCCATGGTGACGGCGGCGGGGCCGTCGGCGCCGAGGATGGCCAGCGCGGCGTCCAGCATCTGGTCCTGGGTGAATTTCGCCGGTCTTCCCACGCTCGCCCTTCGATGGTATTAGTGGAGAGGTTCTAGAATTTACCATCTAATTGAGGGGCAGGCATGTCCGCCGCGAGCCAGGTCGTCAAGGGTTTCTACAGCGCCGCGCAGGCCGCCGACGGGGGCGCGATCCTGGCGTTGCTGCATCCGGGCTTCGAGGCGCGCACCGCGCCGGGCATGCCGTGCGGCGCCGGCGGCCACTTCAGCGGGCCGACGGAGGCGCTGACCCGGGTGTGGGGCGCGGTGTTCGCGGAGTACGACACCGCGCCCTACGACGAGACCTGGCAGGAGACCGCCGACGGGACGGTCGTGGTCACCGGGCGCTACCGGGGCCGCGCACGGGCCACGGGCCGGGAGTACGAGGCCGAGTTCGTCCACCTGTGGCGGGTGGCCGACGGCCGGATCTCCCGGCTGCACCAGTACACCGACACGGCCCGCTGGCACGAGGCGCTGGCCGCCTAGATCCCGGCGCCCGCCACGATGTCGGCCACCGCCGGGTCGGACTCCAGCGCACCCTCACCGAGCACGGTGTTGTCGGACAGCGTCACGCCCTTCGGCGGCTCGCCCGGGTCGGCGTCCCAGAAGTTGCCGATGAACGCCACGTGCTCCAGCGGCGGCGACACCTCCAGCACCACCGCGTTGTCGGCCCGGTGCACCACGTTGCCCTGCACGGTCACCCAGGCCGCGCCGTAGTCGGTGTAGAGGCCGTAGTTGTACGGCGTGATCGTGTCCTTGATCACGTTGCCGCGGATCAGGGCGCCGCTGGCGTAGGAGGAGCCCTGGGGGCCGGAGACGTACAGGCCGCCGCCGTCGGCCAGCACCTGCATCGTGTCGTGGATCAGGTTGCCGAGCACCTGGGTACCGCGGCCCGCGTTGACGACGATGCCGTTGTGCGGCACCTCGCCGACGTCGTTGCGCGCAACGACCGTGGACTCGGTTCCGGCGATCAGGATCGCGGGGGAGCCGTGGTAGTCGAGGCCGACGCGGCGCAGGCGGGTGCGCTCGATCCGGTGCTCGCGGGCGCCGTCGCGGATGACCACGCCACCGCCCGCCACCTCGTCGATCTCGCTGCCGAGCAGCATGTTGCGCGCCCCGGCGCCGCGGAACTCCAGCGCCACGCCGCCGAGCCGGGTGAACCGGCAGCCCTCCACGCGCACGTCCGAGGCGCCGTCGACGACCACGTTGCCGGGGATGTCGGCCGGGTCGCCCGGCACGGTGACCTGGCCGCCGTCGAACGTGACGACCTGGAGGTCGCCGCCCGCGTAGAAGCCGTTGCCGTGGTAGTGGAGGAAGCCTTCCTGCCCGCTCGGCCGGGTCCACGCCGCCTCGGCGAAGGTGATGCCGCGAAAGGCCGCGCCGCGTACCCCGCCGGCGTGCACGAGCGTCTCCAGGACCGGCGCCACCACGTCGTCCAGGCTCTCGCCGGGCAGCGGCAGGTAGTGGAGCACGCCGTCGCTCACCGCGAACGTGCCCGGGGTCAGGAAGGCGGGGCTGTTCTCCGCCGCGGTCGGCGCGTCCACGGCGTAGTGCTCGCCGCCGCCCTCCCAGGTGATGATCGAGTGGTAGAGCTTCCGCGCCCAGCCGAAGGCGGGCTGAGCCATGGTGATGCTCGTGCCCGCGATCGACGCCACCGGGATGCGCGCCTCCGACCAGGGGTAGGCGCCTCGGTAGACGAACTCGACCGCGCCCGGCCAGTCCACGGCCTGCTCCAGGACGTAGCCGGTCTCGGTGGCGGTGATCGCCGTCTCGGCGAGTGAGAGCGAGGCGCGCTCGGCGCGGCGTCCGCCGACGTAGAGCTGGCGCACGGGGGTGGCGGGCGCCGTCGCCCGCCACACGCCGCCGTCGCCCTCCTGCCAGCCGGTGATCGGCGTGCCGCCGCTGACGACCACCTTTTCCGGTACGGCGGTGCCGTACCCGTGGGCCTGAAGGACGATCCCGGAGTCGGCCTCGGTCAGCCGGAGCGTCTCGGTCAGCCGGTGGACGCCGGCCCGGAGGGTGATCACGCCGCCGGCGGCGCGGGCGCGTTCCAGGGTGGCGAAGGGGCGCTCGATCGTGCCGGGGCCCGAGTCGTCGCCGGAGGGGTCGACGAAGATCATAAGAAGTCCCTTCAAGTATGCGGTGTACACTTCTGGTATACAGCATAGACAGGGAGAGGAGTCAAGAGGTGGCCGATCCGGAGCGCAGCACGGAACTGCTGTGGGGCGCCCAGGGGCGCGGCGGGCTCAACCTGGAGCGCATCGTGCGCGCCGGGATCGAGATCGCCGACGCCGAGGGGCTGGCGGCGGTGTCGATGCGGCGGGTGGCCGAGCGGCTCGGCTACACCACGATGTCGCTCTATCGTCACGTTCCCGGCAAGGCCGAGCTCGTGGACCTCATGCGCGACAGCGTGCTGGGCGACGAGCCGGACCTCGGCCCGCCGCGCGGGTGGCGGGCGGACACGGAGGAGTGGGCGCGCTCGGGCCTGGAGTTCTACCGGCGCCATCCGTGGCTGCTGGAGTCGGCGGGCGTGCGGCACGTGCCGGGGCCGAACGCCATCGCGTCCTTCGAGTCCGCGCTGACGATCATGGCGGCGACCGGGCTGCCGCCGGCCCAAGTGGTGGCGGTGGTGGGGCTGGTCGGCGCCTTCGTGGAGAGCGCGGCCCGCGAGGTCGTCGAGACGGCGAAGGTCGAGCGGCGGACCGGCGTCGGCCACGACGAGTGGTGGGGCGCGCGCGACTCGCTCTACCAGCACCTCGACCGCTATCCCACGCTCACCCGCATCTACGAGGAAGGCGGCTTCGACGAGCCGCTCGACCCGTTCGAGTTCGGGCTGCGGCGGGTGCTCGACGGGATCGAGACACTCATCCGTGATGAAGTGCGTGACGAAACTCGATGTGCAGTCTGTGGAAAGGTGATCGATCCGGCCGAGACCGGACGGCCCCGCGCCTACTGTTCGCGGGCCTGCCAGCAGAAGGCCTACCGCCGCCGCAAAGTATGAAACGCTGGCAGATGCCATGATCCGCACGCATACCATCATCGAGAGCCCCGTCGGGCCGCTCACGCTGGTCGCCCTCGACGGGCTGCTGACCGGCCTCTACATGCACGAGCAGCGCTACCGGCCGCCGGAGGAGTTCTTCGGTCACCCGGACCCCGAACCCTTCGGCGAGGTGACCGCCCAGCTCCAGGCGTACTTCGCCGGTGACCTGAAGGTCTTCGACCTGCCGATGAACCTCGTCGGCACGCCGTTCCAGAAAGAGGTCTGGACGGCGCTCATGGAGATCCCGCACGGCGAGACCCTCACCTACGGCGGGCTGGCGCAACGGCTCGGCCGCCCGCCCAGCGCGGCCCGCGCGGTCGGGCTGGCCAACGGCCACAACCCGGTCAGCATCATCGTCCCCTGCCACCGGCTCGTCGGCGCCAACGGCGACCTGACCGGTTACGGGGGCGGGCTGCCCGTCAAGCGCTACCTGCTCGACTTCGAGCGGGGGACGCTCTTCTGAGCCGTGTCGACAGCGTGATCTCGCGCAGTTCGCCGCGGGTCGTGGCGCAGTCGACCAGGCGAAGCTGCTCCATGACACGGGCGGCCTGCGGGTTGTAGGTCAGTTCCTCGGGGCAGCCGTCCAGAACCCTGCGCAGCATCGCCGTGGCGCCGGCCGCGTCGCGCTCCATCGAGTGGGCCCTGGCCAGCGCCAGGAAGTAGCGGGCCTGGCGGTCCCTGGCGCGCAGGCGGGCGGCGTCGATCCCGCCGGACAGGCGGATGGCCTGCCGGTAACGTCCCAGGCGCACCGCCACGGCCACCGCCTGCGCCTCCACCTCGGCCGCGCCGAACGGGGCGTGCAGGTCGTCGCGGTCCTCGCCCAGCGACTCGCCGATCTTCCTGGCGCGATGCAGCAGCTCCTCCGTGTGCGGGACGTCGTTCTCCTCGGCGGCGGCCTGCGCCGCGGTCAGGTAGCAGCCTCCGGCCACCGCGATCGCGGACGGCCCCGCCTGCCCGACGCCGTCGATCGCGGCCAGGCAGAGCTGGCGGGCGTCGCCGTACCTGCGCAGGTGGATGAGGACCTCGGCCAGCTCCGCGCGCGCCACCGCCGACAGCAGCGGGTCGCCCGCGCGCCCGGCGGCGGCCACGCCCCGGTCGGCGGCGAGCAGCGCGAGCGCGTGCTGGCCGCAGCCGCGCAGGAACGTGGAGAACAGCCGGTAGACCTGCGTGAGCCCGGCCGCCGCGGGCTCCTCGTCCGTCGGCGCCGTCTCTGCCATCACCAGCAGCTCCGGCAGGCGCCTGCGCACCTCCGAGTAGCGGCGCGGCGAACGCTGCCAGACGTCCCACGCGGCCGAGACGTGGCGGGCGATCCGGTGCGCGCTCTCGCCCGGCTCGCCGGACAGGCGCCTGGGGTAGAGCAGCGCGTGGCCGATCTCGTCGTACTCGCCCTGCGCGCCCATCGCCGGCAGCGCCACGTCGCCGCCGACCAGCTCCGACAGGTCGCTGATGCGCAGGACGTCGGCGATGCGCAGGATGGTGGACAGCCGGTCCAGCGGCCGGGCGCCGTTCTCGATGAGGCGCAGCCACTCCTCGCTGCAGCCCACGAGGTTCGCCAGGATCCGCCGCGAGATGCCGCGCGAGCGGCGTACGGCCATGATCCTGGCTCCGTCGACCATGAAGTCGCTGGTCATGATTTCACCGTAGGCGAGGATCCGGCGGCGCCCCGCGGCTCCCGGCGGCCAGGAAGGGCGGCCACTTGCTGCCGGTTCCGCGGGGCCGGATCCGGGTTACCGTGGAAAGGATCGCCTGCCGTACAACAGCAGTTGGATCTAGCCCGATCTCCCGTGCCCAGACTGCCCCTACACCTTTCGGCAGAAGGAGATCACGATGGGGCTACTGGACGTCGAAACGATTCGGAAGTCATTCCCCTTCTTCGACCCGGCCGCTGACGGCTCCCGCCCACCGGTCTACCTGGACAGCGCGGCGACCACGCAGAAACCCGCGGCGGTGCTGGACCAGCTCAACGCCTACTACACACGTTCCAACGCCAACGTCCACCGGGGCGTCTACCGCCTCGCGGTCGAGGCCACCGAGCTGTACGAGGGCGCCCGCAGCAAGGTGGCCGCCTTCGTCGGCGCGCGGCGCAGCGAGGAGATCGTGTTCACGAAGAACGCGACGGAAGCCGTCAACCTGCTGTCCAACTCGCTCATGTGGGCCGCCGGCGAGCACCGCATCGGCCCCGGCGACGAGATCGTCGTGACCGAGATGGAACACCACTCGAACCTCATCCCGTGGCGGCTGCTCGCCGAGCGGGTCGGCGCGAAGATCAGCTACCTGGGCATCACGAACGACGGCCGCCTCGACCTGTCCGCGCTCGAAGAACGGGTGACCGAGCGCACCAAGCTGGTCGCCGTCGTCCACGCCTCCAACATCCTCGGCACCGTCAACCCCATCGCGCCCATCGCCGCCCGCGCCGCCGAGGTGGGCGCGCTGCTCGTGGTCGACGCCGCCCAGTCGGTGCCGCACCTGGGCATCGACGTGAACGCGCTCGGCGCCGACTTCGTCACGTTCTCCGGGCACAAGATGTGCGGGCCCACCGGCATCGGAGTCCTGTGGGGCAAGTACGACCTGCTCGCCGAACTGCCGCCCTTCCTGGGCGGCGGCGAGATGATCGAGACCGTCACTCTCGACGCCATGGCCTACGCGCCGCCGCCGCTGCGCTTCGAGGCGGGCACGCCGCCGGTCGCCCAGGCCGTCGGGCTCGGCGCCGCCTGCGACTACCTCGACTCCCTCGGCATGGACGCCATCGCCGCCCACGACCAGGCCCTCATCGAGTACGCGCTCGACCGGCTCGCCCAGGTCCCCGGCATCCGCTTCATCGGCCCTGAGAACACCGCCGACCGGCTGCCGCTCATGTCCTTCGTCCTGGACGGCGTACCGCTCCAGCAGGTCAGGACCGCCCTCGACCAGGCCGGCATCGCCGTACGCTCCGGGCACCACTGCGCCCAGCTCGCCTGCAGCCGCTTCGGCATCCCCGCCGCCGTGCGCGCCTCGTTCTACCTGTACAACACTCCCGACGAGGTCGACTTCCTGGCCGACACCCTGGAGCGCACCCGCTCCACCACCACCGTCTATGCCACCCCGCCCGAGCTGACCGACACCCGCCCCGTCCGCCCGTACAAAGAGATCCTCATGCCCGGGATCTTCGAGCCGTGGGGCCACGCGCTCGTCGGCGCCCTCGCCCCCGCCCCCGGCGCACGGGCCCTCGACGTCGGCACCGGCCCCGGTACGGTCGCCCGCCTCCTGGCCGCCGCCGTAGGCCCCACGGGAGCCGTCGTCGGCACCGACATCAGCGCCGGCATGCTCGCCCTCGCCAAGGAGGAGCCGCCCGCGGCGGGCAGCGCCGCCATCCAGTACGTCGAGTGCGGCGCCGCGCCACTCCACGTCTCGGACGAGGCGTTCGACCTGGTCACCATGCAGCAGGTGCTCCAGTACGTGCCCGACCGCCGGGCCGCCGTCGCCGAACTGCGCCGCGCGCTGCGGCCGGGGGCGCGGCTCGCGATCGCCACCTGGCTGCCCCTGGACCGCAACCCGCTCTTCCAGGCCCTGCACGCCGCGCTCACCTCCGTGCTGGGGGCGGAGGCGGCGGCGCTGTTCGAGGAACCGTGGTCGCTGGGCGGCGAGGAGGTCGCCGACCTGGTCGCCTTCGCCGGGTTCGGGCAGGTGCGGCTGGACCGGTGGACGGTGCCGGTCACGGTGGCCGGTGGGGCCGAGGCGCTGTCGTGCCTGTTCTCGTTCTCGGCTGTGGGGCCCGAGGTGGCCGGGCTGGGGGGCGAGCGGCGTACCGCCTTGCTGGACGCGGTCCGCGCCAACCTCGCCGACCGCACCGACGCCGACGGCGTGCACGCGCTGACAGCGTCAAGCGTGGTGACGGCCACAGCCGTCTAGCGGCTCCGCCGGCCCTTGGGCCAGGCCGGTCCTGGCGTCGGGAGCCGGGGGTACGGCCGGCGCCGGTCTGGAAGGCGGCTCGTGGGTGGAGAACCTCACACCGCCACCAGACCGGCCGGCACGTGCACCCCCGCCCCATAGCCGTCCAGCAGCGGCGCTGCACGAAGCCAGCCCTTGATGACGCGAGCCTGGGGGCGCGAACGCGTTGGCCCGAGTGCGTAAAAGGTGTGTGAGTCAGGGGGTGTAAGGCGGGCGGCCAGGTGGGTTAGGCGGGGAGGTGGGCGGTCAGGGCGAAGCGGTGGGCGGTGGCGGTCAGTGGGCCGAACGACCCGTCGGGAAGCGGCAGCCGATCGTCATCACCCACCTCCACCACCTCGACCCCCAGCGGCTCCAGCCGCTTCCTGGCCACCGGGACATTGGGCGCGTACCCCTCGGTGGCCGCCGTCCGGGCAGGCAGCGGAGCCAGCGAGGCCAGAAGCTCACCCCCGCCCGTCCCAAGATCCAGCAGCGTCCCCGTGTACGGCAGGCGCCCCCGAACCAGCTCCACGTAGTCCCAGGGCAGAGCCGCGGAGTCCTCGACCATCCGCCCCCGCAACACCCCGAAGTCCCAGCCCTCGAAGGGCATGGTCAGCGCCTGCGCGATCAGCTCGTCGTATTCCACCCCCCGATCCTGCCACCCAGCGGGTGGGGTGGTCAGAGCCGGCGGATGGGGGCGCCGGTCAGGTAGGCGTGGATGTCCTCCACCGCCTCCCTGAAGTACGTCGTGTAGTTGCCCCTGGTGACGTAGCCCAGGTGCGGGGTGGCCAGGACGTTGGGGAGGGTGCGGAAGGGGTGGTCGTGGGGGAGGGGTTCGGTGTCGAAGACGTCCAGGGCGGCGCCGGCGATCCGGCCCTCTCGCAGCGCGGTGATCAGGGCGTCCTGGTCCACGATGGCGGCCCGGGAGGTGTTGACGAGGTAGGACGTGGGGCGCATGCGGGCCAGGTCGGGGCCGGAGATCAGCGAGCGGG
This sequence comes from Nonomuraea sp. NPDC059023, assembly GCF_042740095.1. Classification (NCBI taxonomy): domain Bacteria; kingdom Bacillati; phylum Actinomycetota; class Actinomycetes; order Streptosporangiales; family Streptosporangiaceae; genus Nonomuraea; species Nonomuraea sp. NPDC059023. The sequence continues at coordinate 427,023 of NZ_JBHYIO010000003.1, read as the reverse complement.
TGCGGGGGCTCAGGACGACGTGGACGGAGACGATGTCGGCGGTTTCCAGGAGGTCCGATTTTGAGGTGGCCAATCGCACGCCGGACGCCGCTGCTCGCTCTGGCGTCAGGTTCTCGCTCCAGGCGGTGACGTTCATGCCGAACGCCTGTCCCACCCTGGCCACTTGCGTGCCGATCTTGCCGAGGCCGATCACGCCCAGTGTGCTGCCGTGGAGGTCCGTGCCGATCGTCTGCTGCCAGGGGCCGTTGGCGCGTATCGACGCCGACTCCACGGCGATCTGGCGGGTGAGGCCGAGGATGAGGGCCCAGGTGAGTTCGGCGGGCGGGGTGGAACTGCTGGCGGTGCCGCAGACGGTGACGCCGTGCTCGCGGGCGGCGGCCAGGTCGATCGAGGCGTTGCGCATGCCGGAGGTCACCAGCAGGCGCAGGTTCGGCAGGCGGGCGAACAGCGAGGCGGGGAACGGCGTGCGTTCGCGCATGATGACGACGACCTCGCAGTCGGCGATGGCGGCGACCAGGTCGTCATGGCCGGCGAAGCGTTCCCGGTAGGTACGGACGGACAGGCCTGACCAGTCGGCGAGGGTCAGGGCGACGCCCTGGTAGTCGTCCAGTACCGCGCAAGTAACCACGCCGCGCAACGTACCAGGCGGGATCGGTCCCACCGGGATCCGCCTCCGTCGTCTCGGCGTGGGCGCCGGATTTTACGTGAGGTTTGGTCTTGATTCGCGCATGCGCAATGTGAAATTTTACATATCACATTACCCACCCCCCCCAACTCAGGAGTATGCGATGCGAGTCGCAGGATCCTTACTCGTGGCGGCCGGGCTGGTGCTCGGCGGCCTCGCCGTACCCGCCAATGCCCAGACGCCCGCCCAGCAGACCGTCACCCAGCGCACGGACCTCGCCCCCCGCACGGAGCCCGCCCGCACGGAGCCCGCCCCCCGCACCGACCCGGCCCCCCGTCCGGCCACCGAAGCCACCGAAGCCCGGCACCAGCAGGACGAACCCCTCAAGGCCGATGTGCGCCCGCCCCTCCCGGCCACCACGGACCAGCTCAAGCAGGACTACGACGAGCCCGCCCAGCAGCAGAGGTCGCTGGCCGCCTGCGATGTCGAGGGCCGCACCGGAGCCGCCCTCGTCACCGCCGTCAAGGCCGCCGACATGAGCTGTCTCAACGGGCTCTTCTCGCTCACCGGCTCCCGGGCCCGCGCGGCCTTCCAGGAGCCGCAGATGGTGACGATCGCGAACGCCCTGCGCGACACCGCCGCCGCCTACCCCGGCGACAACAGCACCAAGACGCTCCAGCTCGTCCTGTACCTGCGCGCCGGCTACTACGTGCAGTGGTACTACCCGCAGGACGTCGGCCAGTACGGCGCCGCGCTCAGGACCGCCATCCGCGGCGGGCTCGACGCCTTCCACAACAACTCCCGGTCCGGCACGGTCAGCGACGCCAACGGCGAGGTGCTCGGCGAGGCGGTCATCCTGATCGACAGCGCCCAGGAGAACGCACGCTACCTCCCCGTCGTACGCCGCCTGCTGACCGCCTACAACAGCTCCTACGACGCCTCGTGGTACATGGTGAACGCGGTCAACAGCGTCTACACCGTCCTGTTCCGCGGCCACCAGCTGCCGGAGTTCGTCACCGCCGTCCAGAACGACCCCAGCACGCTGACCACGCTGCGCGACTTCGCGGTCAGGCACCTGAACCTGCTGAGCACCGAGCGCGCCTACCTGACCGGCAACGCCGGCCGCGAGCTGGCCCGCTTCGTGCAGCACGCCCAGCTCAAGGCGACGGTCCGCCCGATGCTGCGCGACCTGCTGCAGCGCTCGCGGATCACCGGCCCGACCGCCAAGCTCTGGGTGGGCGTGGCCGAGATGGCCGACTTCTACGACCGCGCCAACTGCGCCTTCTACGACATCTGCGACCTGCAGAACCGCCTGACCGCCGCCGCCCTGCCCGTGCGGCACACCTGCGGCCCCACGCTCAGGATCCGCGCCCAGCAGATGAGCGCGGCCGAGCTGAGCGGCACGTGCTCCAGCCTGAGCGGCCAGGACGCCTACTTCCACAACCTGGCCGCCGACAACGGCCCGGTCGCCGGTGACAACAACACGACGCTGGAGGTCAACGCCTTCGACTCCAGCGACGACTACCAGACCTACGCCGGCGCCATCTTCGGCATCGACACCAACAACGGCGGCATGTACCTGGAGGGCGACCCGTCGGCCGCCGGGAACCTGCCCAGGTTCATCGCCTACGAGGCCGAGTGGCTGCGCCCGGCGTTCCACATCTGGAACCTCAACCACGAGTACACGCACTACCTCGACGGCCGCTTCAACATGCACGGCGACTTCGGGGCAGGCGTGAGCACGCCGACGATCTGGTGGATCGAGGGCTTCGCCGAGTACGTCTCCTACGGCTACCGCCGCCTGGTCTACGACGCCGCGATCGAGGAGGCGGCCAAGCACACGTACCAGCTGAGCACGCTCTTCGACACCACCTACGACCACGACACCCAGCGCGTCTACCGGTGGGGCTACCTCGCGGTCCGCTACATGTTCGAAAAGCACCGCGCGGACGTCAACACCGTCCTCGGCCACTACCGCACCGGCAACTGGAACGCCGCCCGCACCCACCTCAGATCGCTGAACCACAACGCCGGCTTCGACGCCTGGCTGACGGCCTGCGCGGCCGGAGCCTGCGGCGGCGACACCGGTGAGCCGCCCGTCCCCGAGTGCACCGGCTCGGACGCGCGGGCGCTCGGCCAGAACTGCCGCCGCAGCGGCCTGTCGGCCACCCAGGGCAACTACGCATACCTGTACATCCACGTCCCGGCCGGTACGGCGAAGCTCACCATCAAGAGCGACGCCGGCACCGGTGACGCCGACCTCTACTACAGCTCCTCGTCGTGGGCCACGACCGGCTCCTACACCCAGCGGGCGACCGGCGCCGGCAACACGCACACGCTCACCGTCACCAACCCGCCCGCGGGCTACCACTACGTCAGCCTGTACGGCACCGCCGCCTTCACCGGGGCGGCGGTGACCACGAGCTTCTAGAAGTAGCGCGACGTGAGGTCCCCGGTGGGCCACGAGCTCACCGGGACCTTGTTCATCTGCTCGGAGAATCCGTCGAAGTCGGGCGAGCCCTGCTCCTCGCGCCGGTTGAAGCAGGCGGCGTAGCTGAAGCCGTTCTGGATCCGGCACAGGTAGGTGTAGGTGCCCGGCATCGAGCCGTTGTGCCAGGTGTTGATGTTCCCGGGCACCTGGCGCACCCAGATGCCGCCGCCGTACCAGGAGCCGTACTCGTTGATCCCGGTCTCCGGCTTGGCGATGAGCCGGGCGATCGAGGCCGAGCTGAGCACCTTGCCGGGCCGGTCCATGGCCAGCGTCCAGCGCACGAGGTCGACGGCGGAGGCCAGCCAGCCGCCGTTGGCGTCCTGGTTGGGCATGTTGAACCCGCCGTACGGGTAGGGCAGGACCTTGCCCGAGTCGTCCACGACGCTCTTGTTGGTGTACTTCGACTCGTAGAGCGCCTCGCCGGGGAACGCCTGGGCGCGCAGGCTGCGCCCGAGCCGCATCCGGGTGATGCCGAGCGGCGCGAGGAGCTTGGTGCGCACGTACGACTCGTAGGACTGGCCGGAGACCTTGGCGATGATCCGGCCAAGCAGCATGTAGCCGTAGTTGCTGTAGACCATCTTGGTGCCGGGGTCGTGGTCGAGGCGGCGCTGCGAGCCGTACTTCATGATCTCGGCGTGCCCGATCGGGAGCGGCACGTCGAGGGCGGCGGCGATGGTGTGGTCGAGCCAGAGCTGGTCCTTGGAGACGTCGCGGTCCCAGCCGCCCAGATGGTGGATGAGCCGGAGCACGGTCACCTGGGCCAGCCGCGGGTCGGTGGTGGTGGACAGGCCGAGCAGCGGCGCGACCTTCGCCGACAGGGTGAGCTTGCCGTCCTGGACCAGCCGCATGATCGCGGCGGCGGTGATGTTCTTGCTGAGGCTCGCGATGCGCATCGGCGACGTCGGCGTGATCGCGGGCACCGCGCGGGAGCCGTCGTTGTAGCGGTAGGCCCGTGCCAGCACGATCCGGCCGTTCTTCATGATCGCCAGCTGGGACTGCGAGATGTTGCGGTCCTTGACGAACTTCTTCATCAGGTTGTCGAACCCGGCCAGTTGCGACGGGGCGACGCCGTTCGCCTCGACGACGGGCACGGGCGCGGCCTGCGCGGGGCGGGTGACGAGCGCGGCGGCGGGCAGCAGTCCCGCGCCGGTCTTGAGCAGGGTCCGGCGGCTGACGGTCATCGGGTGGGATCTCCTAGGGGTACGACGGGTCAGCTGCGACCCGGCCGCGGCCGGGTAGTCTCACAGGTGACCCCCGAGTCACATCCGTCTCAATGAGGTCCGTATATTACGGACCTTTCCGGATGTTCCGCACACCAGGGGTCCCCGGTCGGCCTGGGGCGAGCGCAATGGCCCAGGCAAGACACCCTAAAATAGGTCTGTTTGAAATGAACTTTCTGGCGTGGGCGTTATATCGCGATGAAGGAGGATGACGCATGACGACGGCTGCTCTGCAGACTGTTTTGACCGTTCCTGAGCGCTTCCAGGGTCCCCAGGGGATCGTCAACGGAGGCTGGCTGGCCGGTACGGTCGCCGAAGCTCTGGGAGGCCGAGGCAACGCCGTCGAGGTCACCCTCCACGCACCCACCCCCGTGGAGACCGAACTGCGCCTGGAGCACGTGGCCAACACCGCCTCGCTCTCCCACGGCGACAAGCTGCTGGTCGAGGCCATCCCCGTGCACGAGGACCTGAAGGCCCCCGAGTACGTGCGCTTCGCCGACGCCGCCCGCGCCGAGGCCGGATTCCCCGGCTGGCAGGGCCACGCCTTCCCCGAGTGCTTCGTCTGCGGCCTGCGCGCCCCCGGCGACGGCCTGCGGATCTACCCCGGCCCGGTCGAGGGCACCGACCTGGTGGCGGCCGGCTGGCGGGTGCCGTACAACGTCGCCGGCCCGGACGGCGTGCCCGACGCCGTCGTCGGCGCCGCCCTCGACTGCGTCACCGGCTGGGCGCACTTCGGCCCCGGCGAGTCGGCCCTGCTCGGACGGCTGGCCGTACAGATCCACCGCCGGGTCTACCCCGACGGCACCTACTCGATCGTCGGACGCGCCACCGGCCGCGAGGGCCGCAAGCTCTTCGGCGAGAGCGCCATCTACGACGGCGACGGCACCCTGGTCGCCGCCGCGCGCGCCACGTGGATCGCTCCACGCTGACCCGTCAAGGGGTACGGCCCGGCCGTACCCCTGACAGGCGGGCGGCCACCAGCGCCGCGCACCGCTCGTCGAACATGATCGTGTAGTGGTTGCAGTCCGGCACCAGCTCGTCGCGCAGTCCCGGCACCCGCTGCGCCCAGTGCGCGGCCAGCGGGCCGGGCAGCATCCCGACCTCCTGGTCGAGCAGCCCGCGCGGCGCCCGCAGCAACGTCACCGGCGCCTCGATCGCGGCCAGCGCCGACCCGATCTCCGCCCCCTTGAGCCGCATCCACCGGCCGTCCTCGCGCACCGCCGTACCGGCGGCCCGCGAGCGCAGCGCCCCCTCGGGCCCGGTCAGGTCGTAGCGGACGTACTGCTCGGCCGCGGGCGTCCAGTGGCCGGCGAAGGCCGGATGCTCCTGGAAGAAGGCCACGTAGTCGTCCGCCGACGCGAACGTCCGGCTCAGCCGGGCGATCGCCGGGCCGAGCGTGGCCTCGATCTCGGCGTCCACGTCCGCCCCCGGCGCCAGGGGCGGGAACGGCAGCCCGCCGTCCACCAGCACCACTCGCTCGAACGCGCGCCGCGCCGCCGCCAGCACCGCCACGTACGCGCCCATCGAATGCCCGGTCAGCACCGCGCCGGGACCGGCGCCCACGTGGCCGGCCACCCGCAGCACGTCCTCGGCGTGCCGGTCAAGACCGTAGGGGCCGGGCAGGTCCGCGCTGTGGCCGCGCCCGCGCAGGTCCATCGCGACCAGTGACCACTCCGGCGGCAGGTGCGCGGCCACCGCGTTCCACGCCATCAGCGAGGCGGTGATGCCGTGCACCGCGACGATCAGCTTCGGCCCGGATCCGAAGACCGCGAACCGCATACCGTCCACCTCGTCGTATCGCATGACGTGATCCTAGGAGCAGCCTTTCGTGTAGGGGAGTCCCGGATTCACGTAGGTCCGCCATTCCGCCTCGCTGAGCGAGCGGCCGGCGCGGGCGCAGACGGCGGCGGCGACCTTGGCGGGGGCGACCGGGTGCTCGTTCAGGTGGCCGTCGCGGTCAAGTGTCAGCAGGGTGGAGCCGTCGGCGCTGAAGGCCAGCGAGAGCACCTCGCGCACCTGGGGGTCCATGGCGCCGCCGGTGTCGCGCAGCGTCGCGAGCTCGGTGCCGCTGACCGGGTCGTACAGGCGGATCCTGCCGTCTGCGGTGGTCCAGGCGGCGATCACGTCCTCGCGGGGCGAGCGCGCGCTGATCGCGCCGACGCCGGTGGAGACCGCGCCCGTACGCCGCCAGGTGGCCAGGTCCCAGCCGGTCATGCGCTCACGGGAGTCGATCACGAACAGGGTGTCGCCGGCGCGGTCGAAGTGCAGGCCGACGACGGCGCTGTCCCTGCCGCTGCCGCCGAACGGCGGGCCCATCGGGTTGCCGGTGGCGACGTCCATCACCGTCACCTGCCGCCCGCCCAGGGCCAGCCGCCGGCCGTCGGGGGAGAAGGTCGTGAGCGGCTGACCGTCGTGCCTGAACTGCCACAGCATCCGGCGGGTCCGCCAGTCCCAGACCTGAACCAGATAGTCATCTTTTCGCTTGAACCCCGGCGAGGTCATCGACAGGGCGAGCAGGGAGCCGTCCGGGCTGACGGAGACCAGGTCCGGCCCCAGCTTCGCGTCCGGGCTGAAGGTGTGGACCGTGCCGTCCTCCACCACCGTCACCCGCCGTCCGCCCAGGTCGGTGCTGACCATCAGGCGGCCGTCCGGGCTGAAGTGGGCCGTCTCCAGCTCCAGCGCCCCGCCCTCGGACCTGCCGTCGGACACCCGCCGGATCCGTACGCCGTCGTCCAGACCGCCGATCGCCATCCTGGCCCCGCCCGGCGCCAGCTGCGCCACCTCCACCGGGTTGACCGGCTCGCCGCGCAGGTCGGCGACGTCGAGCGAGAAGACCTGGTCGGCCTGCAGGTAGCGGAAGGTCGTGCCGTCGAAGCCGCCGGCCGGCCGCGACGCCTCCTCCGCCTCGCCCCTGACCGGCACCGAGGCGAGCAACTGGGTGTCGGACATCCGCCAGAACTGGACGCTCTCCTCCGCCACGGTGGCCACCAGCCGCCCGTCGCCGCTGAAGACCGGGGCGCCCTTGTTCCAGCCGCCCTGCGTGCCCGCGCCGTCGAGGTCGCCGAGCTCCTCCACCCGCCCGCGCCCGGTCAGCCGCACCCGATCAGGGTCGGGCACGCCGGTCTCCTCGGCCCGCCAGCGTCCGTCCTGGCTGAAGACCGTGCCGTCGCGCACCCGCGAGGGCCCGCTCGCGCCCGTGCGCAGGTCCCACCGCAGGCCCGTGTCGGGGCCGACCACCACGGGCGTGTCCTCGGTGCGGAAGACCACGCCGGCCCATTCGTCGATCAGGTCGAACGGCTTGGCGAAGGCCAGGCTCCGCACCGGACGGCCCGAGCGCGTCTCCCACGCCTTCGCGCCCTTCGCCGTCACGACGACGAGCGTGCGCCCGGACGGCGACAGCTCCACCGCGCCCACCAGCTCACCCTTGAGCCCGAGCGCGCGCACCCCGCCCGCGCGCCGCCCCGTCCGCAGGTCCCACAGCCGGGCCTCGTCGTCGCCGACGCTCACCAGCCAGCGGCCGTTCGCGCTGATGGCCCGCATCGTGTCCGGGCTGGTCGCGGGATCACGGAACATGCCGGTCTCACGCTGGTTGGCGGAGACCGTCAGCTCCGCCCGCGTGCGCGGCGTCTGGTCCAGCTTCCACGCCGTCGCGCTGAACAGCGCCGCCAGCATCGGATCGGCGCGCCGCGTCGAGGCGGCGAGCGTGGCCAGCCGGTCCGCCTCCGACCTGCGTAACTGCCCGGCGATCTGCTCGGCCCGCTGGTCGGCCAGCCGCCCCTGGTAGATCGCCAGCCCTCCGGCCACCAGCGCGATCACCAGCAGCCCCGCCAGGCTCAGCGCGGCCAGCCGCGAGCGCCTGGCCCGGCTGCGCGACAGCCGCGCGGCCGCCTCCAGGAAGTCGCGCTCGGCCGTGGACAGCGTGATGTTCCTGCGCGCCGTGGCCGCCCACTGCAGGGCGTTCTCCAGGCTGCTGCCCTGGAACAGGTCGCCGTCCCTGCGTCCCGCCGCCTCCCACCGGCTCGCCGCGGCGAGGATCTCCCGGTGTACGGTCAGGCCGTCGCGGTTGGCCTCGATCCAGCGTCGGTAGCGCGGCCAGGCGTGGGGGAGCGCCGGGCGGGCCAGCGTCACCTCGTCGTCCGTCCTGGTCAGGAGGTAGCCGAAGACCTCCAGCAGGCGTTTGGCCGCGGCCGCCTCCGGCAGGGGGCGGCCGTCGAGGATCTCGGCCAGGGCGGCCCGCCGTACCGTGAGCTCGCCGCGCGCGCCGACCGTGACCAGCCGCAGGAACACCTCGGGAGCCAGCTCCCGCACGGCCGGATCGAGGAGGCCGTAGGTCTCCTCGGCGAGCGTGCCCAGAGCGGGGTCGTCGGCCTCGGCGCCCATCCGCGCCGCCTCGCGCCCGCCCGCGGCCAGCAGGCGCCCGGTGTCGAAACCGCCCGGCCCGCCGCGGCTCAGGTGCGCGGCGTCCAGCCGGGTGTCACCGCTGACCAGCGCGAGAAGCAGCTCCCGGGCACTCGGCCGCTCGGCCGGGTCCTTTCTCATCGCCGCCTCGGCCATCGGGCGCAGCGAACCGGGCAGCACGCCCAGGTCGGGCGTGGACGACAGCACGCGGTGCATGATGGCGCCCAGGCTGTCGGCCTCGTACGGATCGGCGCCGGTGGCGGCGAAGACGAGCACACCGGCCCACGCGAACACGTCGGCGGGCGCCCCCGCCCGTTGCCCGGTGAACACCTCGGGCGCCATGTAGGCGGGCGTCCCGGTCACCAGCCCCGTCGTCGTGAGCGACATCTCGGCGGTCCTGGCGATGCCGAAGTCGATCAGCCGGGGCCCGTCGGGCCCGAGCAGCACGTTGTCCGGCTTGAGGTCGCGGTGCACCACCCCGGCGTCGTGGATCGCGGTCAGCGCGGTGGCGATCGCCGTGGCCAGCCGGTGCAGGTCCCCGCCCGCGAACCGGCGCCCGCCGGCGACCGCCGCCCGCAGGCTCGGCCCCTCGACGTACTCACTCACGATGTACGGCCGCGGCCCCTCCAGATCGGCCCCGACCACCTCGGCGATGCAGAAGGACGCCACCCGCTGGGCCGCCTCCGCCTCCCTGACCAGCTGGGCGGTCTGGTCGCCGTGCAGCACCTTGACCGCCACCCGGCGACCGTCCTCGCCGTACCCCTCGTAGACGACGCCCTGCCCGCCCGCGCCCAGCCGCCCCGCCAGCCAGTACGAGCCGAGCCGCTGCGGGTCCCCGTCGATCAACTTCCCCATGGCCACTTGGATGCGCCTGATCTGGGGAAAGTTGCCGGTAAATTACGCAATATGCGGATCGATAGGCGGATCACTGTCATCGAGCACGAGGCCGACGCGCCCCTCGGGTACTTCGCCGGCTGGCTCGGCCTGCCCTGTGACATCGTCCGCCCCTACCTCGGCGACCCGATCCCCGCCGAAGCCGCCGACGGCCTCATCGTGCTCGGCGGTGAGATGGCCGCCTGGGAGGACGAGGCCTACCCCTGGCTGCCCGCCACCCGCGACCTGATCCGCCGCTCGGTCGCCGCGCAGACCCCGGTGCTCGGCATCTGCCTGGGCGCCCAGCTCATGACGCTGGCCTGCGGCGGAACGGTCGAACGCGGCGCCGCCGGCCTGGAGATCGGCGCCTGCCGGGTGACCCTGCTCCCCGTCGCCGACCCCCTTCTGTCCGGCTCCGGCCTGGCGGGAACGGTCCCCGCCGCGCAGTTCCACCGCGACGCCATGACCACCCTGCCGGAGGGCGCGACGCTGCTCATGACCGGCGAGCGTTACCCCCACCAGGCCTACCGGCTGGGCGCGAGCGCGTGGGCGGTGCAGTTCCACCCCGAGGTCACCCCGGAGATCTTCGACCGCTGGATCGCCGCCTCCGGGCAGGACCAGAAACTGGCGACCGAGGTGAAGGCCGCCGACGCGGCCCTGGTCGCGACCTGGCGGCCCGTCGCCGAGGCCTTCGCCGCCGTCGTCAGAACCAGCGGTCGTCCTCCCGGGGCTTCCGCGGCCGGGTGAGCAGGTGGGCCAGCGCGTGGACCCCGCCCAGCACCACGGGAAAGTACAGCAGCCCCGCCGTGCTCCCGCGCACCGGAACCCCCTCGGCCTTCAACCGCCGCCACGCCCAGGCGGCGAAGGGCAGCACCACCAGCGGTGAGGTCACCAGCCCCGGCGTGTAGCCGCGGGTGATCGCGGCCTGGGCCAGGTGCACCAGCCCGTGCAGCCCGAACCCGGCCAGCACCGACTGGAACAGCGGGCTGCGCCCGCCCGTGCGCGCCCCGTCGGCCGAGGCGAGCGCGATCACCCCGGCCATGAGCCCGATCGCCACGTTCACATGCTGTTGCGACATCTCCAGCCGCGCCCACGGCACCTGCGGGAACCGCTCCTCCAGCCGCTCCCGGTTGTCGCGCACCCACCCGGCCATCGTCGCCAGCTCCTCGGCGTCGTGCACCGCCCACGCCGCCAGCAGCCCCCACGTCACGGTCTTCGGAACCCGCCCCATCATCACCCTCCCGAGAAATGCAACGCACCGTTGCGTTTCACTTTAAGCGTTTCACGAGGCCACCTGTCAAGATGGGGAGGTGCCCAGGATCGAGTCCACCGCAGCCCGCCTGGCCAAGCTCGGCTTCGCCGACGGCGCCCGCGCGGCCCGCCTGGTCGCCGGTCTCACCGAGAACCCGTCCGCCGCGTCCGTCGTGGAGGAGCTGCTCGACGACCTGGTGCGGGTGGCCGACCCCGACCTGGCGCTGACCTCGCTCACCCGGCTCGCCGAACGCGACCCCGCCGTCCTGGCCACCCTCCACGCCGACCGGCCGCTGCGCGAGCGCCTGTTCGCCGTCCTCGGGGTGAGCGCGGCGCTCGGGGAACACCTGGTGCGCCATCCCGGTCAGGTGGGGCTGCTGGCCGTACCGGAGCCGGGAGAAGCGCGCGCCGAGCTGCTGCGCGCGGTCGGCGCCGAGCCCGCCGCGACCGAGCCCCGCGCGAGCACGGCGACCGGCACCCTGGTGGCGCTGCGGGTCGCCTACCGCGGCCGCCTGCTCCACCTGGCCGCGCGCGACCTGACCGGGCAGGCCGCGCCGGCCGAGGTCACGGCGGAGCTGTCCGACCTGGCGGGCGCGGCGCTGGAGGCGGCGCTCGCGATCGCCCGCGCCGAGGCCCCCGACGGCCTGGACACGGTACGGCTGGCCGTCATCGGCATGGGCAAGTGCGGCGCCCGCGAGCTCAACTACATCAGCGACGTCGACGTCATCTTCGTGGCCGAGCCGCGCGACGGCGCCGACGAGACCAAGGCGCTGCGCACCGCCACCCGCCTGGCCCAGGCGATGATGCGCGCCTGCTCCGCCGCCACCTCGGAAGGCGCCCTGTGGGAGGTCGACGCGGGCCTGCGCCCGGAGGGCCGCTCGGGTCCGCTGGTACGCACGCTCGCCAGCCACCTGGCCTACTACCGCCGCTGGGCCAAGACGTGGGAGTTCCAGGCGCTGCTCAAGGCCCGCCCGATCGCCGGCGATCTGGAGCTGGGCGCCTCCTACGTCGCCGCCGTGAACGACCTGGTCTGGTCGGCCGCCACCCGCGACAACTTCGTCGAGGACGTCCAGGCGATGCGCCGCCGCGTCGAGGAGCACGTGCGGGCGGAGGGCGAGCGGCAGATCAAGCTGGGGCCCGGCGGCCTGCGCGACATCGAGTTCGCGGTGCAACTGCTGCAGCTCGTCCACGGCCGCCTCGACCCGCTGCTGCGCCGCAAGGCCACGCTGCCCGCCCTGGCCGCGTTGTCCCGAGGCGGGTACGTCGGCCGCGAGGACGCCCGCCAGCTCGCCGAGGCCTACACGTTCCTGCGCCAGGTCGAGCACCTGCTGCAACTGCACCGGCTGCGCCGCACCCACGTCCTGCCGACCGCCGAGGAGGACCTGCGCCGCCTCGGCCGCGCGCTCGGCACGCAGGTGAACCCGGTGGGCGAGTTCACCGCGCGCTGGCGCCGCCACGCCATGGAGGCCAGGCGGCTGCACGAGAAGCTGTTCTACCGGCCGCTGCTGCAGGCGGTCGCCCGGCTGCCCGAGTCGGAGGCGCGCCTTTCCACCTCGGCCGCGGCGGCCAGGCTGGCGGCGCTCGGATATGTGGACCCCGCCGGCGCCCTGCGCCACATCGCCGCGCTGACCAGCGGAGTCTCCCGCCGCGCCGCCATCCAGCGCACGCTGCTGCCGGTGATGCTGGGCTGGTTCGCCGGCACCCCCGACCCCGACGCCGGCCTGCTGGGCTTCCGCCAGGTGAGCGACAAGCTGGGCTCGACGCCGTGGTACCTGCGGCTGCTGCGCGACGAGACCGCCGTGGCCGCGCGCATGGCCCGCGTGCTGGGCACCAGCCGCTACGCGACCGGCCTGCTCACCAACGCCCCCGACGCCGTCGCGCTGCTGGGCTCCGACGACGAGCTCGCCACCCGTCCCGCCGCCGCGCTGCTCGCCGAGGCCTCCGCGGCGGTCTCCCGGCACGACGACGCGGAAGCGGCCGTGGCCGCCGTGCGCGCGCTGCGCCGCAAGGAGCTCTTCCGTACGGCCGTCGCCGACCTCTCCGGCCTGATCGACATCGAACAGGTGGGCGTGGCCCTGTCGGAGCTCAACGACGTCACCATCCAGGCGGCGCTCGACGCGGCCGTGGCCAAGGTCACCCTGGAACGCCGGACCCCGCTGCCGACCCGCTTCGCGGTGATCGCGATGGGCCGGCTGGGCGGCATGGAGTGCTCGTACGCCAGCGACGCCGACGTCATGTTCGTCCACTCGCCCCCCGCGGGCGCGGCGGAGCGGGAGGCGTCGGAGGCCGCGTTCGCGGTGGCCAACGAGCTGCGCCGGCTGCTGGCGCTGCCCGCGCAGGATCCGCCCCTGCTGATCGACCCCGACCTGCGGCCGGAGGGCAGGCAGGGCCCGCTGGTGCGTACGCTCGCCTCCTACGCCGCCTACTACGCTCGGTGGTCCTCGCCCTGGGAGTCGCAGGCGCTGCTGCGCGCCCGCTTCTCGGCGGGCGACGCCGCGCTGGGGGCGGAGTTCACCGCGGCGGCCGACGGCCTGCGCTACCCGGAGGGCGGCATCGGCGAGGACGCGGTCAGGGAGATCCGCCGGCTCAAGGCCAGGATGGAGGCCGAGCGCCTGCCCCGCGGCGCCGACCCGGCCCTGCACACCAAGCTGGGCCGCGGCGGCCTGTCCGACGTGGAGTGGGTGGCCCAGCTGCTCCAGCTCCAGCATGCCCACGAGCACCCGTCCCTGCGTACCACCCAGACGTTGCGCACGCTGCGCGCGGCGGTGGAGGAGGGCCTGCTCGACGCGGCCGACGAGGCGGTGCTGGGCGAGGCGTGGCGGGCCGCCTCCCGCATCCGCGACGCCATCATGCTCGTCAAGGGCCGTCCGGGCGACAGCCTCCCGGCCGGAGCACCGGAACGCCGCCTCATCGCCCGCACCCTCGGCTACCCGCCGGACGGCTCCGAGGACCTCCTGGACGACTACCGCCGGGTCACCCGCCGCGCCCGCCAGGTGGTCGAACGCGTCTTCTACGGCTCCTGAGCCGGGATGACGTTTGTCAGGCGGGATCGATGACGGCGGAGTCTGCACCCGCCCCTGGGGAAGGAGGCACACTCGAGGCATGACGCTGAGCATCGCCGAGGAGTTCGTACTCCTTGCACACGGGGACGAGGACGGCAAGCCGCTGGTCAAGGAGGAGCGGGTCAAGCTCATTCTCGTCGCGGCGCTGATGTCGGAGCTCGCGCTCAGGGAGCGGATCGAGCTCGACGAGGACGGCGGCGTCCTGCTGCTGGACGGCACGCCCACCGGCGACGCCGCGCTGGACGCGATGCTGGCCGGAATCGGCGAGGTCGAGACCACTCTCCTGCCGCGTACGTGGTTCGCCAGGCTGCACGCCGAGCAGGACCCGGCCCCGATCCTGGAGAGCCTGGCCCGGACCGGCGCGCTGCGGGCCGACCGGCGCCGGAGCTTCGGCATCTTCACCAGCACCCGCTACCCGCAGGGCGACCCGGCCGTCGAGCAGGAGGTACGGGCGCGGATCCAGGCGGGGCTCGACGGCGCGGAGGTCACCCCCCGCACCGCCGCGGTGCTGGCCCTGGTGTACGCCGCGCGCCTGCTGCCCCAGCTGTTCCCGGGCGCCGACACCGCGCGGGCCGACGAGCTCGTCGCCGGCGACTGGGTCGGCCAGGAACTGCTCGCCTACTACGGCACCAAGGGCGACCTGGCCACGACGGCGTTGAACTCGATCCTCGGGGACGGCGCGATCTAGGGACGACTCAGCCGGTACAGGACGGTACGGCGCAGCGGGCTGCCCTCGGGGACGTTCGGGTGGTCGAAGTCGTCGGCCGGGTCGCGGGTCATGCCCAGGCGCTCCATGACGGCGCGCGAGCGGACGTTGCGCACGGCGGTCATCGAGACGATCTCCTTCAGGTTCAGCTCGGCGAAGCCGCGGGCCAGCGCCGCCCCGGCCGCCTCGGTGGCGTACCCGTGGCCCCACGAGGACCTGGTCAGCCGCCAGCCGATCTCGACGGCCGGGGTGAAATGGGCGGGGAAGTCCCAGTAGATCAGCCCGGTGAAGCCGACGAACTCCCCGCTCTCCCGCACCTCAAGGGCCCACAGCCCATAGCCGTCGCGCTCGAAGCCCCGCTCCATGCGGTCGATCATCATGTCGCTCTGCGCACGCGTCAGCCGGGCCGGGAAGTGCTCCATCACCTCCGGGTCGGCGTTCATGGCGGCGAACGGCTCGCGGTCCTCCTCGCGCCAGCGGCGCATGATCAGTCGCTCGGTGTCCATCCTGTCAACGATAGGACGAAAGCCCCGCCTCCACAGCCTCCCGCTCCTCGTGCAGGAGCCCGTGCACGGCCTCCTGGAGGGCGAAGGTCGCGGCATAGACGCGCGCCCGTTCCGCGAGATCGGGAAAGCGTACGGCCAGCCGCCGCGCGACCGGCTCCGGCGAGGAGACCGACAGCGCCGCGAAGTCGACCGCCGGATCGCCGGGCCCCGCCTCGTCCCAGTCGAGGACGCCGCTTACCCGGCCGTTCTCGATCAGGACGTTGGCTCCGCCCAGGTCGCCGTGGACGAACCCGGTCGGGGCGCTCGCGGCGGTCTCGGCGGCGGCGGTGACCTCGGCCAGCGCCCTGCGGCCCGCCTCGGGGGACAGCAGGGGGACGACGCGGTGCCGTACCTCGGTGGCGAGGGTCTGCCACTCCGCGCGCCAGGACGTGGTGCCGTCGTGCGGGACGGCGGCCAGGCTTTTCAGGAGCGCGGCCAGCGCGTCCGGCTCCACGGGCGTCAGCGCCGACAGCGGCGCGCCCGGCAGCAGGCGGGTCACCAGGCACCCGGCGCGCACGGACACCACCTCGGGGGCGGGCAGGCCGTGCGCGCGCACCAGGCGCACCCGCTCGGCGAGCGGCTCCACCGGGGCGCCGTAGCGGGGGAAACGCCAGGCCAGCCCGGCGTCGTCGTCGAGCACCACGTCGGCGTGCTCGCCGCGCACCAGACGCAGGCCGTCGGGGGCGCGGCCCATCGCGCGGGCGTAGTCCTCGATCACGATCGTCCTCACTGCCGGGAGTGAGGACGATCTTATCGGCGGCCCTTGAGCCCGGTGACGCGGCGGAACAGGTCCCACCAGAACGGCGCCCCGAACAGCAGCGCCACGTAGGTCAGCAGGTAGCCGGGCCAGTGGCTGAGCGTGGTGAGGCGCTCCCACCACACGCCGCCGTTCCAGTGGACGCTGGGGTCGCCGTCGGCCGGGATGGTGATGCTCATGATCGCGTTGTCGAAGATCTTGACCAGCGCGGGCGAGCTGAGGGTCTCGGTGAGGCAGTCGGTCAGCTGGATGTTCTCGGTGCACTTGGCCTTGAGCTCGTTGACGGTGGCCGGGTCGCCGGCGGCCACCGCCGCCACGCCGGCGCGCAGCGCGTTGTCGCGCAGCAGCGTCTTGGCGTACTCCAGGCCGTCCATGCTGAACAGCAGCGTCACCACCAGCCCGAGCGCGGCCATGACCCACTTCACGTAGCGCTTGTACAGCATCGACAGGCGCTGCATCTCGCCGTCGAACCAGGTCTCGACGCCCTGCCTGAAGCGGTCGAGGTCGCGCTGGGCGCCCTCCCAGACGCCCATGAGGTGGCCGTACAGCGGGCTCTTCATCGCCTTGAGCTTGGCCAGCCAGCCTTCGACGCCGTTGGGGTCGGTGGCCGCCAGTTCCATCAGCGCCACGGCGAAGCGGGCGGGCGGGATGTTGGAGATGCTGGTCTTGCCGGTCTTGGGGTGGTCGATCTCGCGGACGCGCTCGTACAGCAGCTTCGTCATCGCGTCGTCGCCCGCCGACTCGTGGGCCGGCATCGTGGACTCCACCGGCGCCGGCTGGTCGCTGTGCTTGGGCCGCGGGTCACGCAGGAACGGCAGCGCCGTGAAGACGTCACGGATCTTGGCCGGCAGCCACGCCCTGCCTTGGGAGGAGCCGTCCAGGGTGTCGCGCAGGTAGGCCCACAGAAACTTGCTGCGGATGGCCAGTAGCCGCACGATGCCCTCGTTGATGCCGCTGACCAGCAACGACAGCAGCAGGAACGACAGGATCAGCCCGATCGCGAGATCAACGTAAAGAGACAGCAAAATGGATCACCCCGCGCCTTGATACACCCCGGCGCGTCCGGCACGCAATGCGATCGGCGGATCACGCCCGCGACGGACCCCCGAAATGCGCATACTGGGCTATGACCCAGGACGCGGCGGGCGACCGGGCCGTGGCCGCCGGCTCTGTCGGCGAGCGCGCCATCGTCATCCCAGGCGATCACAACACCGTCCAGGTGGGGGTGCCTCCGGCTGCCGCCGGACGGCTCGTCGTGGGGAACATCCCCCAGCTCCCGGCCTCCTTCCAGGAGCGTCCCGGCATCATGTCCGGGCTGCGCGGCGAGGGTCGGGTGAGCGTGGTCCGCTCGGTGAGCGGGGCGCCGGGCGTCGGCAAGACCACGATGGCCGCCGCGTACGCCCGCGAATGCCAGGCCGCCTCGTTCGCCGTCGTCGCCTGGGTCCACGCCGAGACCCACGAGCAGATCGTCGCCGGGCTCGGCCGCCTCGCCGACCGGGCGGGGCTGCGCGGCGCCGGCGACTCCTCGGCCGAGGCCGCGGAGAAGGCCCGCGACTGGCTGGCCGCCGCCCGCGAGCCGTGCCTCCTGGTCTTCGACAACGCGGCCAGCGTACGCGAGCTGCGCCGCTGGGTGCCCGCGACCGGCAACGTGCGGACGGTGATCACCACCAGGGACCGGGCGTTCGACCGGCTGGGCGCGCGGGTGCCCGTGGACGTGTTCACCGAGGCCGAGGCGGTGGCGTTCCTGGAGCGGGCCACCGGCCTGGACGACCCCGCCGGCGCCGCCGCCCTGGCCGGTGAGCTGGGCCACCTGGCGCTCGCCCTGGCGCAGGCCGCGGCCCTGATCGAGGATCGCGGTTCCACCTACGCCGCCTACCTGGCCACGCTGCGCCGCGTACCGCTGGCCAGGAGCCTGCGCAGCTTCGACAGCGACGCCTATCCCGACAGCGTCGTGCGGGCCGTGACCCTCGCGGTGGAGGCGGCGGAGGCCGAGATCGACGGCGCGGCCGACGTCCTCAACGTCCTGTCCGTGCTGTCCCCGGACGGCGTCCCCCGCTGCCTGCTCTACCCGGCGATCGACGACGACGCCCTGGACCGCCTGGCCGCCCTCGTGCGCCGGTCGCTGCTGACCTGGAGCCAGGACCGCCTGTCCGTGGTGGTGCACCGGGTGACGCAGCGCGTGCTCAGGGAACGCGACCCCGGCGCCACGGGCCGCGCCCTCGACCACGCCGCCGAACTCCTCGCTGCCTACCGCCCGCCGGACACCTGGGTGAACCGCGACAAATGGGAGTCATTCGCGGCCCAGACAGAGGCGGTCTACGCACATGTGGGCGAGCGCGCGGCGCCCGTGCTGGCCGCCCTGAGGCAGATGGGCGTGGGCTACCGCGCCCGCCACTCCAGCAACGCCGACGCCGTGACCCTCTTCGAGCAGTGCCTGGCCGACTACGAACGCGTCCTCGGCCCCGACCATGAGATCACCCTGAACACCAGGGCCGACCTGGCCTTCTCCTACAGTCACCTACGCCAGCCGGAACGGGCGGTGGAGCTCTACGAACGCACCATCGCCGACCACATCCGCGTCCAGGGCCCCGACCATCCCGGCACCCTCAAGTGCTACGCGGGCCTGGCCGACGTCTACAGCCTGAACCACGACCCGGCCGACGCGGTGCCGTTGCAGGAGCGGGCGGTCGCCGAACACATCCGGGTCCTGGGCCCCGGCCACCGCACCACGCTGGCCCGGCGCGGCCTGCTGGCCCTGACCGTCAGCCACGCCGGCCGGCACGAAGAGGCGATCTCCCTCATGGAGTCGGCCTGCGCGGACTGCCTCCAGGCACTGGGCGAGAACGACTCCGACACGCTGATGGCCCAGCGGGGGCTGGCGATGGTGGTGGGCAACTCCAGAGACGACGAACGCGCGACCCGGCTGTATCGCGCCTGCTTGGCCGGATACGAGCGCGTACTCGGCGCCGACAACGTCTTCACCCTGCAGACCAAGCTGGTGTTCGCCGACTTCCTGGCCGTGACCGGCTCCCCGGCCGCCGCCCGCGCCCTGTACGCGGACCTGCTGGAAACCGGCGAACGTGTCCTCGGCCCCGGCCACGTGGTGACCGAACAGGCCCGAGCCAACCTGTCCACCCTCGCTCAGCGGCCCGATCCGGCCGGGCCCTGAACAGGCGAACGGCCCGGCACCGTGGTCGATGCCGGGCCGTGGCCGCCGCCTACACGTCGTAGTACAGCTCGAACTCGTGGGGGTGGGGCCGCAGGCGGATCGGGTCGACCTCGTTCTCGCGCTTGTAGGCGATCCACGTCTCGATCAGGTCGGGCGTGAAGACGCCGCCCTCCAGGAGGTAGTCGTGGTCGGCTTCCAGGGCGTTCAGGACGTCGGTCAAGGAGCCCGGGACCTGCGGGATGTTGCGGGCCTCCTCGGGCGGCAGCTCGTAGAGGTCCTTGTCCACCGGCTCCGGCGGCTCGATCTTGTTGCGGATGCCGTCGATGCCGGCCATCAGCATGGCGGCGAAGGCGAAGTACGGGTTGCACGACGGGTCGGGCACCCGGAACTCGATGCGCTTGGCCTTCGGGTTGGAGCCGGTGATCGGGATGCGGACGCACGCCGAGCGGTTGCGCTGGCTGTAGACCAGGTTGACCGGGGCCTCGTAGCCGGGCACAAGGCGGTGGTAGGAGTTCACCGTCGGGTTGGTGAAGGCCAGCAGCGAGGGGGCGTGCTTCAGCAGGCCGCCGATGTAGTAGCGGGCGGTGTCGGACAGGCCGGCGTAGCCCACCTCGTCGTAGAAGAGCGGGGAGCCGTCCTTCCACAGCGACTGGTGGCAGTGCATGCCGGAGCCGTTGTCACCGAAGATCGGCTTGGGCATGAAGGTGACCGTGTGGCCGTACTCCAGGGCGGTGCTCTTGATGATGTACTTGTAGAGCATCAGGTTGTCGGCGGTCTTGAGCAGCGTGCCGAACCTGAAGTCGATCTCGGCCTGGCCCGCGGTGCCGACCTCGTGGTGCTGCATCTCGACGTCGATGCCGCACTCGATGAGATTGCGGACCATCTCCGAGCGCAGGTCGGTGAAGTGGTCCATGGGCGGGACGGGGAAGTAGCCGCCCTTGTAGCGCGGCTTGTAGCCCAGGTTGCCGCCTTCGGTGGACTTGCCGGTGTTCCAGGCGCCCTCGATGGAGTCGATGTAGTAGTAGCCGGCGTTCGCACTCGTCTCGAAGCGGACGTCGTCGAAGATGTAGAACTCCGCCTCGGGGCCGAAGAAGACGGTGTCGGCGATGCCCGTGCCCTTGAGATATTCCTCCGCCTTGCGGGCGACGTTGCGCGGGTCGCGGCTGTAGGCCTCGCCGGTCAGCGGGTCATGCACGAAGAAGTTGATGTTGAGCGTCTTGTGCTGGCGGAACGGGTCCACGACCGCGCTCGTCGGGTCGGGCAGGAGCAGCATGTCCGACTCGTGGATGGCCTGGAACCCGCGGATCGACGAGCCGTCGAACATGAGGCCGTCGGTGAAGACGCTGGCGCCGAAGTTCTCGACCGGGAAGGTGAAATGGTGCGTCGTCCCCGGCAGGTCGGTGAACCTGACATCGACGAACTGCACCCCTTCGTCCCGGATGAACTTCAGGACGTCGTCGGCGGAGTTGAACACTCTCGAACCTCCCTGGGGACGGGTATCAGCCCGACGTTAGGGGGAGGCGATTTCCGCGCCGTGTCTCGCTTGTTTCGCCGGTGTTAAGGGGGCCTCACGTGGCCGACGAAGCCGTGCATCCGTCGCCCTGGGGCTGATGCAGGTCATAGGGGTCGCTTGGCGCGCCGGTGCCGCGTACCCGGCCCGGGTCGGAGGCGGGGAACTGCGGGTGGATGTAGTCGTCGGTGTCGCAACGCACCGGGGTGGCGGCGGCGCCCAGGCTCTCGACCCACACGCGGACCTTGCCCGCCGACCCGAAGATGTCGAACGAGCCCCGCGCGTGCGTCACCAGCCGGACCACCTGGTCGGGGCGGCCCGGTGGCTGGACGGCGTAGACGACCAGGTAGGTGATCTTCACGCGGGCGCCCTCGCGGTAGCGGGAGAGCGTGGCCTCACCGCGGACCTTGATGACGTCGGTGGCCAGCTCAGTGGTGCCGGGCGCGAAGCTGTTGACCCAGGCACGGGTGACCTTCCTACGCTGCTCGGCGTCGGCCAGGGCGGCGAAGGCCCTGGGCTCGCCGCCCATGAGCGTCGCGGGGTCGAGGTAGGCGGCGGTCAGCAGGTCACGCACCCGAGCCAGCCCCTTGCCCACCTCCTTGGCCGACAGCCCGCCGATCGCCTTGGGCGCGGGCAGCTCGAAACCCGCCGCTCCCGCGGCGTATCCGGCGGCGGGCGAGCCCTCGAAGGGGTCGGCGGGCGCGGGCGGCTCCGGCGTGCTCGTGGGCGGCGGCTGGGTCCGCCGTACGGCGGGCTCGGGCGTCAGCAGTTCGGGACGGAAGGCCAGCACGCTCGCCGCGGCGACCAGCACGGCCAGGACCAGGACGACGGCCAGCGCCCACCGCCGCCCGCGTGTGGACGGCCGCCGGGAAGAGGGCGGCGCGGCCTGGCGCGCGGCCTTGGCGGCGGCCTCGCGCATCCTGCGCTGTTCGCCCTCCCCGATCTGGGACACCAGCTCCTGGAAGCGTGCGTCGAGGTCGTCCATGAGGAGACATCATGCGTGCGGAAACGCCCAGGCAGAAGCGCGATTGGGTCACAATCGCGACCGGCGCCCCCGCCGGATACCGTGGTGGGCATGAGTGAGAAGCAGCCGCGCTGGACGCAGACCTGGCTCGGCGGCGTGCGCGCCGCCGGGGTCGACCTCGGGTACCCGGGTCAGCGGCTGGGACTGCCGGAACGGGGCAGCGGGTCGGTGGCCGGGTGGGGGCGGCGGATCGGGGCGCTGGTCATCGACTGGATGATCTGCACCTGGGCGATCGCGCAGCTCATCCTGGGCATCAGCCCCACCGCCTCGCCGTGGGCGCCGGTGCTCATCTTCGCCCTGCAGTACCTGCTGCTGGTGGCCTTCCTGGGCCAGACGTTCGGGCACCGGCTGATGAAGATCAAGGTCGTCGCCATGGACGGCGGCATCCCGCGGCTGCTGCCGGTGTTCGTGCGGACCGTGCTGCTGTGCCTGGCCGTGCCCGCGGTGATCTACGACCGCGACAACCGCGGCATGCACGACCGCGCGTCCAACACGATCACCGTCACCATGTAGCTCAGAAGTAGTCCGCGGGCCAGTGGGCCGCGCCCGGCGCCCGCACGACCGGGTCCGGGTCGGCCAGCAGCGCGCGGGCCATCCCCGTCCGGTCGCTGCCCCGCAGCACACTCTCCAGCAGGTACGGCACCGCCGGATCGTCCCACGCGAGCCGCGCCCGCGCCCGCCGGATCCCCCGGCGCAGGGCCTCCCCGGCCAGCGCGGGCAGCAGCGTCTCCAGGTCCCCGGCGACCTCGAGGATCTCCAGCTCGCCGGCGTGCCAGCGCACGGCCGCGTAGGCGTCGTGGGTGCGGAGCAGCTCGCCGTACCAGAGCGGCACCCTGACCCGCCAGTGCGCCGGGTCGCGGACGGTGGTCAGCGGACGGCGGCGGTTGTGCGCCGCGTGCAGGGCGGCCAGCTCCCCGGGAACGGCGGCCCGCAGCGGCGCGCACACCCCGCCGGGCACGGCCAGCGGCCCGCTGACCAGCGGCAGCTCGAAGGAACGCCAGCCGGAGTAGACGGCGGGAGCGCCGGTGAACAGCAACGACCACGCGCAGCCGTCGGCGGCCATCGCCGTCACCGCGGCCGCCAGCAGGCGCCGGACGTGGCCCTGCCCACGGGCGTCGGGGCGGGTGGCGACGTTGGCGACGCCGCCCACGCGGAGCACCCCGCCGCGGCCGTCGCGGATCGGGCGCGGCAGGTAGTACACACTGGCCAGCAGGCCGCCTGGGCCGGGCACGACGAAGGTGCGCTCGTGGCGGCCGGGATCGCTCTCGTACAACGGCACGATGTGCGGGGCGTCGAAGCAGGCCGCCCACAGCGCGTAGAGCGCGTCGCGGTCGCCGGGGCGGGCCGTCCTGACCGGCCCATCCACCCGTCCGGCCATCAGCCCTTGATCCCCGACATCGTGACGCCTTCGGTGAAGTAGCGCTGCCCGACCAGGTACGCGGCGAAGATGGGCACGAACGCCACCGTCGCCCCGGCCAGCACCACGCTGAGCGGCACGTTCTCCTGGTGCAGCGAGGCGATGCCGACCGTCAGCGTCCGCATGTCCGCGCTGCCGCCCACGATCAACGGCCACAGCAGGTCGTTCCAGTGCCACAGGAAGACGAAGACCCCGAGCGTGGCCAGGATCGGCTTGCACAGGGGCAGCACGATCCTGGTGAAGATCCGCCACTCGGAGGCGCCGTCGAGCCGCGCCGCCTCGAACAGCTCGTCCGGCAGGCCCATGATGAACTGCCGCATCAGGAACACCGCCTGCGCGTTGGCGAGCGTGGGCAGGATCAGCCCCCAGTAGGTGTCCACGCCGCCGAGCTGCGCGATGAGGACGAAGGTCGGGATCAGCGTGACGTGGTAGGGCACCATCACCATCGCCAGGAACGACCAGAACATGGGCTCGCGCCCGGGGAAGCGCTTCTTGGCGAAGGCGTACCCGGCCAGCGAGGCCAGCAGCAGCACGGCCACGACGCTGACCACGGAGTAGACGAGCGTGTTGAACGTCCACTTCAGCAGGTCGCGCCCGCCGAGCACCTCGCCGTAGGCGCTGAAGTCGACCGGCCAGGGCAGCATGCTCTGCGGGAAGGTGACCGCCGCCCCCGGCTTCAGCGACAGCACGACCATCGCGTAGAAGGGGAAGAGCGTCACCGGCGTCGCGATCGCCAGCAGGACGATCCTGGCGATCTTCCCGCCGCGTGTCGGCTCCAGGGCCTTGTAGGACGGATGTTTCGAGCGTACGGCGGGCGGCCGCGTGGCCAGCAAGGTCACTTGCTCCTCCCGATGATCAGGCGCTGGATGAGCGCCACCACGAGGGTCATGACGAACAGGGCGACGCCGATCGCGCTGGCGTAGCCGAACTCGAAGTTCTTGAACCCCTGCTCGTACAGCGCCATCACGAGCGTGAAGCTGCCGTGGGCGGGTCCGCCGCCGGTCATCACGTAGACGAGGTCGAAGACCTGGAACGAGGTCGTCGTCTCGATGACGGCCACGAAGAACAGCGCCGGGCGCAGCTGGGGCAGGACGATGTGGCGGAAGCGCTGCCAGGTCGAGGCTCCGTCGGACAACGCCGCCTCCTCCAGTTCGCGGGGGAGATCCTGCAGGCGGGCCAGGACGATGAGCATGCCGTACCCGAATCTCGACCAGACCGAGACGATCACCAGCGCGGGCAGGACCAGCGTCGGCGAGGCCAGCCAGGACAGGCCCGTCAGCTTGGTGATCGGGCCCTCGGAGGAGAACAGCCAGGTGAAGACGGTTCCGGCGAGCACGAGGCTGGTGACGACCGGCAGGAAGAAGACCGAGCGGAAGAAGCGCGCGCCGCGGAAGGAGCGGCGCACCAGCAGCGCCATGCCGACCGAGGCGGCCATGGAGACGGGCACGTAGAGCACGGTGTAGATCAGCGTGACCTGCAGCGAGTCCCAGAACACGGGGTCGCCGGCCATGCGGCGGAAGTTGTCCAGGCCGGTGAACGCCGGGCTCTCGCCGATGCCGAACTCGAAGAAGCCGAGCAGCACTCCGGCGATCGACGGGCCGAAGCGGAAGGCCAGGAAGAGCAGGAGGCACGGCAGGACGAACAGCAGTCCGGTCCGCGCCTCCCAGCGCAGCGTGAACCTCATCGGCCCAGCAGGGCGTCGGCGGCCTTGGTCGCGTCGGCCAGCGCCTGCTCGGGCGTCTTCTTGCCGATGAGCGCGGCCTGGATCTCCGGCGCGAGCACGCCCATGACGTCACGGGCCTTGTCGTGCAGCGGCCCGGCCGTGGTCAGGTCGAGCGTCTTCTCCACCCCGGACTGGACCGGGTCGGCGGCGTACAGGGCGCCGGTCGTGGTGCGCGGCGAGAAGAAGCCCGAGGCCAGGTTGAACGCCTTGCTCGGCTCGGCCCCGGTGGCGAAGGCGATCCACTTGCCCGCCGCCTCCTTGTTCTTGCTCGCCTTGAGCATGCTCAGCGAGCCGACCGTGCCGTAGGCGACCTGCTTGGCGCCGGTCAGCGGCGGCACCACCTTGATGTTCTCCTTGCCCCAGAACGACTCGACGTCGGCGGGCAGCTGCTGCCAGGTGCAGGCCACCTTGTTCTGGGCGGTGCGCGTCTGCTCGAACTTGGGCAGCCCCGTCAGCAGGTCCTTCTCCACGAAGCCGCCGTCGGCGAGCTGCTTGAGGAAGGTCAGCGCCCTGACGCCCTCGGGGCCGCCGAACGCGCTGGCCTTGCCGTCGGTGGTGAAGACGTCGCCGCCGGCCTGCCACAGCAGCGGGTAGAACGACTGGTTGAGCGTCGCGGCCGGGTCGGCCCAGTAGTTGGTGACGTCCACGCCCTTGGCCTTGAACTGCGGGGCCAGGCGCAGCACGTCCTCCCACGTCTTGGGGAAGTCCTTGATCCCGGCGGCGTCGAAGGCCTTCTGGTTGCACACCAGCGGGTTGGCCGACATGAGGATGGGCGCGCCCATGGCCTTGCCGTCGACGGTGACCGCCTGGAGGGCGTTGGGCCGGTAGCCGGCCTTGTCGGCGAGGTAGGCGTCGACCGGCTCCAGCGTCTTCACGTACTTGGGGAGCTGGTCGGGGATGAGGTAGACCACGTCGGGCGCCTTGTTGCCGGCGATCGCCGTGGACAGCGCCTCGTCCCGCTTGGCCCACGGGTAGATCTCCACCTTGACGTCCACGTCCGGGTTGGCCGACTCGAAGGCCTTGATCTGCCCGTCCCAGAACGCCTGGTGCTTGGCCTGGTCGGCGATGATGGGGTAGATCCACATGGTCACGGTCTGCTTGCCGTCGCCGCCGGACCCGCCGCAGGCGGCGAGCGTTCCGACGGCGAGCAGCGCGGCTGCCAGTGCGCGAGGTCGCATGATCGTTCCTCTTCTATGATTCGGGCACGGTGACGACCGTGCCGGTGTGACGGGCCCGCTCGGCGGCGAAGACCGCGAGGTGGCTGTGGAGCGACTCGGTGTGGTCCGAGCGCACGAACGAGCGGTCGCCGGTGGCCAGCGCGCTCACGAAGGCGTCCATGACGCCGGCGTCGCCGCCGCCGTGGCCGTCGCCGGCGTTCGACCCGCTGCTCACGCCTTCCCACCTGGTGGTACGGCTGTCGCGGAAGTCGAGGACCTCCACCGACTCGCCGTCGCCGATCAGCCGCCCGTGGGTGCCGAAGATCTTCGTCTGCCGGTGGGTCTGCTCGGTGAAGGCGGTCATCGTGAACGTGGCCGTGGCCCCGCCGGTCAGCTCCATGGCCAGCACCTGGTGGTCGACCACGTCGTTGTCGCTCGCGTAGACGCACCTGCCGTACGGGCCGGTGCGCAGCGCGTCCATGACCTCGGCCTCGGTGCCGCCGAGCACGCTGGTCGGCCAGTCGTAGCCGCGGTTCAGGTAGAGCTTGGGCGCGGAGTAGGGGCAGACCGGCTCGATCGGGCAGTCGAGGCAGCGGTCGGCGGCCCCGGCCGGGCGCCGGTCCGGCCGGAAGTGGCCCAGCGAGCCGAAGCTGGAGACCCGCCGGATCCGGCGGCCGGTGACGTAGGTGAGCCAGTCGAGGTCGTGCGAGGACTTGGCGAGCAGCATCGGGCTGGCCAGCCGTTCGCTGCGCCAGGGGCCGCGCACGTAGGAGTGGGCGTGGTGCCACCAGCCGACCGGCTCCAGGTGCTCGACGCTCATGATCTCGCCGATCACCCCGCTGCCGGTGACCCGCTTCACCAGTTCGGTGTAGGGCGTGTAGCGCAGCACGTGGCAGACCGCGAACAGCACCCCCGACTCGGACACGGCCCGCACGATGCGCCGGCACTCCTCCTCGGTGGGTGCCAGCGGCTTCTCCATGAGCAGCGCGTAGCCGGCGCCCGCCAGCGCGATGGCGGGCTCGACGTGCATGCGGTCCTGCGTGGACAGGATGACCGCGTCGGCCACCCTGTCCGCGAGCAGGTCCCGCCAGTCGCCGAACTCCCTGACGCCGGGGCTCCGGGCGCCGACCGCGCGGCGCCTGGCCGGGTCGGGGTCGGCGACCGCGACGAGCTCGGCCCGGTCGGGATGGGCGGCGATCCAGGAGGCGTAGGTCTGCCCCCTGTTGCCCGCTCCCGCGATGGCCAGCGTGACTTTCCGCACCTAAATCACCAGATTTCCGGAAGTGAGGACCTTCGGGCCGTCCGGCGGCAGCTCCCTGGTCACCGCCTCCTCGACGTTGCCCGTGTGCTGGACCAGCTCGAACTGCTTGATCGTGAGCCTGCCGCCGCTGAACTGGCAGCCGGTCGCGGTGTAGCGGTTGCGCCCCGCCTCCAGCAGGACGTGCGCTCCGGTGGTACGGCTGCGCATGCCGTACAGCTCCCAGGACACGAGGCCGGCCGGGTCCGCGCGGGAGAGCAGCGCGCCGCCCTCGCCCTCGCCCGAGATGTCCGTGCCGCCGTCGAGTCGCAGGCGCTGGTCGGCCTTGCCGGCGGCGCGCAGGCCGAGGCCGTTGAGCGTGCAGCCGGTCAGCGTCGCCGAGCCGGCGAAGGTCAGCGGCGCGGCGTTCTGGGCGGCGTTGAAGACGACGTGGGTGAAGACCGCCTGCGCGCCGTTGAACGTGTTGCCGTCCAGGCCGTGCAGGACCGAGCGGCTGATGTGCACCGGGCCGGTGACGTTGGCCTGGACGATCTCGCTCTTGGCGGGCAGCGTGAACGTGCAGCCCTCGATGAGGTTGGGGCGGCCCGACAGCTTCGACTGCTGCGAGACGATCAGCGTGTGACTGGCCGAGCAGCCGCGCATCTGCACGCCGTCGGCGTTGACCCAGATCATGCCCGAGCCGTTGAGCGAGGGCTTGCCGATGACCCGGACGTCCTCCAGCGTCAGATCGGTGATCTTCACCCGGGCCACGAACCACGAGCAGACGTGCTTGCGCACGGTGATGCGCTTGGCCGCCGAGCCCCAGGCGGCACCGGAGTTGGCGAAGGTCATCAGGCCGGAGTTGCCGGTGTAGGTGAGGTCGTGCTCGTACTGGCCGTGGGTGACGAAGGGGCCCTGGTCGTCGCCGTCGCCGTGGCAGTTCTCGACGTAGCAGTACGCGCTGGCGGTGAAGTCGTTGAGATGGCGGGAGTTGGCCACGTGGCAGTCGGCGACGTGGCCGTACAGGCAGTAGATCTGCTGGGTGAGGTAGCCGGCGCCGCCCCACGTGACGCTGGCCGGGTTCTTCAGCGTGCAGCGGTCGGTACGGAAGTGCGTGGCCCAGCGGCGCATGATCACCGGCCAGAACGTGCCTTCGGCGTGGATCGACTCGACGTCGCAGTGGACGGCGTACTCGTAGGCGAGGGGGTGGGAGCCGGTGTACTGGTCGCCGGGCACGACGCCGCGAAAGCGCAGGTTGCGGACGTGGACCCGGGCGACCGGCTCGACCAGCGTCCAGGTGACGCTCCGGCCGGCCTTCAGCTCCCAGCCGTTCTTGTAGTTGACCCGGATCTGCGTGGGGCTGACGATCTGCGTGACCTCGACGAGCTTCTGCAGTTCCTTCTCCCAGCGGCCGGCGCCCTGGTCGACCTCGGCCGCCCACCACTGGCCGACCTTGAACCGGCCGGAGTCGCCGACCTCGAAGACGTCCGACAGGTCGGGCATGACCTGGGTGAGCTTGTGGGTGACCTTGGTCTCGGTGACCTTGCCGCGGAACAAGAGCACGGCGGCGAAGGGGTCGTCGGCGCCGGCCTTCTCGATGCCGTCGGTGGTCATCAGGTGGCCGCCGAAGTCGAG
The DNA here is from genome assembly GCF_042740095.1 of Nonomuraea sp. NPDC059023. Taxonomy (NCBI): domain Bacteria; kingdom Bacillati; phylum Actinomycetota; class Actinomycetes; order Streptosporangiales; family Streptosporangiaceae; genus Nonomuraea; species Nonomuraea sp. NPDC059023. The sequence goes on along the minus strand of NZ_JBHYIO010000003.1, from coordinate 398,223 downwards.
CACCAGGCCGGAGCGGGAGAAGGTGTGGCGCTTGGTGAAGTTCAGGTCGGTGTGGGCTTCGATCCGGCTGACGTGCGGGTCGTTGACCATGGCGTCGAGTGCGGCGTCTGCGGGTGTTTTGGCGTCGAAGATGCCAAATTTCCGGAAATCTAGGCATCCGTCGTGAATCTGGAGCCAGCGGCCCTTCGCGGCGGTGCCCAGGACGGTGCCGCCGTTGGCCAGGGCGGTGGAGTTCGCGTCCCAGCGCGCCAGCATGCCGCCGCCGTCGCCGGGGGAGCGGTAGCCGGCGACCTGGGCCAGGGTGCCGTCCGTCAGCTTCGCCGCCTCGTGGGCGAGCAGTTCGGCGACGGTGGCGACCGCGCGTACCTCCTCCTTGGGCTTCTTGCCCGGATCGGCCAGCGCGGGCTGGGCGAGCAGGAGGGTGCCGGCGGCGGCCAGGCCGGAGGCGCGCAGGATGTCACGACGTTCCATGGGTGGTTCCTTGCTGGGAGTGGGGGTGATCGGCTCAGAGCGTGATGGTGTGGCTGACCAGCACGCGCGGGCCCGACGGCGGTAACCGGCGCTCGACGCCGTCCTCGGCGCAGCCGGTGTGCAGGACCTCGGCGGCCCCGGTCAGGGTGAGCGTGCCGCCGGTGAAGGCGCAGCCGGTGGCCCGGTAGCGGTTCTCGCCGCCGGTCAGCTCCAGATGGGAGCGCTCGGCGCGGCTGCGCACGCCGGCCAGTTCCCAGGTGACGGCGCCGGGGCCGTCCGCCCTGGTCAGCGGGGAGTCGTCCAGCTCCACGCCCTCCAGCCTGAGCACCTGGTCGCGGACGGCGGTGAGCTGGATGGGCGTGTTCTTCACCTGGCCGCCCCTGACCGTGACGCTCGCCGAGCCCAGCAGGAGGGGGCCGGCGCCGTCCAGGACGCAGTCCGTGAACGTGAGCGGGCCGGCGCCGCGCAGGGTCGCGCCGTCGAGGCCGGTGAAGACGCAGTCCTTGAAGTGCACCGCGTTCGTGACCGGCGTCTGCACGACCACCTGGCCCTTGGGCAGCTCGAAGAAGCAGCCCTCGATCACGTTGGGCCGGGTGGAGCGGCTGGAGCGCTGGCCGATCGCGAACGTCTTCGCCGAGCAGCCACGCATCTGGACGCCGTCGGCGTTCACCTGGAGCGTTCCCGCCGGGTCGAACGTCGAGCGGGGGATGACCCTGACGTCCTCCAGCGTCAGATCCGTGATCTTGGTTCCGGCCACGAACCAGGAGCACAGGTGCTTCCTGACCGTGATCCGCTTGGCGCTGGTGCCCCACGGGGCGCCGCTGTTGGCCAGGTCCATGAGGCCGGAGTTGCCGGTGAAGACCAGGTCGTGCTCGTACTGGCCGTGGGTGGTGAAGGGGTTGCCGCCCTCGTCGTCGCCGTCGCCGTGGCAGTTCTCGACCGTGCAGTACGCGCTGGCGGTGAAGTCGTTGAGGTGGCGGACGTTGGAGGTGGTGCAGTCGGCCACGTGGCCGTAGAGGCAGTAGATCTGTTGGGTGAGGTAGCCGGCGCCGCCGTACATGACCGTGGGCGGGTTCTTGAGCCCGCACCGCTCGGTACGGAAGAACGTGCACCAGCGGCGCATGATCACCGGCCAGAACGAGCCCACGGCGTGCACGTCGGCGACGTCGCAGTGGACCGCGTACTCGTAGGCCAGCGGGTGGGAGCCGGTGTACTGGTCGCCGCCGGGGACGCCGGTGAAGCGGAGGCCGCTCACCTGGACGCGTTCGACCGGTATTACGCGCGTCCAGGTGAGCGACCGGCCGGGAGCGAGCTCCCAGCCGTTCTTGTAGTTCACGCGGACGTGGGAGCCGTCCACGACCTGCGTGATCTGTACCAGGCGCTGGAGCTCACGCTCGTACGTCCCGGACAGGGCGTCCACCTCGACCGCCCACCACTGGCCGATCGCGAAGCCGGCCGAGTCGCCCACCTCGAAGACGTCGGACAGATCGGGCAGGACGGCGGTGAGCTTGTGGACGTGGGTGGTCTTCGTGCGCTCGCCCTGGAAGAACAGGACGGCGCCGAAGGGGTTGTCATGGGAGTTCTTCTCGATGCCCTCGGTGGTCATCAGGTGGCCGCCGAAGTCGAGCACGAGGTCCGAGCGGCGGAAGGTGTGCCGCTTGGTGAAGTTCAGGTCGGTGTGGGCTTCGATCCGGCTGACGTGCGGGTCGTTGACCATGGCGTCGAGTGCGGCGTCTGCGGGGGTTTTGGCGTCGAAGATGCCAAATTTCCGGAAATCTAGGCATCCGTCGTGAATCTGGAGCCAGCGGCCCTTTCTGGCCGTGCCCAGGACGGTGCCGCCGTTCGCCTTGACGGTCGAGCGCGCGTCCCATCGGACGAGCATGCCGCCGCCGTCGCCCGCGGCGCGGTAGCCGGCGACACGGAGCACCGTGCCGTCGGCGAGCTTGGAAGCGTCGAGCGTGAGAAGGCACGCGACACTGGCCACCTGTTTCATGGTTCTGGCCTCAAAGGGGGTGGAAGGCCGGGCGACACGCATTGAGGCGTGCAGGCGGCGGTGCTGCTGGCCGTACTTCCCGGCGCCGGGGCTGCGGCGGCGGGAGCCAGTGATGCGCCCGAAACGATTAGCCGTGGACGCTAGACAGCGTCCGAGGGTTCTGTCAAGCGCCGAGTTCCCCCGAGATCCGCTCGGCGGCGGCCCTGACCTGGCGGCCGAGCTCCTGATAACGCCAGGCAGGCAGGTCGCGTTTCAGCGAGGTGATGCTGATCGCGCCGACGCAGGCGCCGTTGTGGTCGCGCAGCGCGCTGCCGATACAGAAGATCCCGTCGGCGTCCTCCTCGTCGTCGACCGCGTAGCCGAGCTCCCTGACCGTCTTGAGGTGCGCGAGCAGCACCGGCAGGTCGGTGATCGTGTGTCCCGTCCGGTACGGCAGGCCGACCCGCCCGACCAGCGCCGTCACCTCCTCGTCGGCCATCTCGGCCAGCAGCGCCTTGCCCAGGCCGGTGCAGTGGGGCAGTTCGCGGGTGCCCATGCGCAGGTCGACCTGGATGCGCTCGCCGTTGCTGACCTGGTCGACGACGACCGCCTGGCCCTCGTCGGGCACCGCGAGCCGGGAGTTCATCCCGGTCTGCCGGGTCAGCTCGACCAGCGCGGGCCGGGCCACGTCACGCAGGCTCAGCTGGTCCTGGGCGCGGGAGCCGAGCCTGGCCAGCGCCATGCCGAGCCGGTAGCGGCGGTTCATGCCCTCGCCGTCGTCGGCCACCAGGCCGTACTGGCGCAGCGTGTACAGGGTCGCGAAGGCGGCGCTCTTGCTCAGCCCGCAGGCGGCGGCCAGGTCGGTCACGCTCACGCCGCCGTCGCTCTTGCTCAGGGCCTCCAGGACCTCGGCGGCGCGGGCCACGCTCCGCACCCAATATCGCGAATCCTCAGCAGGAGTGTTCGTCACAACCGAACAGCTTAGCGGAGTTCGTCGTTGACACCCAGGCCTTGGGCTGTTTATGGTCCTTCCAAGCTGTTCGGTTATGCCAAACAGTGTTCGGCAAATGCACATCAGCGGTGGATCGTCAGTGCTCGCCGCGGCCGGGCTGGGCCGCGACGTGCGCGCTTCGAGGAGAGATCTTGAATCAGCGTGTCCTTTCCGAGCGCGCCCGCCGGGTCATCCCCGGCGGCGTCAACAGCGGGCAGCGCAACGTCCCGGGACTCGGCGACCTCGTCATCGCCAAGGCCGGTGGCGCCCGCTTCCGCGACCGGGACGGCCGGGAGTACGTCGACTACCACGCGGCCTTCGGCCCGCCCCTGCTCGGTCACAACGACCCCGACGTCTCGGCGGCCGTCGCCGAGGCCGGCCGTACCGTCGACCTGTGCGGGGTGGGCGTCACCGAGGACGAGGTCGAGCTCGCCGAGGCGCTGACCGAGCTCGTCCCGAGCGTCGAGCAGGTGCTGCTGACCAGCACCGGCAGCGAGGCCACCTTCCACGCGCTGCGCGTGGCCAGGGCGGCCACCGGGCGGCGGCTCGTGGTCAAGTTCCAGGGCTGCTACCACGGCTGGCACGACGCGGTCAGCCTCAACGTCATCTCCGCCCCCGACCGCGTGGGCGGCAAGGACCCCATCTCCGCCGGAATCCTGCCCGAGGTGCTCGACGCGACGCTCGTGCTGCCGTTCAACTCCGCGGAGGCGGTACGGCAGGCCTTCGCCGAGCACGGCGCCGACATCGCCGCGGTGATCGTCGAGCCGGTGCCGCACAACGTCGGCTGCCTGCTGCCGGAGCAGGAGTTCCTGCGGACGTTGCGCGAGGAGTGCACCCGGGCCGGCAGCGTGCTGGTCTTCGACGAAGTGATCACCGGCTTCCGTCACCACCTCGGCGGCTGGCAGGCGATCAGCGGGATCACGCCCGACCTGACCACGATGGGCAAGGCCATCGCCAACGGCTACCCGGTGGGCGCGCTCGGCGGCCGCGCCGACCTCATGGACCTGTTCAGCTCCAGGCCCGGCGGGCCCGCCTTCTTCGCCGGCACCTACAACGGCCACCCCGCCGTGGTCGCCGCCGCACTGGCCACCCTGCGCAAGCTGCAGTCCGAGCCGGTGCACGAGCACGTCTTCCGGCTGGGCGAGCGCATCCGCACCGGCCTGTCCGAGGTCTTCTCCTCGCTGGGCGTCGCCTCGCTGGTGACCGGATACGGCTCGGTCTTCGTCGAGTACTTCATGGACGGACCCGCCCGCACCTACGACGACCTGCTGCGCAATGATGCCAGCATGTTCATCGGCTACCGGCGCCGGCTGCTCGAACACGGCATCTTCGAGCTGCCGCTGAACCTCAAGCGCAGCCACGTCTCCTACGCCCACACCGACGCCGACGTCGACCACCTGCTGGAGGCGGCCGCCCTGGCCGCCAGCGCCCAGCTCGCCACCGGCGCCGACCTCGACCTGAGCGGCGCCAGCACGATGGGCGGGGCCCGCTGATGCTGACCGTCGACAAGAGCCGCCCCACCGGACCGGCCGGGCGCATCAGCCGCGTGGAGACCCTCTCCCTCGGTACGGCGTGGCGCGACTTCTCCTATGTCCGCGTCCACACCGACGAGGGACTGTCCGGCGTCGGCGAGATCACCCACCCCTACCGGGGCCGCGAGACGTGCTCGCTGGCCGAGTCCATGGCCGAACGCCACCTGATCGGCGCCGACCCCTTCGACGTGGAGGAGATCTGGCTGCGCATGTACCAGGGCGACTTCCTGCGCGGCGGCGACGTGGGCGGGATCGTGGTCTCCGGGATCGACCAGGCGCTCTACGACATCATGGGCAAGGCGCTCGGCGTCCCCGCCTACCGGCTGACCGGCGGCGCCTGCCGCGAGCGCGTCCGGGTGTACGCCAACGGCTGGTACACCGGCGAGCGCGACCCCGAGACGTTCGCCGCCAAGGCCCGCGAGGTCGCCGCCCGTGGCTACACCGCGCTCAAGTTCGACCCGTTCGGGGCCGGGCTGGGGTCCCTGTCCAGGCAGGAACTGCGGCTGTCGGTGGAGATCGTGGCCGCCGTGCGCGCGGCCGTACCGGATGCCGACCTGTTCGTGGAGGGGCACGCGCGCTTCGCCATGCCCACCGCCCAGCGGCTGGTGCGGGAGCTGGAGCCGTTCGACCTGGGGTGGTTCGAGGAGCCGCTGCCCTGGACGCACATCGAGCGCTACGCCGAGCTGCGGCAGCGGGCCACGATGCCGATCTCGGGCGGGGAGCACTTCCACAACCGCTACGAGTACGCGCGGCTGTTCGCGACCGGCGCGGTGGACATCATCCAGCCCGACCTCTCGATGGCCGGCGGGTTCACCGAGGTCAGGAAGCTGGCGGCGCAGGCGGACGTGCACGCGATGCTGGTCGCGCCGCACAACTCCAACTCGCCGGTCTGCACCACGGTCAGCGTGCACGCGGTCCTCGGGATGCCGAACTTCCTGATCCTGGAGACGTTCGACGGCATGGTGGACCCGCATGTCCACGACGCGGTGCGGGGCGCGCTGCCCGTCGAGTCCGGATATATCGGCATTCCTGAGAGGCCGGGGCTCGGGATCGAACTGGCCGACGAGGTCTTCGCCGAGCACCCGCCGTCCCACCGCTTCTGGAACATGTTCGCCGAAGGCTGGGAAAAGCGTGATCGTTGACGTCCACTCGCACCTGTTCTCCTGCCCCGGCGACCTGGGCGACCCGTTCGCGGCCGAGTCGGCCAGGGCCCACGGGGGAGAGGTGGACCTGACCGTGCGCTGGGCCGGCTACGCGGCCACCGCGCCCGAGGACACGACGACCGTCGTCGTCGGCGGCAAGGCGCGCCGGTCGGGCCTGTGGGTGGACGACGCCGAGGTGGCCGCCTACGCCGCGGCCCACCCCGGCCGCCTCATCGGCTACCTCGCGCTCGACCCCACCCAGCCCGGCTGGCGCGACGAACTCGTCCACGGCCACCAGGACCTGGGGCTGCGCGGCATCAAACTCATGCCGATGTACGCCGGATTCGACCCGGCCGACCCGGAACTGGACGACCTCTACACCTACGCCGAGACCCACGGGCTGCCCCTGCTCGTGCACACCGGCACCACGTTCGTCTCGGCCGCGCCACTGCGGTACGCGCTGCCCGTCCACCTCGACGAGGTCGCGATCCGCCATCCCGGGCTGCGGATGGTCCTGGCTCACCTCGGCCATCCGTACGAGGGGGAGTGCATCGCGGTCATCCGCAAACACCGCCACGTCTACGCCGACGTCTCCGCCCTGCACTACCGGCCCTTCCAGCTCTGGCACAGCCTGCGGCTGGTCCAGGACTACGGTGTCTGGGACAAGCTGCTGTTCGGCAGCGACTACCCCTTCACCACGGTGAACGCCTCCGTGGACGGCCTGCGCGCGGTGGGCGCGGTACCCGGCATCCCCGGCCTTCCCCCACTGGACCGCGAGGAGATCGAGAAGCTCATCCACCGCCCGTCGCTCGACCTGCTGGGCCTGTCATGAGCGCCGAACTGGCAGTGGTGACCGGCGCCGCCCGCGGCCTGGGCCAGGCGATCGCCGACGACCTGCTCGCCGCCGGCCTCCGCGTGGTGTCTATCGACCTGCCCGGCACAGAACCTCCGCCGTCCTACGCCTTCGACCTCGCCCACACCGAGGCCATCGCGGCACTGGTCGACCGTGTCCGGCGCGAGCACGGCCCGATCGGCGTCCTCGTCAACAACGCGGGCATCGCCTCGCTGCGCCACTTCAACGAGATCACCGTGGCGGAGTGGCGCAGGGTCATGCGGGTCAACAGCGAGGCGCCCTTCTTCCTGGCGCAGCGGGTGGCCGAGCACATGATCGCCGACGGCGTCCGGGGCCGGATCGTCAACATCTCCTCCAAGAACGGCCTCATGGCCGAGGCCGGACTCGCCCACTACAACGCCTCCAAGGCCGCCCTGGAACTGACCACCAAATCGCTCGCCGCCGAGCTGGGCCCGCACGGCATCACCGTCAACGCGGTCGCCCCCGGCATGATCGCCACCCCCATCGACGGCGACTTCCCCCTCGACCGCGCCGCCTTCGAGCAGGCGTGGGAGGAGCGCATCCCCTTGCACGGCGGGTACGGCACGCCGCGGGACGTGGCAGGGGCGGTCCGCTACCTGGTCTCGGAACAGGCCCGCTACGTCACCGGCGCCACCCTCGTGGTGGACGGCGGCGTCCTGGCCGACCAGATGCCACGGCTCCGCTTCATGCCGCCCTACCGCAACTCGTTGTGAGGCGGCTCCGGGCCGAGGTCGTGGTACCGGGGACGGCCGAGCTGGGGGAGTGCCCGGTATGGGACCAGGACCGCGGCCTCCTGCTCTGGGTAGACCTCCCGGCCGGCCTGATCCACACCTTCACCCCCACCCCCTTCACCCCCACCCCCTTCACCCCCACCCCCTTCACCCCCACCCCCTTCACCCCCACCCCCTTCACCCCTCGCACCCCCACCCACGGCCGCCCGCCTCCAACCCCTCCCAGCACCTCCACCTCCCTCGACCCCACGAGCTCCACCCCCTCCGGTCGCACTCCCGCCACCCCTTCGCGCGCTTCCCCCGGCTCCATGGGTTCCGTCCCTCCCGGCTCGGCCCCTCTCCTCGGCCGCACAACCTCCCCTCTTCACGGCCCGCTCACCGAGCCCTTCGCCCCCGGTCTTCTCGAAGGCACTGGCCGGGGGACCTCGGGCACGGTGTTCCGAGCCGGGAACTCCGGTGACGATCCCCGGGGCGGAATGGTCACGGCGGTCGCCCTCCGGCGGGACGGGGGCTTGGTGGTGGCCCGCGGTGACCGGCTCACCCTGGAGCCCGGGGGAGTGCCGCTGGGGCGGTGGAATCTGCCGCACGACACCCGGTTCAACGACGGCGCCGTGGACCCGTGGGGACATTTCTGGATCGGCACCATGTGCACCGACCGCCCCGGCACGGCCGCCCTCTACCGGGTGGCTCCCGACGGCCGGACCACCACCGAGCTCACCGGCGTCACCTGCTCCAACGGCCTCGGCTGGTCCCCGGACCACCGCACCATGTACTACGTCGACACCCCTTCCCGCACCCTCGACGCCTTCGACGTCCACGACGGCCGCGTCACCGGCAGGCGCGTGGTGGCCCAGGTCCGGGGCGGGCTGCCCGACGGTCTGGCCGTCGACGAGGACGGCTGTGTGTGGGTGGCGGTCTGGGACGGCGCCGCCGTACACCGTTATACGCCTGAAGGGCGTCTCGACACGGTCGTCGAGACGCCCTGCGCCCGCCCGACGAGCTGCGCCTTCGGCGGCGGCACGCTCTACGTGACCACCGCCGCGCCCGACGGCGGGTCGTTGCTGGCCGTGACCGGTGCGGGCGGGGGAGTCCCGCCCACACCGTTCCCCGGGTGAGCCCTAGCGGGTCAGAGTGAACGGCACTGCCCCGTCACCGGCCCGCCCACGGTGCTGGGCAGGCCGTTGGCGGTCGGGGCCGGCTGGTTGCCCGTGCAGGTCAGCGGCCCCCGCACGGCCGAGGCGGCGATCAGCGGGCCCGTGTTGCCGGTCAGCGCCGCGGGTCCGCCGATGGTCACCGCCTCCAGCGACAGTGCCGCCACGCCGGTGGCCGACAGCGGGCCGCCGATCGACGTGCCGAGCAGCGCCACCGTCTCGGCGCCCGCCGCGCTGAGCGGGCCGCCGATCGTGGCCGAGTCCAGCGCGTACAGGCCGGCGCCCTTGCGGACGATCACCGGCCCCGTCACCTTCGCCCCGGCGGCCAGGCAGGTGACGCCGGAGCTCACGGTGAGCGGGCCGGGACGGGTGCCGGTGACGGTCTGGGTGCAGGCGGGATCGGGCTGGGCCAGGAGTTCCAGCTCGGCCAGTGTTCCCGTGGCGGTCAGGCGGTAGTGGGCGTAACGGCCCGGGTTGGCGATCTTGAAGGGGCGGGTCTGGCGGGACCAGGTGAACGGCTCGTTCTGCCGCCGGTCGGCGACCGTCCAGGTGGTGCCGTCCAGGGAGCCCTCCAGCGTCCACGACGACGGCCCGGTCTGCGCCGAGGTGAGCGTGTAGAAGGAGACCTTCTCCCTGGTGCCCGCGCGCAGCGTGACCGGGCCGGACAGTTGCGCGGTCGTGGCCGAGGTGTCGTCGGACAGCGCGGCCGGGCCGCCGCTCACGGGGATGTCGCGCAGCGGGCGCGGCGTCGCGCCGTCCGGGGTGATCGAGTTCAGCGGCTCTCCCCAGGACGACGGCTCCGGTCCCATCGCGAAGTCCAGTACGGCGCCGCGGGCCAGCACGTCGTGCGGCAGCGAGGTCGACGACCACGCCTTGCCGTTGACCTTGAGCCCTTGGACGTAGACGTTCTTCGCGCTGTTGGCCGGTGCGTTGATCACCAGGTCGCGGCCCGAGGGCAGGTGGACCGTGGCCTTGGTGAACAACGGCGAGCCGACCGTGTAGTGCGGGCTGCCGATCTGGAGCGGGTAGAAGCCGAGCGCGCCGAACAGGTACCAGGCCGACATCTCGCCGTTGTCCTCGTCACCGGCGTAGCCCTGGCCGATCTCGCTGCCGAGGTACAGGCGGGACAGGGCCTCGCGGACCTTCGCCTGCGTCTTCCACGGCTGCCCGGCGTAGTTGTACATGTAGGGAATGTGGTGGCTGGGCTGGTTGCTGTGGCCGTACTGGCCCATGCGCACGTCCCTGGCCTCGCGCATCTCGTGGATGACGCCGTTGTACGAGCCGGGGAAGGTGGCGGTCTCCGGGCTGGTGAAGAAGTCGTCGAGCTTCTTGGCCAGGGCCGGGCGGCCGCCGTACAGACCGGCGAGTCCCACGCCGTCCTGCGGCGCGTGGAAGGCCATGTTCCAGCCGTTGGTCTCGGTGTAGTCGAAGCCCCAGACGCGGGGATCGTAGGTGGCCTTGGTGTGGCGCCACTTGCCGGTGGAGTCGCGGCCCTGGAAGAAGCCCGTGGCGGGATCCCACATGTTCAGATAGTTGAGCGCCCGATTGCCGAAATATTCGGCTTCATCGAGATATTTCGTCTTCTCTGGGCCGGTGGCGGTCTTGGCCAGTTCCTTGGCCATCTCGGCGATGCCGAAGTCGTTGATGTAGCCGTCCACCGCCCACGACAGGCCCTCGCCGACCTCGTTGAGCGCCGTGTACCCGCGGAAGACCGACGTGGCCATGCCCTTGCGGCCCACCGAGGCGTTCGGCGGCACCGTGGTCGCGTTGCGCAGCGCCGCCGCGTAGGCGGCCTTGGCGTCGAACCCGCGCACGCCCTTGGTGTACGCGTCGGCGAAGGCCACGTCCGAGCTGGTGCTCACCATCAGGTCGGCGTAGCCGGGCGAGGACCAGCGCGCGATCCAGCCGCCGTCGCGATACTGCTGGACGAAGCCGTCCACCAGCTCACCGGCCTGCGGCGACAGCAGCGCGTACGCGGGCCAGGTGGTGCGGTAGGTGTCCCAGAACCCGTTGTTGACGTAGATCTTGCCGTCCACCACCTTCGCCCCGGTCCGCGTGGGCGTGTTCTGCCCGGCCGGGGGCGAGACCGGACTGGCGTACCTCGGCCCCTGCGGAGTGTTCTCGAAGCCCGAGTTCGGATACAGGAACAGCCGGTACAGGTTGGAGTACAGCGTGGTGAGCTGGTCCTGCGAGGCGCCCTCCACCTCGATCACGCCCAGCTTGTCCTCCCACGCCCGCTTGGCCCGCGCCTTCACCGGCTCGAACCCGTCCGCGACCTCGGCCAGGTTCAGCCTCGCCTGCTCCACGCTGATGAACGAGGTGGCGATGCGCATGGTCACCTGCTTGGCGCCGAAGGCGGTGTAGCCGGTGACGTTGTCGCGGCCCGCGCCGGTCAGCTTGCCACCGGCGGTGACGGGCTGGTCGAACACGGCGTACACGAACATTCTCGTCGCACCCGCGGACAGCCCGCTGCGCGCGTCCGTGAAGCCGGTCACCACGCCGTCGGCGCCGACGGTGAGCCCGCCGTCGTTGTTGTAGTTGTCGAAGATCAGGCTGCCGCCGTCACCCGGGAAGGTGAAGCGGAAGACCGCCGCGTGGTCCGCGGGCGCGATCTCCGTGCGGATCCCGTTCAGGAGATCCACCCCGTAGTAGTACGGCCGCGCCGTCTCCTTGTCATGCGAGAACGGCGTCGCCCTGGCCACCCGGTCCGCGTTCGGCCTGGCCAGCAGCGACGGCATCACCTGGAACGACTGCCGGTCGCCCATCCACGGGCTCGGCTGGTGCGAGGCGGCGAACGCCTGGATGGTCGGCACGTTGTCGGCGTTGCCGTTGCGGTGGTACTCGTACAGCCACGAGTTCGACCCCGACCCGGTCATCGGCGTCCAGAAGTTGAACCCGTGCGGCACCGCCGTGGCCGGGAAGTTGTTGCCCCGCGAGAAGCCGCCCGTCGAGTGCGTGCCCCGCGTGGTCAGCGCGTAGTCCGCCACGCTGCCCGGCTTCTTGTCGTCGGCCGGGGCGAGCGTGACGTCGTCCAGCCACCCCTTGAACGACAGCGGCCCCACCGGCGCGTCGAAGCCGACGAGGATGCGCTTGATCCGCTTGCCCTTGGCCACGTCCCCGACGCGTACCTTCTTGTGGTTCCACTGATCGGCGTACAGCGTCTTGGACGCCCCCTGCGCGCGCGGGCTCAGGGTGATCCCGTGATGGTCGGCCGCCTTGAGGTCGCTCAGATAGGTCCCGTCGCCGAAGGCCAGATCGACCGCCCCGAACGTGCTCGGATAGGCCATCGACGCCCCCGTGAACTCGGGGAAGATCTTGTAGGACAGCTCGGTGTCGGCCGCCACCTCGATGTCGGTCTCGAACACCTTGTTCGTGGCCCGTCCACCCTGCTCACGGGTGGTGCTGCCCGAGTACCGGAAGGCCTGCAGCCCCGTGTACCCGGCGCGCAGCTTGGCCGCGAACCCGCTGCCCGGCCCCGGCCCGATCACGCTGCGCATCGGCGAGGGCGGCTTCGGCGACGTGTCCCCGTCGGACAACTGCAGCTCGGCGAGCTGCACGATCCCGCCGGACCCGTTGCGGGTCACGTTCAGCCGATAGTGCAGGTACGGCGCCGCGTTCGCCACCTCGAACTCCCGCGTCTTCAGCCGTGCGTCGAACACCTCGCCCGCACGGGTGTCGACGGCCGTCCAGCTCCGCCCGTCCTGGGATCCCTCCAGAGCCCAGTCGCGCGGATCCCGCTCCGCCGCGTCGTTGGCGCTGGCCAGCGCGTAGCGGACGACCTTGATCGGCTTGGTCAGCCTGACCGAGACCCAGCCGGTCGAGGTGAACACGAGCCACTTGGTGTTGACGTCCCCGTCGAGGAGGTTCTCCTTGACCTCGCCCGCCTGGGAGTACTCGCCGCTGGCGGCCACCTCGGCGATCTCGTCGGTGATGTTGCCCGGAATCCCGCCCGTACTGCTCCCGGTGACTCCTTCGCCCGGCCTACCCTCCTCGGGCGTGTTGACCCAGTCGGGCGAGGGTTGTCCCGTCTCAAAGGAGGTGTGGAACAGCGCCCCTGGCGGCGCCGCGCCGACCCGGCTCCGGCCCGCCGCCCGCTGGGCCGCGGGTTGCTCCTCGATCGGGGCCGGATGGGTGGGGGCCGCGGACGGAGCGTCCGACGGCAGCGGTGACGGCGGTGGATCGGCCGCCGCCACCCCGGATAACCCCGCGAACACCGCCATGGCGACGGCCGTCACGACCGCCAGATGCGTTCTGCGCATACAAGCCTCCCTGACAACGTTGTCACCAGAAGAAACCCAAAAGACAACGTTGTCAATGGCCGATCCGCAGAACCATACCAGGTTTACTTTTGAACCCGGTATGGATTACCGTTCCTCTCATGGTCGGGGTGAGCAAAGAGAAGAAGGCCCAGCGGCGCAAGCACATCGGCGACACCGCCCTGCGCCTGTTCGCCGAACGAGGCTTCGAGGCCGTCACGGTCAACGAGATCGCGCAGGCGGCCGGCGTGGCCAAGGTGACGTTGTTCAACTACTTCCCGAACAAGGAGGGCCTGGTCCTCGACGACGTGGAAGAGGACATCGCCGGTGTCGTCTCCTGCCGCCGCCGTGGCCAGACCCCCCTGCGCGCCCTGCGCGAGCACTACCTGCTCTTCGCCGAGCACCTGGAGGCGGAGGCGGACATACCGGAGCTCATGACCAAGATGAAAGTGATCATCGCGAGCCCCACGCTGACCGCCGCCATGCAGGAGATCCAGTACGGCCAGCGCGCCGCCCTGGCCATGGTCCTGGGTGGCCGCGACACCTGCCATCTGCCCGCCGACGACCTCACCGCCGACCTGATGGCGGCCCAGATCACCGCGACGATCCTGCTGCTGCAGGAGGCCTTCTTCGATCGCCTGGCCGCGGGCATGAGCCTGCGCGAGGCGGGGGAGTCGCTGCGTCCCGACGTGGATCGGGCCTTCGACCTTCTGGAAAGGGGACATGGGACATGAAGAAAGGCATCAACTACGACACCGGCTTCCTGCCGGAGCCCGGCACGCGAGCGGTGTTCGACCGGGAGACGGCCCGCGCCGACATGCGGGTCATCGCCGGTGAGCTGCACTGCTCGACCGTACGCGTGTCGGGCAGAGACCCCCAGCGGCTGAGCGTCGCGGCGGAGGAGGCCGTGGCGGCCGGGCTGGAGGTCTACTTCGCGCCGTTCCCGGTGGATCTGTCCACGGCCGAGATGCTCGACCTCTACGCCGAGTGCGCCCGCCGCGCCCAGGCGCTCGACGGCCGGACGGTCATGGTGACCGGCTGCGAGACCAGCGCCTTCGGCCAGGGTTTCATGCCCGGCGACACCTACTCCGAGCGCCTGGAGGTGATGGCCGACGCGGACACCGCCTGGTGGGAGAGCCTCGGCCCGATCATCGATCGGCTCAACACCTTCCTGGCCGAGGCCGCCCAGACGGTGCGCAAGCACTTCGACGGCCCGGTCACCTATGCCAGCGCGCCGTGGGAGCCCATCGACTGGACGCCGTTCGACCTGGTGGGCGTCGACGCCTACCGCGCGGAGTACAACCTGGAGAGTTTCCCGCGGAGATCCGCGCCCACGCCCGCCACGGCAAGCCCGTCGTGGTGACCGAGTTCGGCACCTGCGCCTACCGGGGCGCCGGTCTGCTCGGCGGCATGGCCTGGCAGCCGCCGGCGGACGCCGTACCCGATGAGCAGGAGCAGGTCCGCTACCTCGAGGACCTGATGGACGTCTTCGAGCGGGAGGGCGTGGACACCGCGCTGTGGTTCACCTTCGCCGGCTACGCCCGCCAGGGCGTCGGCGACCTCGGCTCCTACGGCGTGGTCAGGATGCTCGACGACACCCGCTGGGAGCCGAAGGCGGTCTTCCACGCCATGGCTAGGCGCTACAGCTGAAGATCGCGGTGCCGGGCAGGTTGCGCCCGCGCAACGGGCTCCAGCCACCCCACACCCGCTCGTGCCCCGGCGGCCACTCGGGCTCGGTCAGCCCGTCGATCCGCAGTCCCGCCGCGGCCATGAGCCCGATCCAGTCGCCCAGCGTGCGATGGTGCTCGACGTAGGTGACCTCGCCGCGTTCGCCGGTCTCGGTGTACGGCGCACGGTCGAAATAGGACCGGTCGGAGGTCAGCCCCCGCGGCCCGGGATCATCGGGGAACGCCCACCGGATCGGGTGGCTCACCGAGAAGACGAACCGCCCGCCCGGTCGCAGCACCCGGCGCACCTCACGGAAGACGGCCGCCGGATCGGCCACGAACGGCAGCGCCCCGAACGCCGAGCAGACCAGATCGAACCGGGCGTCGAGGAACGGCAGTTCCTCGGCGTCCGCCTGGACGGCCGGAACCGTCACCCCGGTCTCCAGGTCGATGCGCTGGGAATGGCGCAACTGCCGGTGGGAGATGTCGAAGGCGGCCACCCGGGCGCCCTGCCCGGCCAGCCACCGCGCGCACTGCGCGGCCCCGCACCCGATCTCCAGGATCTCGCGCCCGCGCACCTCGCCCAGCAGCCGGGCCTCGGCCTCGTCGAGACCCTCCGGGCACCACACGAACCGCGCGTCGCCGAGGAAATGGCCGTGCTCGACCTGGTATTCGTCGGCGTTGCCGTCCCACCACCAGCGGTTGGCCCGCGACGACGGCGACGGCACTAGCGCATCTTGGGGCCGCGCGGGACCCGCGCGCCCTTGGGCATCGGGCCCTTGGGCAGCGGCATGTTCTTGGGCAGCGAGCGCAGCCGGTCCTTGACCTCGTTGACCGCGGGCTTCTTCAGGTTGCGCGGCAGCTTCATGATGTGCCGCTGCAGCTTGGCCAGCGGGATCTGGCCCTCGCCGTCACCGCACTGGAGGTCGTAGATCTCGATGCCGAGCGCCACGCGGGAGATGCGCTTCTTCTCCGCGGTGAGCATCTTGGCCACCCGGTTGCCCGGCCCTTCCGAGACCAGCACGACGCCGGGGAAGCCGACGACCATGTGGATCAGGTCCTGGTCGCGGTTGACCGAGATGGCCGGGGTGACCTGCCAGTTGCCGCGCATGCCCTGCAGGACCGCGGCGGCGGCGCCGGTCTGCCCGTGCAGGATGGAGTACTGCGCCCGCTGGGCGAGCTGGCCGAAGACCACCAGGCCGACGGTGAAGGCCAGCATGATACCGAGGATGATCGAATAGATCAGCTGGTCGATGACCAGGCCGATGACGACGGCCACGGCCAGGGTGGCGACCGCCGAGAGAAAGACGATCGGCAGCCCCTTGGGGTTGGCCTGCTTGATGATCTGCGCGATCATGCGGAGCTGCTTGATACGCCCCGGCTTCTCTTCTGCGGTTGCCATGCTTTGAAGGATACAAAGCCCAGCCCCCCGAGATGAAAACGTGACCACGGGAATGGGGCGCGCCGGGTCCGGGCGCGCCCCTCTTTTTCGGTCTCAGACGCTGATGTCCGCCGTCAGCCGCCGGTCGGCGACACTCGCGCCCACCTCGACCGTGTACGCGCCGGGCACGGTCGTCCAGCCGTCCCCGCCCCACACCTGGAACGTGCGCTCGGGCAGGAACACCGTGCTCACGACGCTCTCACCGGGGTCCGCCTCGACCACCGCGAACCCGGCCAGCCAGCGTGCCGGCCGCTCACCGGGCCCGGCCGGAGCCACGTACACCTGCACGACCTCCCGCCCGCGCCGCTCACCGGTGTTGGTGACGGAAACCGTGACCGATTCGGTGTTGGCGTCCACGGCGTCGTAGGTCCACGACGTGTACCCGAGGCCGTGCCCGAACCAGAAGGCCGGAGTACGCCCCGCCTTCTCCCAGCCCCGGTACCCGATGAAGGCCCCCTCGTCGTACGGCACCGCCCCGTCGCGCGGCGTGACGTCGACCACCGGGCTGTCCTCCAGTGACACCGGCCAGGTCGTGGGCAGCCGCCCGCCCGGCTCGGCGTCGCCGAACAACACGTCGGCCAGCGCGAGCCCGGCCTCCTGACCGGGGAACCAGGTCAGCAGGACGGCCGCCACGTCACCCGCCCACGGCATCTCGACGGGGGAGCCGGTGTTGACCACGACCACCGTGCGCGGGTTGGCCGCGGCCACGGCGGCGATCAGCTCGTCCTGGCGGCCGGGCAGCTTGAGGTCCTTGCGGTCGAAGCCCTCGCTCTCCACCTCCAGCGTGGTCGAGGCCACCACGACCGCGACGTCGCTCCCGGCGGCCAGCCGTACCGCCTCGGCCAGCAGCTCGTCCTCGCCGGCCGACGGGTTGGCGTGCCCGATCGCGAACATGATCAGCGTCATCCCGGCGAAGCTGGCCACCTCGTGCTGGCGCAGCGACAGCTCGACGGTCTGACCGGCCTCCAGCACGTGCGTGAAGCGCCGCTCGGGCGCGTGCAGCAGCGCGGCCCCCGGGTCGTCGCCCTCGAAGACGATCGCGTCGTCGAACACGGTCGTGCCGTCGATCGTGAAGGTGTAGCGGCCGACGCCCGTGACCGAGAACTGGTGCTCCCCGGCGACGTCCGCCGTGTACCCGGCGCGCAGTTCCACCGCGGCCAGCCGGTCGAGGTCCACCCCGGCGGGCGGCTGGCCCACCCAGCGCGCCTCGGCGATCGGCACCGCCGCCTCGGCCAGCAGCTCGCCTTCGCCGTCCAGGAAGAGCGCCGTGGCGGGGGCGTTGAGCGGCGAGAAGCGCAGCCGCGGGTCGGTGCCGAGCGCGTAGCGCACCTCGACGCCGTCGCGCTCACGCAGCCCGCGCAGCGGCGAGACGATCCGGTCGGGGAAGACCTGGGCGCTGCCGCCGCCCATGATCCGCGCCTCGTCGGCCGCCGACCCGATGAGCGCGAGCGTCCGCACGCCCGCGAACGGCAGCACCCCGCCCTCATTCCTGAGCAGCGTGAACGAGCGCGCGGCCACCTCGCGCGCGAGCGCCACCCCGTCGATCGAACCAGCCGATCCGCCGGTACGGCCCGCGCCCCCGCCGAGCGCGCCGGTGCGCTGGGCCAGCCGCAGGATGCGGCGGACCCGGTCGTCCACGGCCGACTCCGGCACCCGCCCCTCGCGGACCGCGGCCTCCAGCTTCTCGCCCCACGGCCCGTTCGGACCCGGCATGGCCACGTCGGTGCCGCCGAGCGCGGCCGCCTCGGTGGAGCGCACCGCCGTCCAGTCGGACACCACGTACCCGTCGAAGCCCCACTCGTCCTTCAGCACCCCGTTGACCAGCTCGGAGTGCTCGGTCATGGTCGTGCCGTTGACCGAGTTGTAGGCGCTCATGAGACCCCACGCGCCCGCCCGTACGACCCGCTCGAACGGCGCCAGGTACATCTCCCGCAGCACCTTGCCGGTCACCTTGACGTTGACGGTGAAGCGGTCGGTCTCGAAGTCGTTGGCCACGAAGTGCTTGGGCGTGGTGCCGACCCCGCCGTCCTGGACGCCTTCGACGTAGGCCGCGCCGACCTCGCCGGTGAGGAACGGGTCTTCGGAGAAGCACTCGAAGTGCCGTCCGCCCAGCGGCGTGCGGTGCAGGTTGATGGTGGGGGCCAGCAGCACGTGGACGCCCTTGCGCCGGGCTTCCTGGGCGAGCAGCCTGCCGACCTGCCTGACCAGGCCGACGTCCCACGTGGCGGCCAGCGCGGTGGGGCTGGGCAGGGCGATCGACGGGTCCACGGCGCTCCACTGCTCGCCGCGTACGCCGATCGGGCCGTCGCTCATCACGAGCCGGTCGAGCCCGATCTCGGGGATCGCGGGCAGCGACCACATGTCGGCGCCGGTGAGCAGGCGGATCTTGGTGCTGAGGTCCAGCTTGTTGATCAGTTCGTCGAAATCCACCCCGTCAGTGTTAACCAGAAAACCGACCGAGAGCTAGGTTTGTGACCTTTGCGTTATATAGAGGGCACGAAAAACCGCACCCCTCGACCAGGGATGCGGTTTCCCGTCAGCAGGATCAGGCGCTCTGCCGCGCCTCGATCGCCTGCTTGTAGAGCTTGCCCGCCCGGTACGACGAGCGGACCAGCGGACCGGACAGCACACCGGCGAAGCCGATCGCCTCGGCCTCGGCCTGCAGCTCCACGAACTCCTCCGGCTTCACCCAGCGCTCCACCGGGTGGTGGCGCGGCGTGGGCCGCAGGTACTGCGTGATCGTGAGCAGGTCGGTGCCCGCCTCGTGGAGGTCGCGCATCGCCTGCACGATCTCCTCGCGCTCCTCGCCCATGCCCAGGATCAGGTTGGACTTGGTCACCAGCCCCGCCTCGCGGGCCATCGTGATGACGCCGAGCGAACGCTCGTACCGGAAGGCCGGTCTGATCCGCTTGAAGATGCGCGGCACGGTCTCGACGTTGTGCGCGAACACCTCCGGCTTGCTGGAGAAGACCTCCTCCAGCTGCTCGCGGTCGCCGTTGAAGTCGGGCACCAGCAGCTCGACGCCGCAGCCGGGCAGCAGGGTGTGGATCTGGCGGGCGGTCTCGGCGTAGAGCCAGGCGCCGCCGTCGGGCAGGTCGTCACGGGCGACGCCGGTCACGGTCGCGTAGCGCAGGCCCATCTGCTGGACCGACTCGGCGACCCTGCGCGGCTCGTCCTTGTCGTACTCCTTGGGCTTGCCCGTGTCGATCTGGCAGAAGTCGCACCGGCGGGTGCACTGGTCGCCGCCGATGAGGAAGGTCGCCTCGCGATCCTCCCAGCACTCGTAGATATTGGGACAGCCCGCCTCTTCACAGACCGTGTGCAGGCCCTCCCGGCGCACGAGCGATTTGAGCTCGGTGTACTCGGGGCCCGTCTTCAGCTTGGTCTTGATCCACGGGGGCTTGCGCTCGATGGGGGTCTCGGCGTTGCGCACCTCCAAGCGGAGGAGCTTTCGGCCTTCAGGGGCAACGGTCACGGACCCAGCTTACGTCCCCGCGAGAACATCCCATGACCCGACCTGTATCACGAAATCAGCCCGAACCCGCGGATGGCCCGCGTGTAGTGCTTCAGTAACTCCTCGTCGATCAGCCCGGACTCCCGCGCCCCCAGCAACTCCGAGCCGGGCGCCGAGGTCAGCACGCCGTCGTCGGAGAGCCTGGCCCTGGTCAGCGCGTCCTGCCTGATCGCCGCGACACTCTCCCCGCGCAGCGCCGCCGCCTGCATCGGCGCGAGGTAGCGGCCGCTCGCCATGAGACCTTCCAGCTCGTCCAGCTCCTCCGCCGACGTCACCCTGGCCGTCAGCGCCCGCCTTTCCTCCCGGGTACGGCTGTCGCCCGCGCGTACCAGGCGGGTCAGCGCGTACTCGGCCAGCAGCACCGGGCCGCCGAGCACCCGCCCGAAGATCCGGCCGAGCAGTCCCGCCGCCTCGTAGGAGGCGCCCGGCGCGTGCATCACGCCCAGGGAGGCGCGGTCCATGACCACCCTGGCCTCCTCGCGCTGCTTGAGCGGCGCCGCGCCGACCAGGCCCATCCGCCACTCGGCCAGCGTGGACAGCGCCTCACCCACGACGAGCCCTTCACCGATCTTGCCCGCGGCATAGGCCCTGGCCAGCAGCGTCACCCGCTGCCTCGGCGTCAACGCCAGCCACAGCGGCAACCCGACGACGATCACCGGGGTACGCCGCAGGCCGATCCGCGCGTAGGTGGCGTCGACGCCCAGGTCCATGATGGCCACGGTGGCCGGCGGCTTGACGGCCAGCGCGCCGGCCACGCGGGTGGCGGCGCCGTACAACTCGGGGGCCGACGAACGCGCCAGTACCTCGGCGTCGGCGGGTAGCCGCCCCAGTCGCGGCCGCAACATGACCCCGACCGCCAGCAGAAGGGCCCCGGCGACCCAGGCGGGGACCTCGCCGGGATTGAAGGCGATGAGCGCGCCACCGGCCAGAACGAAGGCCAGGGTCAGCGCGTGGACGATCAGCGACAGCACGAGAGCTAAGAGGCGCTTCACAGGCCCGATCGTAGAAACGCGTTATCCGGAATCAACCGCAATTAGATGCCGATTCGATTACCAGCCCGACATTTCCCCACCCTGCCCCATCCCACCCACCACCCCAGCCCTCGCCCCACACCCTCCAGCCACCCCAACCCCACCCGGCAGCCGGCATTCTGCGTCCGGCCTCACGCCTGTGCGGTCTCACTCCTGCGCGGCGTCACACCTGCGCGGTCCCATGTCTGTGCGGCTCCACCGCTTTCCCGTCCCGCGGCCCGGGTTTGATCCACGCCACCCCTCGACCCCCTCGCCCGGCCCACTGTCCATCCGGCCGGGCCCGCGCCCTTCCGGTGGCCGGAGCCGCGGGCCCATCCCTGGCGGTTTGGCCCACTTGGCTCGGCCGTCCGGGCTGGTCGGCTGGGTCGGGCACGTCCCGCCCGGGCACGTCTTGGCCGGGTGGGGTGGGTCAGCGTTGGCGGAGGAGGTCTTCTTCGTGGACGTCGTAGGACTCGAGGCCGAGCACGTCCGCCAACCGCTTCTCCATGATCGGCATGACCTCCTCGACCACGATGCGGCGGCCGGTCTCGGCGGAGAGGGTGGAGACGCCGGCGCCCGGGATGCCGCACGGGTCGATGCGGTTGAACCAGCGCGGGTCGTTGGCGCAGTTGAGGGCGAAGCCGTGCATCGCCACCCCGCGCGTCACCCGGATGCCGACCGCGCCCAGCATGCGGTCCGGCAGGCCCAGGGCGGCGTCCCCGACCGCCCACACCCCGCCCCTGCGCGGCACGCGCCGCGCGCTGACCCCGAAGTCGGCGCAGACCAGCACCATGGCCTCTTCGAGCCGCCGCACGTAGTCGCCGGCGTCGGAGACCGCCACGATCGGGTACCCGACCAGCTGGCCGGGCCCATGCCAGGTGATCCGGCCGCCCCGGTCGACGTCGATGACCGGGGTGCCGTCGGCGGGGCGCTCGTGCGGGGCGGTGCGCTTGCCCGCGGTGTAGACGGGCGCGTGCTCCAGGATCAGGGCGGTGTCGCCCAGCTCTCCGGCGAGATGCTTCTCGTGCACCCAGCGCTGGAGGTTCCAGGCCTGCTCGTAGGGGACATCGACACCGAGCCGCACAATGGCCAAGGCGTGGCGCATGTGTCCATTGTGCCGTTCCCTCACCTATGAAGGGTAATTCAGGACGTCAGCAGCCGGGGCTCGATCCTGAACTCCTTCACGCCGCTGTCGCCGTCGTGCTCCAGGCGATACGCGTAGGCCCTGGGGTCGGCGGTGACCGCCTGGATGAACTCCGTGCCCACGTAATGCAGGGCGACGCCCTCGTCGGCGGCGTACCCACCGGGCAGTTCGCCGCCCGCCACCGAGGCCTGCAGCATCTCGCGGCGCTGCGGCTCGGAGTTGTAGTGCACGCCGCACGAGTAGGGGAGCAGGCCCATGCCTTCCGCCCACACGTGCAGGTCGGGGCCGAACGAGTCGGTGTTGCCGCCCACGTGCCAGCACAGCGCGCCCGCGCTCTGCCCGGACAGCACCACACCGGCCTGCCAGGCCTCCTCCAGCATCTCGTCGTAGCCGTGCAGCCGCCACAACGCCATCAGGTTGGCCACGCTGCCGCCGCTGACGTAGATCATGTCCTGGTCGAGCATCCAGGCCCGCGGGTCCTCCAGGTTGGGCATGGGGAACACCGTCAGGTGGCTCACCTCGACGTCCCAGTGGGAGAAGGCGCCGTACATCTTCAGCAACCAATCGGCGTCATCGCCCATCGCCGTGGCGAGGAGACCCAGCTTGGGACGGTCCTGCCCGGTGAGGTCGAGTCCGTAGCGCAGCAGCGGGCTGGCTTCGATGAAGCCGTGGCGCCGCGTCGCCCGGAACGATCCACCACCGATGGCAAGGATGTGTGACTGGCCGGTTCTGGTCATGACTGTGCTCCCCCACATCGTGTCGGACAGACTAGATTACGGCGGCCAGTGCCTGATCGAGACGCGTATGGATGAAGCCGTAGCCGCTGTCCACCAGCTTCTTCGGTACGATGCGGTGGCTCGGGAGCAGTGCTTCCTTGGCGAATTCGCCCAGCCCCAGCTCCAGCGCGAACCCCGGCACCCCGATCGGCATGGTCGGCCGCCGGAGCGCCCGCCCGAGAGTTTTCGTGAACTCCGCGTTGGTCAGGGGAGAAGGCCCCACAAGATTCACCGGTCCCGAGATTTCCCGATTTTCCAGGACATGGAGCACGGAACCTACCCAATCCTCCACGGCAATCCACGACCAGTACTGCCGCCCGGAACCGAGGGGAGCCCCCAGCCCCATCCGGAAGATCGGCAGCATGGGCCCGAGCGCCCCGCCCTTCCCGCTCAGCACCAGCCCCGTCCGAAGCTGCACGTTCCGCACCGGCGCCTCCCGGGCCGTCCCCTCCCAGGCCTCACACAGCCGGGCGAGAAACCCACGCCCGAGCGGCGCGCTCTCATCGATCACCCGATCCCCGGTATCCCCATAGAAATCCACCCCAGAGGCCGAAACCAGCACCTCGGGCAGCGCCGAGAGCCTCCCGATCGCCTCGACGAGCGTGGAGGTGCTACGAACCCGGCTCTCCACCAGCAGTCTCTTGTACGGCCCGCTCCACCGCTTGCCCGCGATCGAAGCCCCGGCCAGATGCACAACCGCACCAGCCCCTTCAAGCGCACCCGGATCGACAACCCCCGCACCCGGATCCCAGAAGGACTCATGCTCGGCCCGCACCGGGCGCCGCACCAACTGCCGCACCTCGTGCCCACGCTCCCGAAGCGCCCCCATCAACGCCGGCCCAAGCAGCCCAGAACCCCCGGTCACGGTGATCACCATGCCCCCACCCTACGCTCCACCCACCCCACGGCCCGGACAGGACAACCCCCAAAGAAACCGAGGCACGACAGCCACACCCGTCACGGCCCTGCCCTCCGAACACACGGCACGCAGGGCTGACGGGTGGGCGTGGCGCGCAGGGCTGACGGGTGCGGGCGTGGCGGGCAGGGTGGACGGGCGGGGTGTGGTGCGTGGAGGTGACCAGATGGCCGTGGTCCCCGGAGGGGCCCGAGGGGCTGTGTGGGGCCCGGCGGCGGGGGCGTGAGGTGGCGAGCGACGGGTGGCGGGCACGGGGGCGGCTGGCGGGGCTTGGGGCCGCAGGCCGTGGGTGTGTGGCGCCGCGCGGTGGGGTGTGGTGCGGTGGGGCTCGGCGCCCTTGTGCGGTGCTGAGCCGGGCCATGGTGTCCGGCCAAGCGTGCCTTGTGGCGGCGGGAACCCCGTCCGGCTGCCGGCCGCTCGGAAGAGGCCGCCCGCCCACGGCGGCGGTCGGTGGCCTGCTGGGCTTGCCGTAACGGAAAAGCGCCGGAAAGGACCGCACAGAGCCCAGCGTAGGAAAAGAGCAGGGCCGTCCGACGGATCGTCGGACGGCCCTGATGGCGAGCGGCTACGCCAGGCCGAGTTGGGCCTCGAAGCGGCCTTCTTCGAGGCGACGCTTGATCGTCGTCAGGAAGCGGGCCGCGTCCGCGCCGTCGACCAGGCGGTGGTCGTAGGTGAGCGCCAGGTACACCATCGAACGCACCGCGATGACCTCGCCCTCAAGCGTGTCCACCACCACGGGACGCTTGACGACCGCGCCGGTGCCCAGCATGCCGACCTGCGGCTGGTTGAGGATCGGCGTGTCGAACAGGGCGCCGCGGCTGCCGGTGTTCGTGAGCGTGAAGGTGCCGCCGGTGATCTCGTCGGGCGTCACCTGGTTGTTGCGGGTGCGCTCGGCGAGGTCGGTGACCTTGCGGGCCAGGCCTGCCAGGTTGAGGTCGCCGGCGTTCTTGACGACGGCGGCCAGCAGGCCGCGCTCGGTGTCCACCGCGACGCCGAGGTTCTCGACGTCGAAGTAGGTCACCTCGTTGGTCTCGTTGTTGATCGTGGCGTTGAGCTTCGGGTGCTGCTTGAGCGCCTCGACCGTGGCCATCGCGAAGAACGGGGTGAAGGTCAGCTTCACGCCCTCGCGGCGCAGGAAGTCGTCCTTCGCCTTGGCCCGCAGGCGGGCGATCTTCGTGACGTCCACCTCGACGACCGAGGTGAGCTGCGCCGCCGTCTGCAGCGACTCCACCATGCGCTTGGCGATCGTCTGACGCAGCCGCGTCATCTTCTCGGTACGGCCCCGCAGCGTCGTGTCCACCTCGACCGGCTCGGGCGAGGCGCTGACCGGAGCCGGAGCCTGCGCGGCGGCCGGAGCGGCAGCGGCAGGGGCGGCGGCGGCCGGAGCGGCGGGCTGCGCCGGCGCGGCGGGAGCAGCGGCGGGAGCGGGGGCGGCGGCCTCGCGCTGGGACTTGGCGGCCTCCAGCACGTCCTGCTTGCGGATGCGGCCACCCACACCGGTGCCCGAGATCGCCTCCAGGTCGACGCCGTGCTCGTTGGCCAGCTTGCGCACCAGCGGCGTCACGTACGGGCTCTCACCCGACGACGGCAGCGGAGCCTGGGCCTGCGCGGGCGCCGGAGCCGCAGCGGCGGGCTGCGCCGGAGCGGCGGGAGCAGGAGCCGGGGCGGCAGGGGCGGCCGGAGCCGGAGCGGCCGGAGCCTGGGCGACGGGCGCGGGCGCCGGAGCCGGGGTGGGCTCGGGCTGCGGGATCGAAGAGGCGGGGGCCGGCTCCGGCTGCGGCGCGGGGGCCTCCTCGGCCGGGGCCGCCGGGGCGCCCGCCTGGCCGTTCTCGTCGATGATCGCCAGCTCGGCGCCGACCTCGACGGTCTCGTCCTCAGCCACGACGATCTTGGTGATGACGCCCGCGGACGGCGACGGGATCTCGGTGTCGACCTTGTCGGTCGACACTTCGAGGAGCGGCTCGTCAGCCTCGACGCGCTCGCCCTCCTTCTTCAGCCAACGGGTTACCGTGCCCTCGGTGACGCTCTCGCCGAGCTGGGGCATCTGTACGGAGACCGGCATGGGTATGTCTTCCTCGAGTTCTTAGTTGTGGACGTGCAGGGGCTTGCCGGCCAGTGCCAGCATCGCCTCGCCCATGGCTTCTGACTGGGTGGGATGCGCGTGGATGAGCTGGGCGACCTCTGCTGGCAGCGCCTCCCAGTTGTAGATGAGCTGAGCTTCGGTGACGAGCTCGCCGATGCGGCGCCCGACCATGTGGACGCCCACGACCGGCCCGTCCTTCTGGGCGATCACCTTGACCGCCCCCGAGGTGCCGAGGATCTGGCTCTTGGGGTTGCCCGCGAGGTCGTAGACCTGCTCGACGATCTCGATGCCCCGGTCGGCGGCCTGCTTGGAGGTGATGCCGACGGAGGCGACCTCGGGGTCGGAGTAGGTGATCCGCGGCACGCCCGCGTAGTCGATGGGCGGCGGGTTGAGCCCGGCGATGTGCTCGGCCACCAGGATGCCCTCGGCGAAGCCCGCGTGGGCCAGTTGCGGGGTGTCGATCAGGTCGCCGATGGCGTAGACGCCGGGGACGGAGGTCCGGCAGTGCTGGTCGACCACGACGGCGCCGCGTTCGATCTGGACGCCCTGCTCCTCGAAGCCCATGCCGGCCGATACGGCGCCGCGGCCGACGGCCACGAGCAGCTGCTCGGCGTCGAGGGTCTTGCCGTTGGCGAGCGTCACCACCACGCCGGTGTCGGTGGTCTTGACGCCGTCGAAGAAGACGCCGAGCTCGTACTTGATGCCGCGGCGGCGGAAGGCCCGCTCCAGCAGCTTGGAGCTGGACTCCTCCTCGGTGGGCAGCAGGTGCGGCAGCGCCTCGACGATGGTCACCTCGGCGCCGAACGAGCGGTAGACGCTGGCCAGCTCGACGCCGATGACGCCGCCGCCCAGCACGACGATCGAGCTCGGCACGCGCTCCATCGTCAGCGTGTGCTCGCTGGTGATGACGCGCTCGCCGTCGATCCGCAGACCGGGCAGCGACTTGGGCGCCGACCCCGTGGCGAGTACGACGGCGCGGCCCTCGTAGACCTCGGAGCCGACCTGGACGCTGTTGGCGCCGGCCAGGCGCCCTTCGCCCTCGACGACCGTCACACCGGCCGACTTCAGCAGGCCCTGCACGCCCTTCCAGGCACGCGTGACGATCTTGTCTTTGAAGGCGTGGACGCCGGGCACGTCGATGCCCTCGAAGCGCGCCTTGACGCCGAAGGACTCGCTCTCGCGGGTCTCGTCGGCGACCTCCGCGGAGTGCAGGAGGGCCTTGGTGGGGATGCAACCCCGGTGCAGGCAGGTGCCGCCGATCTTGTCTCGTTCGATCAGGGCGACCGACTTGCCCAACTCGGCCGCCCGGAGCGCGCAGGCGTAACCGCCGCTGCCGCCACCTAGGACGACGATGTCGTAGGCCACAGGAAGGCTCCTTGTCGGGATCGTGATGCCGTCATCTTTTCATTTGTTTCAGGCGCTCGCGTGCCGCTCTGCGAGTCCGATGAGGGTCCGGGTGATGGCGCCGGTCCCGCCCTTGGGGGTGTAACCGTGCGGCTCGCCCTTGTTGAAGGCGGGTCCGGCCATGTCGATGTGCGCCCACTTGACGCCGTCGGGCACGAACTCCTTCAGGAAGATTCCCGCGGCCAGCATGCTGCCCCAGCGTTCCGGCTGGAGGTTGGCGATGTCGGCGATGGGGGAGTCGAGGCCCTTGCGCAGTTCCTCGGGCAGCGGCATGCCCCAGGCGCCCTCGCCGACGGAGCCGGCCACGTCGACGACCAGTTCGCGCAGGTCGTCGTCATTGGCCATGACGCCGGCGGTGCGCCAGCCGAGCGCGACGATCTGGGCGCCGGTCAGCGTGGCCACGTCCACGATGAGGTCGGGCTCGTCCTCGGCGGCGCGGGCGATGCCGTCCATGAGGACCAGGCGGCCCTCGGCGTCGGTGTCGAGCACCTCGACGGTCTTGCCGCTGTAGCTGTGGATGATGTCGGAGGGGCGCTGGGCGGTGCCGCTGGGCATGTTCTCGGCGAGGCAGAGGTAGCCGACCGCGTTGACCTTGAGGCCCAGCTTGGCGATGCCGAGCAGGGCGCCGAGGACCGCGCCCGCGCCGCCCATGTCGGATTTCATCCAGTCCATGGAGGCGGAGGGCTTGAGGTTGAGGCCGCCGGTGTCGAACGTGATGCCCTTGCCGACGAAGGCCAGCGTCTTGGCGGCGTCGGCGTGGCTGTAGGACAGGCGTACCAGGCGGGGCGGGTTGACCGAGCCCTGGCCGACGGCGACGAGGCCGCCGAAGCCGCCGTTCTTGAGCTGGACCTCGTCGAGCACCTCGACGTTCAGCCCGGCCTTGCCGCCTTCTTCCTCGGCGATCTCGGCGAAGCGCGCGGGGAACAGGTCGGAGGGCGGGGTGTTGACGAGGTCGCGCACCAGCGTCACGGACTCGGCCAGGACGCCGGCGCGCTCGGCGGCGCCCGCGGTCTCGGCGGCCAGCACGGTCAGCTCGGCGACCGGGTTCTTCTGCTCGCCGTTGGTGCGGTAGCGGGCGAAGGAGTAGGCGCCCAGCAGCCCGCCGAGCGCGACGGCCTCGGGCTCGCCGCCGAGCGCGAGCGCGGCGCGCGTGGTTCCGGCCAGCGATCGTACGGCGGCGCCCGCCGCCCGCCGCAGCGCCTCGGCGTCGGGGTCCTCGCCCAGCCCGATGGCGACCAGGAGCGGCGCGGTGATGGCGCCGAACGCCGGGATCTTGGCCAGTTCGCCGGCCTTGCCGGTGAAGCCCACCGCGGTGAGCGAGGCGGTCAGCTTCCCGCCGAACGCGGCGTCGAGCCCTTCGGCGACGGGGCGCGGGCCCTCAGCGCCGGGGTGGAAACCGACGATCAGTGCGTCGGTGTCGAACGAGACGGGATCTGCTGAGTTCAGCCGCACAGTGGTCACGTAAACCGATGCTATCCGCGCTTTCAGTGTACCCACAAACAGGGGTTCATCCCATGAATCGTGGGTACGCATCATCAAGTGAATGGTGCTAGTGTCATTAGCACCATGTTGCTCACTCTCGACCTCAACGACGCCCGCCCCCTGCACGAGCAGGTGGCCGGCGCGATCAGGCGCGCCATCGGCGACGGCTCCTACGCCCCCGGCGACCGGCTGCCGTCCGCCCGCGACCTGGCCGACGTGCTCGGCATCAACGCCAACACCGTGCTGCGCGCCCTGCGCGACCTGCGCGACGAGGGGTTGCTCGAGTTCAGGAGAGGGCGTGGCATCAGCGTGGCCGGCCAGGCGGACGGCCGGGCACTGCTCGTACAGCGCGCCCGCGAGCTGCTGGAAGAGGCCAGACGATACGGCTACCGCCGTGACGACCTCATCGCGATTTTGGAGGAACTGCCATGACAACCCGGATCTTCGGCGCGGTGTGGGGGATGATCATCACCGCCGTGCTCGTCACGGTGCCCCTCTCCTTCCGGGACCGCCTGCCGGATCCGCTCGCCACCCACTGGTCCGACCGGGCCGACGGATACTCGTCGTTCACCGAGTTCATGCTGACGTCCACCCTGGTGTGGGTGGTGACGTGGGCGGTGATGCTGGGCATGGCCGTACACGGCCGGATGCTGCGCCGCCGCCTCAGCCGCGGCTACTGGTGGGGTTTCCTGGTCGGGGTCGGCCTGTTCGCCGCGGGCATCTCGCTGACCACCGTCTACGCCAACTTCGACCGGCCCGTCTGGGCCGAGGCCGAGCTGCCGGGCTGGGTCGTGCTGGCCGTCGTCGTGGCGGCCGTGAGCGGCGGGCTGGCCGCGGGCTTCCTCGGCAGGGGCGAGCCCGACCAGCCGCCGCCCGCCGGTGAGGCGCCGCCCAAGCTGCGCCTGCGCGCCGGCCAGCGCTCGGTGTGGGTGAGCCGGGTCAGCAACCCCTGGCTGCTGGCCCTGACCGTGGCCGGCGGGGCGGTGTTCATCGTGGCCGCCGGCGTGGCCTTCATCGGCGCCACTCCCGGCATGGCCTGGGGATCGCTGTTGTTCGCCAGCGCGTTGGTGTTCGTGTCCGGCCTGTTCACCAGCGCCGCCATCGTGCGGGTCACCGACGACGGGCTGGCGCTGGGCTTCGGCCCGTTCGGGTGGCCGGTGCGGCGGATCCGGCTGTCGAAGATCGAGAAGGCGTGGTCGGAGGTGCGCTACCCGAGCCAGGTCGGCGGCTGGGGCATCCGCGGGGTGCCCGGCATGGCCGCGATCATGCTGCGCGGCGGCGACTGCCTCGTCCTGCGCTACCACTCCGGCGGCCAGCTGCTCATCAGCGTCGACGACGCCCGGCGCGGCGCCTCGCTGATCAACGCCCTGATCGAGGAGAGGGTGGCGTGATGGCGCTCTTCCTGGTGGTCGCGTTCGGGCTGGCATGGGCGTTCTGCCTGCCGTTGTGGCTCGGCGACGGGCTGGCCTCGCCCGCGTTCATGATCTGCGCCACGGCGCTCATGTTCACGCCCTCGCTGGGTGTGCTGGCGGTGTGGGCCAGGACCCGCACGCCGTTCCGTCAATGGGCGCGCGAGAACGGCCTCACGTTCGGCCCCGACCGCCGCCGCACGCTCCTGCTCATGGCCGCCGCCTGGATCGGCACGCCGCTGGTGGTCGCGCTCTGCCTCGCCCTGAGCGCGGCGCTGGGGCTGGTCTCGCTGGACCTGGGCGGGCTCAGCCTGTTCAAGCAGGGCATGGAGGCGGCGGGCGTCCCGGTGCCCGCCGAGGCGAGCGGCCTGCTGATCGCGCAGATCGTGTTCGCGGTGGTGGCCACGCCGCTGCTCAACGCGCTGCCCGTCCTCGGCGAGGAACTGGGCTGGCGGGGATGGCTGCTGCCGCGCCTGGTGGCCGCGCGCGGGGTGCTGGGCGGGTTGCTGCTGTCCGGGGTGATCTGGGGCGTGTGGCACTTCCCTGTCACCTTGCTCGGCTACAACTACCCGGCGCTGGGTCCGTGGGCGGGGCCGTACTTCGTCGTCACCTGCGTCCTGCTCGGGGTGGTGATGGGCTGGCTGCGGCTGCGCACCGGCAGCGTGTGGCCCGCCGTGGTGGCGCACGGCGCGCTCAACGGCGTCACGGGCACGTCCCTCCTGCTGGGCGATGCCGCCGCCCCGCCCAACCCGGCCGTCATCGGCGTCACCGGCCTCGTGGGCTGGGTGGTCCTCGCCCTGCTGGGCGTGGCCCTCCTCAAGCTCTATCCGGTACGGCCCGCCGAACCGGCCACCACCTGAAACCCCCGGCCGCTCAGGCGAGCAGGGCGCAGGTGACCAGGGCGGCGGTCGTGGCCGTCTCCACCAGGGCGCCGAGAACATCACCGGTGATCCCGCCCAGCCGCCGCCTCGCGTGCCCGAGCAGGGCCATGGCCGCCGCCAGCCCCGCCACGACGGCCAGGGGCAGCGGCAGCCAGCCGTGATCTGGCCGGGCAGCGGGCGAGAGCAGGAAGCCGGTGGCCAGGGCGAGGGCCAAGGCCAGGGTGGCGACGGTGGCGGTCCAGCGGGCGGCGGGTCGTACCGTGGCGGCGACCATGGCGCCCAGGCCGTCGGGGCGGGCGGCAGGGACGCCCGCCCGGCAGGCCCACGTGAGCGCCAGCCGCCCCGTCGCACAGGCCGTGACCAGGGACGCCGCCCCCAGCCACGCGGGCAGGCCGGACAGGGCGGCGGCCTGGATGAGCAGGGTGACGACCAGCGTCAGCACCCCGAAGGGCCCGATGTCCGACTTTTTCATGATGTCGAGGGCCTGAGGCGCGGGCTTGCCGCTGCCCAGCCCGTCGGCGAGGTCGGCCAGGCCGTCCAGGTGCAGGCCCCGGGTGAGGACGGCGAGCAGCCCCAGCGACAACGCGGCGGCCAGGAGCGGCGGCGCCGGCGACACCAGCGGCAGCAGCAACGGTACCGCCGCCACCACACCCAGGGCCAGCCCGGCCAGGGGCGCCAGCGCCATCGCCCGCCCGGCCACCTCCCGGTCCACCCGGGAGACCCGCACCGGGAAGATCGACAGCGTGCCGATCGCGAACCTCAGCCCGTCCACGGTCAGAACAGCTCGTCGATCAGCCGGTAGTAGGCCAGCTTGGCCTCGTCGGGCGCCTCCAGCCCATAGGCGGACAGGAAGGCGGCCACGGCCCGCGGCCCGAAGTCGCCGCTCAGGTCCCGCAGCGCGATGGCCAGATCCCGGTAGCGGTCGGCCACGCCCAGCCGCGCCAGGTCGATGAGCACGCCGTTCGCCATGACGTTGGACGGGGTGAAGTCGCCGTGCGCCACGACCAGGTCCTCCCCCTCCGGCCGCTCGGCCAGAAGCCGCTCGTAGACCTGCATGGGCGTGCGGCCGAGGTTGTCGTCGTCGAAGTCGCCGGCGTCCACCCGCCCCTCGACGACGTTACGCCGCGCCTGGGCGAGCAGCACGTCCAGCCGCCCGTCGAAAGGACACTCCGTCACGGGTACGGCATGCAATGCCCGCAACGCCCCGCCCATGGCCGCGCCGACGCCCGGATCATCGGTTCCCTCGCCGGCGGCCAGCGTCTCCACCCCGATGTCGGCGGTGACCAGCACGTCGCCCTCGAACGCCGTCACCTCCGCCACCCCCGCCCACTCCCGCAGCCACACCAGCCGCGCGTGCTCGGCCACCGCCTCAGGCCCACGGCGGACGAAGGATGAGCCCGCACGGGCGAGCGACCCGCTGGCGCCGTCGTGGTCGAGGTCCCACTCGGGCTCCGCACCCAGAAGGGCGGCGACGGAGGGCGGCAACGGCACCGCGAGCCCCTCCACATCCACCTCCGCGAACAGCTCCGCCTCCGGCACCCCGCCGAACTCCCGGCCCGGCTCCGGCGCTCGGCCGACCTCCAGGCCCGGCTCCGGCATCCCGCCGACCTCCCGGCCCGGCTCCGGCGCGTGGCCGGACTCCCGGCGTGGATCGGGAACCTCGCCGGACCGCCGGCGAAGCTCCGGCGTCTCGGCGGACCGCCGGCGGAGCTTCTGCGCCTCGTCAAGTGCCTGCCTGGCCGCCTCGGGGCGCCCCTGCCCGGCCAAGGTCCAGCCCAGGTACAGCAGCGGCAGGGCGGCCATCTCGGGAGCCTGCGCCCCGGCCAGCTCCAGCGCCATCCGGCAGATCAGCTCCGAGCCCGGCAGGTCGCCGCAGTGCCGGTACACATCCGCGAGGCCGACCCGGGCGGCGATCACCTGCTCCGGCGACCCGGCCAGCTCCACCGCGCGCCGCAGGTGCCCGGCCGCCCGCTCGTACTCGCCCAGCGCCAGCAGCGCCACACCCAGCGCCCGCAGCGACTCATGATCGGCGGCCCCTTCGACCGGCGCCCGCTCCACCAGCGCGCGGAGTTTCGGGCGGTCCGCAACGGCCAGCCGCCGCCGCGCGTCGTAGGTGATCAGTTGGCGGACCTTGTCACTCAGCATGATTTAGGACGTTATCGTGGCCGGATGCACGTGCTGGAACTCGAAGGTGTCGGTGTCCGTGTCGTCGGCAAGACTCTGCTGTCCTCGATCGACTGGCGGGTCGAATTCGGCGAGCACTGGGTCGTACTCGGCCCCAACGGCGCGGGGAAGACCACCCTGTTGTCGCTGGCCTCGGCCGTACGCCACCCGACCGAGGGGTCGGTCCACGTGCTCGGCCACCGCCTCGGCCGGGTGGACCTGCGCGAGCTGCGCCGCCACATCGGCCTCGTCGCCGCCAGCCAGCGGCTCGTGGACGAGAGCCTGATGGAGGACGAGGACGCCACCGCGCTCACCGTGGTCCTCACCGGGCACACCGGGACCAGCGTCCCGCTGTGGGACAAGCTGGGCGAGGCCGAGCGCGAGCGCGCCCTGCGCCTGCTGGCCGACCTCGGCTGCAAGGACCTGGCCGACCGG
The DNA here is from genome assembly GCF_042740095.1 of Nonomuraea sp. NPDC059023. Lineage (NCBI taxonomy): Bacteria > Bacillati > Actinomycetota > Actinomycetes > Streptosporangiales > Streptosporangiaceae > Nonomuraea > Nonomuraea sp. NPDC059023. The sequence goes on along the minus strand of NZ_JBHYIO010000003.1, from coordinate 364,778 downwards.
GAGTTCCGCGTCTGCTCACAGGGGGAGCGGGCGCGGGTGCGCATCGCCAGGGCGCTCATGGCCGACCCGGCCGTCCTGCTGCTCGACGAGCCGGCCGCAGGCCTCGACCTGCCCGCCCGCGAGGACCTCATCTCCGCGATCGAGGACCTGGCCGCCACCCGCCCCGTCCTCACCACGGTCACGGTCACCCACCACCTGGAGGAGGTGCCGGCCACGACCACGCACGCGATGCTCATGAAGGACGCCCGCGTCCTCGCCGCCGGCCCGGTCGACGCGGTCCTGACCCCGGACAACCTCTCGGACTGCTTCGGCCGCCCGCTACACGCCGACCGCCTCGACGGCCGCTGGTACGCCCGCGCCGTCCGCCCCTGACAGCAACAACTCGGTCAGCCTGTCCACGTACGGCCGCGCCGCCCCGCCTCGCCGCCGGGAGGTGGCCACCCCGATGAACCGCGACGGGCTGGGCGCCTCCAGCGCGAGCGCGACCAGATCGGCAGTCCTGTTCAGGGCGATCTCCGGGACGAGCGCCACCCCGACGCCCGCCGACACGAGCGACTGCGCGAAGAGGTAGTCGGTGGCGCTGCACGAGACCCGCAGCTCGAACCCGGCCAGCGCCGCGTAGTGCCGCAGCAGGTCCAGGGTCTTGAGGCAGCCGAGCACCCAGCGTTCCCCACTCAGCTCGCCCAGGGCGACCCGCTCCCGCCCGGCCAGACGGTGCCCGCGCGGCAGGACCACGCGCAGGGGATCGCGGGCCAGCGGCGTCCAGTCGAGTCCCGAGCGGTCGCCGGGCCGGGCGGGCGGCAGGCCGTCGAAGTGGTAGCCGAGCGCCAGGTCGGCCCGGCCCGCGCGGACCAGCGGGAGCGAGTCCTCGGGCTCGCGTTCGAGGATGGTGAGCTCCACCTCGGGGTGTTCGGCCACGAACGTGGCCAGCGCCTTGGGCATCACCGCCCGGCCGCCGCTGGTGAACGCGGCCACGGTCAGCTGGGCGCGCTCGGCCGACAGGCGGTCGATGCGCTCCTGGGCGTCGCTCAGCTCGGCGGCGATGGCGTCGGCCGCCTCCACGAGCATGCGGCCGGGTTCGGTGAGCGTCACTCCCCGGGTGCTGCGCTCGACCACGGCGATGCCGAGCCCGCGTTCGAGCGCGGCGATCTGCTGCGAGACCGCCGACGGCGTGAAGCGCAGGGCGCCGGCGGCGCGGTTGAAGCTGCCGTGCCTGGCCACCTCGCGCAGGATGCTCAGCCGGTGAACGTCGATCAACAGTTCTCCTAATGACCGATTGAGTAGGTCGTGACTACCGCTGTCGACTATACGGTCGGCATGCTGGCCGCATGAACGAGATCTGCGTCATCGGCGGCAGCCGCTACTTCGGCCGGCGGCTGGTCGAGAACCTGCGCGACCACGGAGCTCGCGTCACCGTCGTCAACCGGGGCTCGTCCGCGCCGCCCGAGGGGGTCACCCACCTGCGCGCCGACCGGGGTGACGAGGAGGGGATGCGGCTGGCGCTGGCCGGCCGTACCTTCGACGCCGTCGTGGACCAGGTCTGCTACACCCCGGGGCACGCCGCCGTCGCCCGCCGGGTCTTCGAGGGCAGGACCCGGCGGTACGTGATGACCTCCACGGTCGAGGTCTACGCCGATCTCGGCGGCGGCGGGCCGTACCGGGAGGACGCGCTCGACCTCACGGCGGGGACCATCCGTGCGGACCCGCCCCCGAGCGGGGAGCTCACCTACGGCGAGGGCAAGCGGCTGGCCGAGGCGGTGCTGGCGCGGCCGGCGGAGTTCGTGTTCGCGTCCGTGCGGACCGCCCACGTGCTCGGCGGAGCCGACTTCACCGGGCGGCTCGAGCACTACGTGCGGCGGGTGGACGCGGGGCTGCCCGTCGGGATCTGCGCCGACCCGCGTCCCGCCTCCTTCATCGAGGAGCGTGAGATCGCCGCCTTCCTGGCCTGGGCCGCGCTCGGTGACTTCGGCGGGCCGGTCAACGCCTGCTCCCACGGCACGCTCGACGTCAGGCGGCTGTGCGAGGCGATCGGGCGGCCGCTCTACACGCGCGGGGAGTCGCCGTACTCCTTCGAGCGCGACTACACCATGGACAACGGCCGGGCCACGGCACTCGGCTTCACGTTCTCGGACGTCGGCGACTGGCTGCCCGGCGTCGTGGAGGAGGCACGCGCATGCGTCTGATCGGAGCGGTCAAGGCCGGGGCGGTGGGGTTCGGGGCGATGCCGTTGTCCATCGAGGGGCGGCCGGAGGAGGCGCGGGCGGTGGCCACCGTCCACGCGGCGCTGGACGCCGGGGTCACGCTCATCGACACCGCCGACTCCTACCACTGGCACGCGGGCGAGACCGGGCACAACGAGCGGCTCATCGCGCGGGCCCTGGCCGCCTACGGGCCCGCCGACGTGCTCGTGGCCACCAAGGGCGGGCGCGGGCGGCCGGGAGACGGCTCGTGGACCGTCGACGGCGACCCCCGCCACCTGCGCCGGGCCTGCGAGGCGTCGTTGCGGCGGCTGGGGGTGGAGGCGATCGGCCTCTACCAGTTGCACAAGCCCGACCCGGCGGTGCCGTTCGCGGAGTCCGTCGGGGCGCTGCGCGACCTGCTGGACGAGGGGAAGATCCGCATGGCCGGGATCTCCAACGTGGACACCGGCCAGATCCGGCAGGCCGCCGCCATCCTCGGGGGACGGCTGGCCTCGGTACAGAACCGCTTCTCGCCCGCGGCGCCGGAGGGGATCAGAGAGCTGCGGCTGTGCGCGGAGCTGGGCATCGCGTTCCTGCCCTGGAGCCCGCTGGGCGGCATCTCGCGCAGCGCGCTGGAAGCCGGCGCCGCCGCCCCGGGGCCCGGCGCCTTCCACGAGGTCGCCGCCGAGCGCGGGGTCAGCCCGCAACGGGTCTGCCTGGCCTGGCACCTCGCGCTCGCGCCGAACGTGATCCCCATCCCCGGCGCCACCCGGCCCGCCTCCATCAGAGACTCGGCCGCCGCCGCCGACCTGGTGCTGACCGCCGGCGAGCTGGCCCGCCTGCCGTGATCACAGGGGCAGCGGCCGCCCGGCGACCACCAGCGCCACGTACTCGGACTCGGCCGCCAGCCGTTCGTTGAGCTTGCCCAGGACGTCGCGGAAGGCCCGCCCGCTCGCGGTCGCGGGCACCACGCCCAGGCCCACCTCGTCCGAGACGGCCACGATCGCGACCGGCGTCCGCCGCCACGCCTCGACCAGCTCGTCGCAGCGCCGCCGGACCGGCTCACGCGGGCCCTCCCAGGCCCCGTGCTCGTCGAACACCGCCGCCACCCACGTCCCCAGCCCGTCCACCAGCAGCGGCGTGGTGGCCGCCGCGATGGTCCCGGCCAGGTCCGTGGTCTCGGCGGTCGCCCAGTGCGCGGGCCGCCGCTCCCGGTGCGCGCGCACCCGCGCCGCCCACTCGCCGTCACCGGCCCCCGACGGCCCGGTCGCCACGTACGTCACGTGCGGCTCGGCCGCCAGCCGCAGCTCGGCCTCGGCCGACTTGCCCGACCGCGACCCGCCCAGCAGCAGCGTCCTGCGCGGGTGCGGGACCCGCGCGGGGCCGGGCAGGTCAAGGACCGTTCCATCCGGTACGGCCCGCGCCCCCCACAACTCCAGCCGCCTGCCCAGCTCTTCCTCCGAGCGCACCCGGTGATCGAGCCCGACGGCCACGACCTGCGCGCCCTCGGCGACCATCCCGGCCCGGCGCAGTTCCCCGAGCCGCTCCGGCCGGCCGAGCAGATCGAGCAGCACCACGTCGTACGGCCCGCCCGCCGCACCATCCGGCACCACGTCGTACGGCCCACCCGCCGCACCAACCGGCAGCGCGGCGTCCGGCTCGAACAGCAGCCGCGCCCCTCCGAGCAGGTGCGAGCCCGGTGACAGGGGCCGGCCGTCCACGAGCACCTCGGCGGGCCGCCGGTGGCCGCCGGGCAGGGTCAGGCAGGAGGCGCACGGGCAGCCGGGTTCCGGGTGGCCGTGCGGCCCGGCCGTACCTGAGAGCACGATCTTCACTGTCCGGAGCCTAGCGCCGGACAGGCCGGTGTCAGGAGCGGGTGGCGTCAGGAGTGGGTGCTGTGTGCGGCGGGTCTGGCGCGGCGGCGGGTCGCGACGAGGGCGCCGCCCGCCAGCAGGACCAGGACGCCGGCGCCACCGAGGATCAGCGGCAGCGGCGGCCCGCCGGAGGAGGACGCGCCGGCGGGCGCCGAGGCCTCCGTGCCGCCCTTCTCCTGCGCGGGGTAGCCGTTGACCGCCACGACCCGCCCCTGGGCGTCCACGCGCGCCCTGGCGGCCTGGGCGAGCAGTTGCGCGGCGGTCGCCTCCGCGGCGCCCCGCACACAGGTGCGGATCGGCGCGAGAGGACGCTCGCCCGGGTAGGCGTCGTTGTCGGCGTCGCCGAAGTCCACGAGCACGGCCACGCGCTTGCCGTCGCCGCCGGCCTGCTGCCCGCACACGGCGGTGAAGCCGGCCAGTTCCCCGCTGGGCGGCTCGGCGGCGGTGCCGTCGGGGGAGGCGGCGAAGCGCCAGCCGACCACGTCGCCGTCGGAGGGCACGTCAGCGGGCGCGGCCGCCAGCCAGGCGGTGCCGTCGCTCACCCAGACGCTCCAGATGCGCACGGCGTTCGGATCGGGCGCCCCCGGCACGGGACCGCCGGGAGAAACCGGCGAAGTGGCGAGGGCGGGAACGGTGAGGAGCGTCAGCGCCGCCGCCGCACTTCCCGCGGCAACACGAATTCTGCGCAGCATCGAATGACCTCCAGCTGGGGAGTAGGGTTCCATAACCGTCGGAGGGTGCACCGGCGAACCCGCGGAAAAAGGAGCGTATGGCATGACATGGCGGTGGCGTTATGAAAATGCAAATGGTGGTGAGGTAACCGACCGCCCATTGCCGCGAGAAGTCTTTCCGAGCCAGGCCGATGCCGAGTCCTGGCTCGGGGAAAACTACCGTGAGCTGCTCGAAGCCGGTGTCGAACAAGTTGCGTTGCTGGAAGAGGACCGCGTCGAATACACGGGAATGGCATTGCGCACGGAGTAACGAAAAACCCCTTGAGTGACTCAAGGGGTTTTTGTTTTTCGCCGGGACGACGTCAAAAGACGTCAGGGGCGCTTCTCCGGGCTGACCGTCTTGGCCGGGTCGCGCTCCACGATCGGGCCCAGCGCGTCGTCGATGCGCTTCAGCACTTCCGCGTCGAGCTTGACGCCGACGGCCTTCACGTTGTCGCGTACCTGCTCGGGGCGGGTGGCGCCGACGATGGCGCTGGCCACGTTCGGGTTCTGCAGGACCCAGGCGACGGCGAGCTGGGCCATGGTGAGGCCCAGGTCGGCGGCGATCGGCTTGAGCTCCTGCACGCGGGTGAGCACGTCGTCCTCGAGGAAGCGGGAGATGAACCCGGCCCCCGACTCGGAGGTGGCGCGCGAGCCCGCGGGCGGCGGCTGACCGGGCAGGTACTTGCCGCTCAGCACGCCCTGGGCGATCGGCGACCAGACGATCTGGCTGACGCCTTCCTTCTCGCTCAGCGGCACGACCTCCGTCTCGATGACCCGCCACAGCGCCGAGTACTGCGGCTGGTTCGACACGATCCGGTCGAAGCCCATCTCGTCGGCGATCTTCAACGCCTCCGCGATCTGGCCGGCGGTCCACTCGCTGACGCCCACGTACAGGACCTTGCCCTGGCGTACCAGGTCGTCGAAGGTCTTGAGCGTCTCCTCCAGCGGCGTCTCGTTGTCGAAGCGGTGCGCCTGGTAGAGGTCGACGTAGTCGGTCTGCAGGCGGCGCAGCGAGCCGTGGATGGACTCGGTGATGTGCTTGCGGGACAGGCCGCGGTCGTTCGGCCCGGGGCCGGTGGGCCAGTAGACCTTGGTGAAGATCTCGAGCGACTCCCTGCGCACTCCCTTGAGCGCCCGTCCGACGACCTCCTCGGCCTTCGTGCCCGCGTAGACGTCGGCGGTGTCGAAGGTGGTGATGCCCTCGTCGAGCGCAGCCCGCACGCACAGCTTGGCGGCGTCCTCCTCGACCTGTGAGCCGTGGGTGATCCAGTTGCCGTAGCTGATCTCGCTGACCAGGAGACCGCTGCGGCCGAGGTGACGGAATTCCATACGTCCGACCTTAGGCGCTCTGGGCGGGGCGCCCCACCACGGGGCCGTCCGGGCGGGGATTTCGGGATAGGGTGCCCGGCGTGCTGAAGCTCGTGCGGGTCGCGCTGACGGCCGCGATTCTGGTCGCACTGGGGGTACGGCTGCGCCGCCGCGCCCGGAGACCGAGCCCGGTGCCCCCTCCCGCTCCCCGGCCGGTGGAGGTACGGGAGAAGACGGGCATGTGGCTCGCCTGGGCGGTCATCGCGGCGGTGGTCGCGGTGACCCTGGCCGTGGCGCTGACACCCGACTACGACCGGGAGCAGGCCGAACTGACCCTGGCCCTGAACGCGCACGAGCAGGCGCGACCGGCCGGGACGCCCCCCGGCCCGGAGACGACGCCGTCCCTCGCGGAGGCCACGCCGTCACCCGCGGAGGCCACGCCGCAGGCGCTCGCCGGGCCGGCCACGTGCACCCCCGCCAGGCGCCCGGTGGCGGTCCGGCCCATCGACGCGGCCGTGAAGCGGCAGGTCACCAGGGAATGGCGCAGGATCGAGCGCTGGCTCAAGGCGAACGCGCCCACCACCTACCGCACGCTCGGCGGACCGGGCAGGGCGCGCACGATCGCGGTCGCCGAGTCCCAGATGGGCGTGGACTTCCCCGACGACCTGCGAGCCTCCCTGCTGCGCCACAACGGCGGCAACAACGACGTGCTGTCCGGCGGCCTCGACCTGACGATCAGGCAGATTCGCGACACCTGGCGCGGGCGGTGCCTTGTGGACGGGGAGTGGTGGCAGGCTCCCCGGATGATCCCGTTCCAGTACCGCGGCGAAAAGCGCTGGGGTGTGGTTGACGCCGCGTCGGGCGCGGTGGCCTGGGACGACGAGACCACGGTCGCGGGCGTGGAAGAACCGCCCGCCTCCTTCACCCTCCTGCTGCGCACCACCGCGGACGTGCTGGAGCGCGGTGGTGGCCTCTCGGGCTGGATGCCACGGGTGAAGGCCGGGGTGCTCCAGTGGGTGCCGGAGTTCTGACCGCGCCGCCGTACCGGAAAAAGATCTCCTACTTCTTGGGCGGGACGGGCTTGCCGCCGGGAAGAAGCTGGGGCGGCGGGAAGCGCAGCTTGCGGATCTGCAGCGCCCGCATCGCGGCGTAGAACCCGACGCCCTTCATGGGCTCGTTCGGGAACTTGGCCGCCGCCTCCTTCTTGACCTTCCAGGAGACGTACACCGACGTGAACAGCACGCCGACCATCATGATCGGCCAGCCCGTCAGCATCACCCAGTAAAGGACGACCTCCCGCTGGCCGGCCGGCCAGGGAATCCAGGTCAGCAGCAGGATGAGCAGGGAGAACGGCAGGAAGTACTGGCTGGGCAGGCGGCGCGAGTCGACCCAGTCACGGGCGAACTTGCGCGCGGGCCCCCGGTCACGGACCGGGAAGTACTTCTCGTCTCCGGCCAGCATGCCCTTTCTGGCACGGTCGCGCTCGGCGGCCTGTTTCGCCCGCGCGGCGCGGTAGGCCTCCTTGCGGTCCTTCGGCGCGGAGACCGGCTGGCGCCTTCTGCCTTCGGCATCCCGGCGCTTGGGTGTGGGACGACCCTTACCCTGGGGTTTAGGATCGTCAGCGGGGACGGGGGTGTCGTCCACGGAGGTCTGGGAACGGCGTCGCAACACGTCGTCAACCCTACCTGTACTGCAACTTAGTGACGCCCTCGTGCGTTATGCGTAGGGTAATCCCAAGGCGGCTGCGCTGCAGTGGGTGACCAACAGCACGACCTAAGAAGGGGACGGCCGACGCGCATGAGCGTGATGAAGAGACTTTCGATGATCTTCAAGTCCAAGGCCAACAAGGCCCTGGACAAAATGGAGGATCCACGCGAGACCCTCGACTATTCGTACCAGCGCCAGCTTGAGCTGCTGCAGAAGGTACGCAGGGGCGTGGCCGACGTCGCCACCTCCCGTAAGCGGGTCGAGCTGCAGATCAATGGACTGGAGCAGCAATCCAGGAAGCTGGAGGACCAGGGCCGCAAGGCGCTGTCCGTGGGCCGTGAGGACCTCGCGCGTGAGGCGCTGAGCCGTCGCTCCGGTCTGCAGACGCAGATCGCCGATCTGCGTATCCAGCACGACAACCTTCAGGGCGAGGAGGAGAAGCTCACCACGGCCTCCCAGCGCCTGCAGGCCAAGGTCGACTCCTTCCGCACGAAGAAGGAGACGATCAAGGCGACCTACACGGCCGCCGAGGCGCAGACGCGCATCAACGAGGCTTTCTCCGGCATCTCCGAGGAGATGGGCGACGTCGGCCTGGCGATTCAGCGTGCCGAGGACAAGACCGCGCAGATGCAGGCGCGGGCGGGGGCGATCGACGAACTGCTGGCCAGCGGCGCGCTCGACGACTTCAGCGGCACCCGTGGCGACGACATCCAGAACGAGCTCGACCGGATGGGCGGCGGCATGGACGTCGAGCTGGAGCTGGCTCGCATGAAGGCCGAGCTCGGCCAGGGCCCGGCGCCGCAGGGCTCGATCGAGCAGGGGCAGCCGCAGCAGGCCCAGCAGCCTCAGCCGCAGGCCCAGCCGCAGCAGCAGCCCCAGACCCAGCAGCTTCCCAGGCAGGGGGACGGAGCATGATCGTACGGATCATGGGCGAGGGTCAGGTGGAGATCTCCGCCGACGACATCGCCGTCCTGAACCAGCTGGACAGCGAGCTCGAGTCGGCCATCGAGGCCGACGACGAGGAGAACTTCCGGGTACGGCTGCACGCCCTGCTCGACAAGGTGCGCCACGTGGGCAAGGCGCTTTCCGACGACAGCCTTGAGCCGTCAGAGCTGATCCTTCCCCCCGCGGACGCCTCGATCGAGGAAGTCCGGGAGATGCTGGGCGACCAGGGCTTGATCCCTGGTTAACCCGTGCGCACGCGGTTCGCGTCCGACAGCGGCCTGACTCGCCGCATGGTCGTGACGATGTTCCTGCTCGGGTTGCTTTACGTCGCTTTCGTCGGCGTTCTCATCGCCTTGGGGGTGAGGGCGCTGACCGTGTTGGTCATCGCCGGTGTCATGCTGTTCGCGCAGTACTTCCTGTCCGACCGGATCGCCTTGTTCGCGATGGGCGGGCGGGAAGTATCGCCGCAGGAGGCGCCCGAGCTGCACGGCCTGATCGACCGGCTGTGCGCGCTGGCCGACATGCCCAAACCGCGCGTGGCCATCGCCGACTCCGACGTGCCGAACGCCTTCGCCACCGGCCGTAACCAGAAAAAGGCCGTGATCTGCGTCACGACCGGCCTGCTGCGCCGCCTTGAGCCGCAGGAGCTCGAAGGAGTGCTGGCCCACGAACTCTCGCACGTCGCCCACCGCGACGTCGCGGTGATGACGATCGCCTCGTTCCTCGGCATCGTGGCCGGGCTGATGACCCGCTTCGCCCTCTACGCCGGCCTCGGCGGGCGCGGCCGTGAGGACCGGGGCGGCCTGCCCATCGGCCTGATCATCCTGCTCGTCTCCATCCTCGTCTACGCGGTCAGCTTCCTGCTGACCAGAGCGCTGTCGCGCTACCGCGAGCTGGCGGCCGACCGTGCCGGGGCCCTGCTCACGCAGCGGCCGAGCGCGCTGGCCAGCGCCCTGACCAAGGTGAGCGGGGAGATGGCCAGGATCCCGACCCGCGACCTGCGCGCGGCGGAGCCGTTCAACGCCTTCTACTTCGCCCCGGCGCTGTCGAAGGGGGAGTCGCTGGCGAACCTGTTCGCCACGCACCCGCCGCTTCAGAAGCGCCTGGACAACCTGGCCAAGATTTCGGCGGAGCTGGGCCGATGAAGTGGCTCGACTCCCTGCTGGGCCGGACGAAGGCCGTCAAACCCAACCTCGACGCGCTGTTCGCGCTGCCGTCGGCCGCGGTGACGCTGCAGGCCGCCACCGGGCTGGCGCCGACCGGGCTCGGCTCGGTGAGCTTCCGCGCGGCCGAGGGCGGCGCGTTCGCCACGCTGGAGAGCGACGTGCGCGCGCTGCTGGGCGAGCGCGTCGAGCGCTCCACCGACGCCTACGGCTACACCTGGCTCCTGGTACGGCGGGCTCCGTCCGACCTCAGCGACCTGGTCACCGAACTCCACGCGGTGAACTCCTCGCTGGAGGGCGCCGGGTTCGGCCCGTCGCTGCTGTGCTCGCTGGTGTCCTTCGCCGACCCGGCAGACCGCCGCATGGCCGTGGTCTACCTCTACAAGCGCGGCACCTTCTACCCGTTCGCCCCGCAGCCGGGCGAGCGCCGCGACAACGCGCTCGAACTCCAGGCCAGGGGCGCGCTGGCCGGTGAACTGCCGATCGAGGAGGATCTGTCGCGCTGGTTCCCGGTCTGGGGCGCGCCCGGTCTCTGAGACGGTGCCCCGGAGCGCCGGAATTGTCACGCAGAGTGATCTAATGGCGACGTGGAGCGTCGTCTGATCATGGTCTCGGCCTGTGCCTTCTTCGTCGCGGGCGTGGTGTACAGCGCCTGGGTGCCGGGCCAGTTCGCCAGCCCGGCGGTCGACCCGGCCGAGGGCTACCTCAGCGAACTGGCCGCCCGCGACCAGCCCTGGTCGCGGCTGTTCCGGCTGGCCGACGTGCTGGCCGGGCTGGCCGTCGTGGTCGGCGTCGCGCTCGCGCCCAGGGCGCCCGCCGCGTGGGGCGGCTGGCTGGCCCTGGCGCTGTTCGGCGTGTTCACGATCGCCGACGGCGCGCTGCCGCTGGACTGCGCGGTCGTCAGCGATCCGGCGTGCGAGCGCGGCCCGCTGTCGCTGCCGCACCACCTCCACACGCTCACCAGCACGCTCGCCTCCGTCGCCGTCCTGGCCGCGATGGTGGAGCTGGCCAGGAACTGGCGTACGCGCACCGCCGTCCTCCTGGCCGGCGCGTACGTGCTGGTCAGCGTGCTCACGCTGGTCGCGGTCACCGCCGCCCACCTCATCGGGGTGGCACAGCGCTTCCAGGTCCTGGTGATCGCGCTCTGGCTGGTGTACGTGGCCGCGCGCCTGCTGGCCGCGCCCCAGCCCGTGCGGGACGAGAGCCGCCCGCACGTGGTCGAGGACGGCCGCGGCCCCGCCGTCCTGGTGGCCGCCGGGATGGGCGGCGCCTGGTTCCATTGGGACGCCGTGGCCGCCGGGCTCGCCTCCGCGCACCGCGTGATCCGCTTCGACCGCCCCGGACTCGGCCGCAGCCCCGCCCCCCAGACCCCGCCCACCCTGTACGGCGAGGCCGCCCGCCTGGCCGCGCTGGCCCCCTCCCACCCCGAGAAGGTGGCGGTGATCGCCCATTCGGTGGCCGCCTGGCACGCCGAGGCCTTCGCCCGCCTGCACCCGCTGCGCGTCTCCCGCGTGGTCCTGGTGGACCCGAGCTGCCGCACGAAGCCCGGCCGCGGCACCTCGGCCCCCGGCAGGGCGCTGGGCCGCTGGCTGCCGGCCTTCGGCGGGACGTGGGCCGCCGCGGCGCTGGCGCGCTGCTTCGGTCCGCTGGCGCACCGGCTGGCCGGTGGCGGGCCCGACCGGGCGGGCGTCTACCGCGAGGGCAAGGTGCTGGCGGCGGTCGCGGGGGAGTGGCTGGCCTACCGGGACATGGCCGCCGAGCTGGAGCTGATCCGGCGGGAGCATCCCTATCCGCGGGTGCCGACGCTGGTGATCACGGCCGGGCGTACCGACGGCTGCCAGGAGCGGCTGGCCGACGCGCTCGGCGCGGACCTGTTGCGGCTGCCGCGGGTGGGGCACCAGGTCCAGCTTGACGCTCCCGAGGCCATCACCAGGTCATTTAACGGAAAGTAGCCGGGTATATCCGGCCAATGACGACGCGCTGGAGGTGGGTGCCGAAGGTCCTGGCCGGGATCCTGGCCGCCCTGGCCGTCTACTGCGCGCTGATCGCGCTGGTCCGGCCCCTGCGCGCGCTGCTGCGGCCGGTCACCGACACCTTCAACGACCTCGTCTTCCCCGCCGAGCCCAACCTGGCCTACGCCGTCTTCCTGGCCCTGCTGGCCGGGGCCGTCGCCCGGCGCAAGCGGGCCGCGTACCGGCTGATGCTGGTCTTCCTGATCTTCACGCTGGTCCTGCTGGCGCTCTACGGGCTGATCGTCTGGCTGGAGCCGGCGGCGGGCGAGGACTATCCGGCCTGGAGGGTGGCGGTCAACTTCGGCGTGACGCTCGTCCTGCTCCTGCTGCTGGTGGCCGCGCGCGCGGAGTTCTTCGCCAAGACCCAGCGGGCCGCCTTCCGCAAGGCCCTGCTCACGCTCGTGGCCGGGCTGCTGGTCTCGGTCGGCGTCGGGTACGCGCTGATCAGCGCCTTCCACGGCACGCTCCGGCGGCAGGACCGGCTGCCGTGGGTGATCGAGAAGGCGCTCGGCGGCGCGATCACGCTCGACTTCGACCGTGAGGGGTACGGGCCGGCCTGGGTGGCGTTCACGATCGGGCTGCTGAGCGCGATCGCCCTGCTGTGGGCGTTCGCGGTGCTGTTCCGCTCGCAGTGGGCCATCGCCGAACTGCTGCCCGGCGACGAGGCCAGGCTCCGCGAACTGCTGGCCGCCGAGGGCGAGCGCGACTCGCTCGGCTACTTCGCCACCCGCCGCGACCGGGCCGCGATCTTCTCGCCGAGCGGCAAGAGCGCGGTCTCCTACCGCGTCGTCAGCGGGGTGAGCCTGGCCGGCGGCGACCCGATCGGCGACGTCGAGGCCTGGGAGCCCGCCATCGCCCGCTGGCGGCGCCAGGCCGAGGAGTACGGCTGGACGCCCGCCGCCATCGGCGCCGGCGAGGAGGGCGCTCGCGCCTACGCCCGCGCCGGGCTCAAGATCCTGCAACTCGGCGACGAGGCGATCCTGCACGTGGCCGCCTTCACCCTCGACGGCCGCGAGATGCGCGGCGTACGGCAGGCGGTCAACCGGGTCGGGCGCGCCGGATACACGCTGCGGGTACGCCGGCACGCCGAGCTGTCACCCGAGGAGATGCGCAGCGTCATCGCCAAGGCCGACGCCTGGCGCGACACCGAGACCGAGCGCGGCTTCTCCATGGCGCTCGGCCGGCTCGGCGACCCTGCCGACGGCCGCTGCGTGCTCGTCGAGGCGCTCACCGCGGGCGGCGACGAGGCGGCGATCCTGTCGTTCGTCCCGTGGGGCGAGCGCGGGCTCTCGCTCGACCTCATGCGCCGCGACCGGGGTGCCGACAACGGGCTCATGGAGTTCATGGTCACAGGCTTGGCCGAGCGGGCGCCCGAGCTGGGCGTCGAGCGGATCTCGCTCAACTTCGCCGTCTTCCGCGCCGCCTTCGAGGAGGGCGCCAGGATCGGGGCGGGGCCGGTGCTGCGGGCGTGGCGGCGGCTGCTGCTGTTCTTCTCGCGCTGGTGGCAGCTGGAGTCGCTCTACCGGTCGAACGTGAAGTACCGGCCCGAGTGGGTGCCGCGCTTCCTCGCCTACGCCGACAACCGCGACCTGCCCAAGGTCGGGCTGGCCTCGGCGGTGGCGGAGGGGTTCCTGGCCGGGCCGAGCCTGCCCACGCTGCTGCGGCGCGGCGAGGGCCGGGCGGTCGCGTCCGTGACGCCGGTCGCCCTCGAAGCGCCCGCCGCCGAGGCCGCGCCCGCCGCTTCCGCCGGGCCGCCGGAGCAGGACGGGGTCCGGGCGGGGAAGCTGGCGCTGGTGGCGGAGCCGTACCCGGTGAACTTCCCGCGCACGCACACGACGGCGCAGGCCGGTCAGGTCGGCGAGATGGTGGCGGTGGCCGGGCGGGTGATGCTGGTGCGCGACCACGGCGGCATCCTGTTCGCGACGCTGCGCGACTGGGCGGGGGAGCGGCAGCTCATGATCACCGACCCGGAGCTGCGGGCCCGCTGGCGGCGCGTCGTGGACCTCGGCGACCACGTCGGGGTCCACGGGCGGGTCGAGCGCTCCGGCACGGGCGAGGTCTCCGTGCTGGCCCGGGACTGGACGCTGACCGGCAAATGCCTGCACCCCCTGCCCGACAAGCACCGCGGGCTGACCGACCCCGAGGCCCGCGTGCGCCGCCGCCACCTCGACCTGATCACCTCACCCGCCGCGCGGGAGATGCTGCGGGTACGGGCCGCCGCCATCCGGGCCCTGCGCGACGGCCTGGTACGGCGGGGCTTCCTGGAGGTCGAGACCCCGATCCTGCAGCCGGTGCACGGCGGGGCGAGCGCGCGCCCGTTCCGCACCCACATCCAGGCCTACGACCTGGACCTGTACCTGCGGATCGCGCCCGAGCTCTACCTCAAGCGATTGTGCGTGGGCGGGGTGGAACGGGTGTTCGAGCTGGGCAGGACGTTCAGGAACGAGGGGGTGTCGCACAAGCACAACCCGGAGTTCACCATGCTGGAGGCCTACCAGGCGTACGCCGACTACCGGGACATGCTGGACCTCACCCGCTCGCTGATCCAGGAGGCCGCTCAGGCGGCGCTGGGCGGACTGATCGTGCAAGGGGTGGACATCTCGGGCGAGTGGCCGGTCGTCCCGGTCAACCAGGCGATCTCCGCGGCCGCCGGTGAGGAGGTGAGCGCGGCCACCGGGGCGCCGGAGCTGAGGAAGCTCTGTGACCGGCTCGGCGTGCCGTACCACCCGAAGTGGCGGCGCGGGGAACTGGTCCTGGAGCTGTACGAGCGGCTGGTCGAGGCGCGGACCACCGCGCCCGCCTTCTACGTCGACTTCCCCGCCGACGTCTCGCCGCTGACGCGCCCGCACCGCGACGACCCCCGGCTGGCCGAGCGCTGGGACCTGGTGGCGTTCGGGGCGGAGCTGGGCACCGCCTACTCCGAGCTGACCGACCCGGCCGAGCAGCGGCGGCGGCTGGCCGAGCAGTCGTTGCTGGCCGCCGGGGGCGATCCCGAGGCGATGGAGCTGGACGAGGACTTCCTGGCCGCGCTGGAGTACGCCATGCCGCCGACCGGCGGGCTCGGCCTCGGCGTGGACCGGCTCGTCATGCTCCTGACCGGCGCGCCCATCCGCCAGACGCTGCCTTTCCCGCTGGTACGTCCCGCAAAGAGATGACGAGATTGCCAGACACCCACCACAATGGCCGGGAAAGTCGCCAAATGTGGGGGTGGGGATGCCGGAGCTCGTTGCCCTGCGGGCGGGAGACCCCGGCAGGGTCGGGGCCTACGACCTGACCGGCCGCCTGGGCGAGGGCGGGCAGGGCACCGTCTACCTCGGCGAGAACTCCGCCGGAGTCAAGGTCGCCGTCAAGCTGCTCCGCGCCGACCTGGCCGGGGACGAGGACGCCTCCGAGCGTTTCGTCCGCGAGGTCGCCATGGCCCGCCGGGTCGCGCCCTTCTGCACCGCCCAGGTGATCGAGACCGGGCTGCTGAACGGCCGGCCGTACATCGTCAGCGAGTACATCGACGGGCCGACGCTGCACGAGGTCGTCCAGCGGGAGGGGCCGCGCTCCGGCCCCGCGCTGCACCGCCTGGCGATCGGCACCGTCACCGCGCTGGTCGCGATCCACCAGGCCGGGATCGTGCACCGCGACTTCAAGCCGTCCAACGTGGTGCTCGCCCCCGACGGGCCGCGGGTGATCGACTTCGGCATCGCCAAGGCGCTCGACCTCACCTCCACGCTCACCGCCACCGCCATCGGCACGCCCGCCTTCATGGCGCCGGAGCAGCTCACCGACGCGGTGCCCGGTCCACGGGCGGACATGCACGCGTGGGCCTCCACGATGCTGTACGCCGCCACCGGGCACACGCCCTTCGGCGCCGACAGCCTGCCCGCCATGGTCAACCGCATTCTCAACGCGGCGCCCGACATCAGCGGCATCGCCGATCCGCAACTGCGCGCGCTGGTTCAGGACTGCCTGGCCAAGGACCCGAACCGGCGGCCGAGCGCGGGGGACGCGCTGATGCGCCTGCTGGGGCACGCGCCGGGCGGTCCCTTCGGGCAGGCGCCCGACTCGGGCCCGTCGGCGCCCGGCCTGCTGGTCGAGGGCACGGCCGTGGCCGCGGGGCCGGGCGGGACGCCGTTCGCGCCCCCGGACGCCCGCCCCTCCACCGGCCCCACCGGGATGCCGCCGGGCCACGGGACGCCGCAGCACACCGGGCCACCGCAGAACATGGGCATGCAGCCAGGCCACGGGATGCAGCAGGGCCACGGGATGCAGCAGGGCGCCGGGATGCCGCCGCGGCAGGGAGCCCCGCAGACGCCATCGCCGCAGGGGATGCCGCACGGGCAGCGGATGCCCGGAGTGCCTCCCGGGCAGGGGACGTGGGTGGGGCCCCCGGCCGTACCGGCCGCTCATCTGCCGCCCCCGCAGCACTCGCGGCCCATGCGTCAGCCACCGGCCACCGTGCCGCGCGGCATGCGCACGGGCTGGGTGATCGCGGCGGCCGCCGTCGCGGTGCTGGTGCTGGCGGTCGTCGGCGTGGTCACGGCCACCCGGCTGGCGGGCGGCCCGGTGACGACCTCCGCAACCCCCAGGACGTCGCGCCCGGCCACGCCCGCCCCCACCACCCGGAACCCCTCATCGCCGCCGGTGGCCACCAAACGGTTCACGCTGCCCGGAACGGTGATGACGGTCGAGGAGCACGAGGACGACCCGATCAAGCTCATCTCCTACAGCGCCGACAGCGGCAAGCGCGTCTACGTCAGAAAGGCGGGCGCCGACCGCTTCGTCCTCAACCGCGCCTACTTCGAGTACGCGCTCAACACCACCGGCGCCCGCGCCCTGGCCACCGACGCCGACTACAGCAGCGACGGCTACTCCCAGGTCTCGATCGTCGAGCACGTCACCGGCGTCAAGCGCACGATCAAGCTGACCGCCGCCCCCGTCTACCCGAGCGCGCCCCGCTGGTCGCCGGACGGCAGGCTGGGCCTGTTCACCCTGTACAAGGCCACCGACAACGACAGCGTCCCGTACGGCTACGCCATCCTCGACATCGCCACCGGCAAGCCCCGCGTCTTCCAGATCAAGGACGTCGACACCAGCACCTACGACTACTTCTGGGACGGCGACGGCGAGTCCGTCGGCACCTGGGCGAACGGCGACATGCGCTTCTTCGACCTCGAAGGCAAGCCGGTGGCCCGCACCCTGCCGGACGGCGGCCACCCGCTGTGGGTCGAGAGCGACGTGCTGTCGCCCTCGGGCACCCACTACCTCGCCTACTGCGACGAGGCGGGCAGCAGCCTGTGCGCCAAGCCCGTCTCCGGCCAGGGCGGGAGCAGACCGCCCATCCCGGTCCAGACCAACCGGCTGATCGGCTGGTGGGACGAGGACCACGTGGCGATCTGGCGCGTGCACGCCGGCGGCTACCAGGCCGTGGTCGTCGACATGAAGGGCGACACGAAGCGGGTCCTGGCCACCGCGCCCAGGAAGAAGGACTTCGACGCCATGGGCTTCCTCTACACGCGAGGAGCACACTAGGCGCTTAGGATCAAGAAGCTCCGGACGCCTCAAAGGGGGTACACGTGGACAGCCAGCAGATCACCGTGCTCGGTCAGGGCGCGGTCTCGGCCGCCCCCGACGCCATGCGGCTCAACGCCGGCGTCGAGGTGCGCAAGGCGAGCGCCGGTGAGGCCTTCGCCGCCGTCCGCGCCGCCGCCGTCCGGCTCCTGCGGACGCTGGGCGAGGCCGGCCTGGCCGCCAAGGACCTGCGCACCAGCGAGCTGTCGCTGGGGCCCGAGTACGAGAACTACCCGAAGATCTCCGCCTACCGTGCCGCCCAGGGCGTCGAGGCGATGGTGCGCGACCTGTCGCAGGCCGACCGGATCATCGACCTCGTGGCGGGGGTCGGCGAGGAGGCCAGGCTCAACGGCGTGAGCTTCGAGATCTCCGACCCGGTCGCGGCGCTCAAGGACGCGCGCGACCGGGCCTTCAAGGACGCCAGGGCCAAGGCGGAGCAGTACGCGGGCCTGGCGGGCCGTCCGCTCGGCCAGGTCGTGTCCATCAGCGAGGAGGCCGACGCCCCGCCGCGGCCGATGATGATGGCCGCGGCGGCCATGGCCGACCAGTCCTCGATCAGCCCGGGTGAGCAGTCCGTCACGGTGTCGGTCCGCGTCGTCTACACCTTCGGCGGCTGATCCGTTACGGCGGCTGATCCGTTACGGCGGCTGATCCGTTACGGCAGCGCCAGCATGCGGTCGAGGGCGACCTTGGCCCAGTGGGCGGTGTCCGGCTCGACCGTGATCTGGTTGACCGTCTCACCGAGGGCGAGCGACTCCAGCGCCCACACCAGGTGGGGCAGGTCGATCCGGTTCATGGTGGAGCAGTAGCAGACCGTCTTGTCCAGGAACGAGACGCTCTTGTCGGGGAACATCTGGGCCAGCCGCTTGACCAGGTTCAGCTCGGTGCCGATGGCCCAGCTGGACCCGGCGGGAGCGGCCTGGAGCGTCTTGATGATGTACTCGGTCGAGCCCACGTAGTCGGCCTTCAGCACGACGTCATGCCGGCACTCCGGGTGCACCAGCACGTTGACGCCGGGGATGCGGGCCCGCACGTCGTCCACGGACTCGGCGGTGAAGCGCCCGTGCACCGAGCAGTGGCCCTTCCACAGGATCATCTTCGCCCCGGCGACCTCGCCCATGTCGTTGGGCCGGTGCGGATTCCACACCACGCAGTCCTCCAGCGACATGCCCATCTCCAGCACCGCGGTGTTGCGCCCGAGGTGCTGGTCGGGCAGGAACAGCACCTGCTTGCCCTGCTCGAACGCCCACTCCAGAGCCCGCCTGGCGTTGGAGGACGTGCACACCACGCCGCCGTGCCGTCCGCAGAAGGCCTTGATGTCGGCGCTGGAGTTCATGTACGTGACGGGCACGACGTCGCCGGCCAGCCCCGCGTCCTCCAGCGCCTCCCAGCACTCCTCCACCTGGTCGAAGGTGGCCATGTCGGCCATCGAGCACCCGGCCGCCAGGTCGGGCAGCACCACGCGCTGATCCGGCCCGGTCAGGATGTCGGCCGACTCGGCCATGAAGTGCACGCCGCAGAAGACGATGAACTCGGCTTCCGGCCGGGCGGCCGCCTGCTGGGCCAGCTTGAAGGAGTCACCGGTCACGTCGGCGAACTGGATGACCTCGTCGCGCTGGTAGTGGTGGCCGAGCACGAACACGCGCTCGCCCAGCGCCTCCTTCGCCTTGCGCGCCCGTTCGACCAGGTCAGGGTCGGAGGCGGCGGGAAGCTCGCCGGGACAGTCGACGCCGCGCTCGCTGCCCGCGTCGGCGCTCCTGCCAAGGATGAACAGCTGGGTGGTGGTCATGGCCGAACCCCTTATCGTCGGATTGACGATACTCATGATGGCATATCCCTTCCCTGTGCTTTGCCGTACCCCACCCCTTTTGCGGGGGTACGGCCGGCCGCACGGACGGTGGGGAATGTGAAGAGGCCGGCCGGTGTTGCTAACGTCTTAGTAGGAAGTCAGAAACAGACCGCGGGAGTTCGCACATGACGGTTGAGAGCAGCGAGACCACGACGCAGGGCCTGATCCTGACCGACGCGGCCTCGGCGAAGGTCAAGAGCCTGCTGGAGCAGCAGGGTGAGGAAGGCCTGCAGCTGCGGGTGGCCGTCCAGCCCGGTGGCTGTTCCGGCCTGCGCTACCAGCTCTTCTTCGACGACCGTTCGATGGACGGCGACGTGGTGACCGACTTCGGCGGCGTCGGTGTCGTGACGGACCGGATGAGCGCGCCGTACCTGCTGGGCGCGACGATCGACTTCGTCGACACCATTGAGAAGCAGGGCTTCACCATCGACAACCCCAACGCCACCGGGTCCTGCGCCTGTGGTGACTCCTTCAACTAAGAAGGCGTCCGCCGATCCGCCCCGGACCGCCTGACGGCGCCGGGGCTGTGGTCGTCGTCCAGCCGGCCTGGTGGCCGGTTGGTGGGAGGCCGCGTTCACCTTGGTGTGGACGTGGCCTTCGCATATCCTCGTGAGGCTCTACTTGGCCTGCAGACAACGAGGAAGAAGAATCCCGTGCGCATCGCCGTCACCGGCTCCATCGCGACAGACCATCTGATGACGTTCCCAGGAAGCTTCGGCGATCAGCTCATCGCCGAACAACTGGATCGGGTGTCACTTTCGTTCCTGGTCGACGACCTGCAGATCCGGCGGGGAGGCTGTGCGGCGAACATCGCGTTCGGCATGGGCTGCCTGGGCTTGGCCCCCATCCTTGTGGGCGCGGTCGGGCCCGACTTCGCCGACTACCGCTCCTGGCTGGAGCGCCACGGCGTCGACTGCGACTCGGTGCACGTGTCGGAGACTCACCACACCGCCAGGTTCCTGTGCACCACCGACGAGCACCACAACCAGATCGCCTCCTTCTACACGGGCGCGATGGCCGAAGCCAGGAACATCGAGCTGCAGCCGACCGCCGCCCGCGTGGGCGGGCTCGACCTGGTGCTGATCAGCCCCAACGACCCCGACGCGATGCTCAGGCACACCGACGAGTGCCGCCAGCGGGGCATCCCGTTCGCCGCCGACATCTCCCAGCAGCTGGCCCGCATGGCCGACGAGCAGATCCGTCAGCTCGTCGACGGGGCCGCGTACCTCTTCTCCAACGACTACGAGAAGGGGCTCATCGAGCAGAAGACCGGCTGGTCCGACGAGGAGATCCTGGACCGCGTGGGTGTGCGCATCACCACGCTGGGCCCGAAGGGCGCGGTCATCGCGCGCAAGGGCGAGCCGTCCATCCAGGTCGCGCCCGCGCCCGAGCTCGGCAAGGCCGACCCGACCGGCGTCGGCGACGCCTTCCGCGCGGGCTTCCTGTCGGCGCTGGCGTGGGGCCTGTCGCTGGAGCGCTGCGGCCAGGTGGGCAACCTCACCGCCACGCACGTGCTGGAGCGCGTCGGCGGCCAGGAGTACGAGCTGGGCCAGAAGTCCTTCCTGGAGCGCTTCACGGCCGCCTACGGCGCCGAGGCGGCCGCCGAGATCTCCGGCCACGTCAAGTGCCACTACGCCTGATCCAGGCGACGGGCGCGGCCGTCAACGCCGCGCCCGCTCCCTCCCCGGTACGGCCCGGCCGTCACACCCCCGCGTAGACGCGGTGCACGAACCCGGCGAGCTGGTCGTCCGGCAGGTGCTTGGCCAGGTCCGCCTCGCTGATCATTCCGATGATGCGGTGGTTCTCGATCACCGGCAGCCGGCGGATCTGGTTCTCCTCCATCCGGGCCAGCGCCTCCTCCACGGTGGCGTCGGCCGGGACCCACACCAGCCCGGTGGCCAGGTCGCCGGCGGTGACCCTGGACGGGTCGTGGCCCTCGGCGATGCACTTGGTGACGATGTCACGGTCGGTGATGATGCCCTTGAGCCGGTCGTCGGAACCGCAGATCGGCAGCGCCCCGACCCCGCGGTCGCGCATCATCTGCGCCGCCCGGTCCAGGGTCTCGTGGGCGGCGATGCACTCCACGCCCGCGCTCATCAGGTCGCGGGCGGTCTCGTGCGGGTGTCCAGCGGTCATCGGATTCCCCCCGAAATGAGATGACATTCCCGCACGGTTCTACCCAGAATCGCAGGTCAGTAATTGCGCCGCACGTGGATCGCCCAGCCGCCGCCGGGCAGCTCGTACGTGCCCACGTGCGGATGCGACTTCAACCGGCACCAGGCGGGCACGTCGGTATAGGCGGCCGGATCGTCGGCCAGCACCGCCACCACCGCGTTGAGCGGAACGTAGTTGATCTGCTCGGCGAGCATGATGATCGGGATCGGGCACTTCTTCCCGAGCGCGTCGATCGTCAGTGCGGGCTGAGTCACTTCTGTCATGCCACTCCTGCGTCCTGCCGGATCCGGCGCACCATGTCGGGAAGGACCTCCAGGAACCTGTCCACCTCCGCCGCGGAAGCGCCACGGGGCAGCGAGACCCTGACGTTCCCGTGCGTGAGCACGCCCATCGCCTCCAACACATGCGATGGTCGAAGCGTACTAGCGGTGCACGAACTCCCGGACGATACCGCGAATCCCGCCTTGTCCAGCTCGGTGAGCAACACCTCCCCGTCGACGTACAGACAGGAGAAGGTGACGATGTGCGGCGCCCGCTCGACCGGCTCCCCGATGACCTCCACGTCGGGGACGATCTTCGGCACCGTGTTCCTGATCCGGTCCACGAGGGCCGACAGCCGCGCGTGCTCCTGCGCCGCCTCCGCGCTCATCGCGCGCAGCGCCGCCGCGGCCGCCACGATCGCCGGAACGTTCTCGTAGCCGGGCACCCGGCGGCGCTCGCGCTCGTCCTCCGGCAGGAACGAGCGGAACCTGGTGCCCTTGCGCACCGCCAGCACGCCCACCCCGGCCGGCCCGCCCCACTTGTGCGCGCTGGCCGTCAGCACCGACCAGCCCTCCGGTATCGGCAGCCGCCCCGCCGTCTGGGCGGCGTCGACCAGCAGCGGCACCCCGTGCTCGCGGCAGGCCGCCGCCGCCTCGGCCACCGGCTGGAGCGTGCCGACCTCGTGGTTGGCGGTCTGCAGGCAGGCGAGAGCCGTACCCTCGGCCGCGACCGCCGCCGTGAAGGCGGGCAGGTCGACGCGGCCGGTCAGCCCGACGCCCACGGTCTCGACCGTGCCGCCGTCGCGCTCGTGCACCCCCGCCGCGTGCAGGACGCTGGAGTGCTCCACCGCGCTGGTGATGAGATGGCGGCCGGTACGGCGCCGCCCGTGTAGGGTGCCGAGCACGCCGAGATGCACGGCCTGCGTGCCGGAAGAGGTGAACGACACCTCGTCAGGACGCGCGCCGAGTGCCTCTGCCACCTCCGTGCGGGCCTGCTCCAGCAGCAGGTGCGCGCGGCGGGCCTGGTTGTAGAGCCGTGCCGGATCGGCCCAGCCGACGTCCAGGGCCGCCAGATACGCCTCGCGTGCCTGGGGGTGAAGCGGCTCGGTGGAGGCCGCGTCGAAGTACGCCACGCGACTTATCGTCCCACTCCCGGCGCGCCATCGAGGGGGCGGGCGGGAGGGCGGGGCCCCTCCGCGCTAATGTGTCTGCAATCAGCTGTGCATTTGGAAATACGAGCGCCCAGGAGTGACTCCTGGGCTTCATCTGTGGGGTAGGCGATCCGTGAGTCCGACTCGCCGTTCGACGCGGCGTTCGTTGGTCCGGGGCAGAGTGCCACGCGCCGCCGCTTTGGCGTTGCTGCTGGCCTCCGCTACGGCGTGTGCGAATGATGTTCCCGAGGCCGACTGGTCCAGCGGCCTCCTGCCGAAGGGCGTAACCGAGCAGGGAAATGTCGTCGAGAGCCTCTGGAACGGGGCCTGGATCGCCGCTCTCGCCACCGGTGCCGTTGTCCTGGCCTTGATCCTTTGGGCATGCATCTTCCACCGTAAGCGGAAAAAGTCGGCCGAGCTGCCGCCGCAGGTTCGCTACAACCTGCCGATCGAGATCTTCTACACGCTCGTTCCGCTGGTCATGGTGTCGGTGTTCTTCTTCTACACCGCGCGTGACAGCAACACGCTGGAGAAGGTGTCGGCCACTCCCGACGTCAAGGTGAAGGTCGAGGCCTTCCAGTGGAGCTGGCGCTTCACCACCGAAGTCGGCGGCAAGAAGCTGACGCCCGTGGTGGGCCAGCCGGTCAGCGACTACAGGCAGGGGCCGCAGCTCGTGCTGCCCGTCGGCAAGACGGTCCAGTTCGACCTGTCCTCGCCTGACGTGATCCACTCCTTCTGGGTGCCCGCGTTCCGGTTCAAGCGTGACGTGATCCCCGGCATCAAGGAGGGCAACCCCGGCCGGGTCTTCGAGGTCAAGACGCTGAACGAGCCCGGTGTCTACGCGGGCCGTTGCGCGGAACTGTGCGGCGTCGACCACAGCCGCATGCTGTTCTCGGTGAAGCTCGTTGCGCAGGATGACTACGACAAGTACCTCGCACAGGCCGGGAGCACCCAGTGACCGCCATCCAAGAGCCGATCACCACGGCGCGTCCGACTCCCAAGGGCCGGATCATCGCGAAGTGGCTTTCCTCGACCGACCACAAGATCATCGGTCACCTGTACCTCATCACGTCGTTCGCGTTCTTCCTGATCGGCGGCGTGATGGCGCTGATCATGCGCGCCGAGCTGGCGCAGCCGGGCCTGCAGTTCACCTCGAACGAGCAGTTCAACCAGCTGTTCACCATGCACGGCACGATCATGCTGCTGATGTTCGCGACGCCGCTGTTCGCCGGCTTCGCCAACGAGCTGATGCCGCTGCAGATCGGCGCCCCCGACGTGGCGTTCCCCCGGCTGAACATGGTCAGCTACTGGCTCTACCTGTTCGGCAGCATCATCGCGGTGTCCGGGTTCTTCACCCCGAACGGCGCGGCCAGCTTCGGCTGGTTCGCCTACACGCCGCTGTCGAACGCGATCAGCTCGCCGGGACTCGGCGGTGACCTGTGGATCATGGGCCTGGCGCTGTCCGGCCTGGGCACGATCCTCGGCTCGGTCAACTTCATCACCACGATCATCTGCATGCGCGCGCCGGGCATGACCATGTTCCGGATGCCGATCTTCACCTGGAACGTCCTGCTCACCAGCATGCTCGTGCTGATGGCCTTCCCGGTGCTGGCCGCCGCGCTGCTCGCCCTGGAGGCCGACCGCAAGCTCGGCACCCACATCTTCGCCAGCGAGACCGGAGGCGCGCTGCTCTGGCAGCACCTGTTCTGGTTCTTCGGCCATCCCGAGGTGTACATCATCGCGCTGCCGTTCTTCGGCATCGTCACCGAGGTCCTGCCGGTCTTCAGCCGCAAGCCGATCTTCGGTTACATCTCGCTGGTCGCCGCGACCATCTCCATCGCGGGCCTGTCGATCACGGTCTGGGCGCACCACATGTTCCCGACCGGGCAAGTGCTGTTGCCGTTCTTCTCGTTCATGACGTTCCTCATCGCGGTGCCGACGGGCGTGAAGTTCTTCAACTGGATCGGCACGATGTGGCGGGGACACCTGTCGTTCGAGTCGCCGATGCTCTATTCGGTCGGCTTCCTGGTGACCTTCCTCCTGGGCGGCCTGACCGGCGTCATCCTGGCCTCGCCGCCGCTCGACTTCCACATCTCCGACACCTACTTCGTCGTGGCCCACTTCCACTACGTGGTCTTCGGCACCGTGGTGTTCGCGATGTTCGCGGGCTTCTTCTTCTGGTGGCCCAAGTTCACCGGCAAGATGCTCGACGACCGGCTCGGCAAACTGCAGTTCTGGCTGCTGTTCATCGGCTTCCACACGACGTTCCTGGTCCAGCACTGGCTCGGCGTGCTCGGCTTCCCGCGCCGCTACGCCGACTACAGCCCGGCCGACGGCTTCACCGACCTCAACATGATCTCGTCGGTGGGCGCGTTCGTCCTGGGCATCTCGGTGCTGCCGTTCTTCTACAACGTGTGGAAGACCGCGCGCAGCGCGCCCAAGGTCACCGTGGACGACCCGTGGGGCTACGGCGGCTCGCTGGAGTGGGCCACCTCGTGCCCGCCGCCGCGGCACAACTTCACCTCGCTGCCGCGCATCCGCTCCGAGCGGCCCGCGTTCGACCTGCACTACCCGCACGTTTCGGCCAAGCAGGAGGTTGAGGCCTGATGAAGGTACAGGGTTGGCTGTTCCTGCTCTGCGGCCTGTTCTTCGCCGCCGTCGACGTCGCCTACTGGTTCTGGACCAAGTCGGCGACCGGGCAGGGCGAGCCGGTCGGCACCACGGCCATGGCCATCTCGGTCGGCTTCGCGTTCATGATCGGCTACTACCTGATGTTCACGGCGCGCCGGATCGGCGACCAGCCGGAGGACAACAAGCAGGGCGAGATCAGCGACGGCGCCGGTGAGATCGGCTTCTTCAGCCCGAGCTCATGGTGGCCGCTGTTCCTCTGCCTGGCGGCGGCCTTCGCCTTCGCCGGGTTCGCGATCGGCCTCTGGATGTTCCTGATCGGGCTGTTCATGGTCGTCATGGCCATGATCGGGTTCGTGTTCCAGTACTACCGGGGCAACTTCTCCCACTGAGCCGGCGAAACGGGTGTTCTCCTCCGAACCGGGGGAGGGCACCCGTTTTTCGCGTTTTTTACCGCTTGCCATACGTGGCGTTTCGCTCACCGAGGGTAGTAACGGGACGTGAGCGGAGTGATCACATACGGGGGAGTTGTCGTGGGGCGCGTAACGACTGGATCGGCCGGGCTGCTTGCCCTGGCACTGGCGACCGCGTGCTCGGCGAGCAACGCGGCCGGAGCGGACGAGGGCGCGAGCCCGGTGGCGGCCGCGGCGGGAACCACCACCGTGTCGGTACTTCCGGCCAACCAGGCCGTGAACATCGGCACCGACGAGACCGTGATCGTCGCCGCGCCGGGCGGCGGCACGTTGAAGAGCGTCCGCGTCACCGGCCCCGGCACCACGCTGGCCGGCGTGCTCAGCGGCGACGGCACCCGCTGGCGCAGCACCCGCACCGCCAGGCCGGGCACCACCTACACCGTCTCCGTCACGACCGGCGACGGCAAGCAGACCACCAGCACGTTCACCACGGTCAAGGCCACCAAGAGCTTCGAGATCGAGCAGCTGACCCCCCACAAGGACAACACCGGCCTGACCGTCGGCGTCGGCATGCCCATCATGATCGCCTTCGACCGGGACATCACCGACCGGGTCAGCGTCGAGCGCAACCTGTACGTCAAGGCGAGCAAGCCCGTCGAGGGCGCCTGGCACTGGTTCGACGACCGGCACGTGGACTTCCGCCCCAAGACGTACTGGCCCGCGCACACCAAGGTCCGCCTCGAAGCGCGCCTGGCCGGCGTACGCGGCGGCCCCGGCATGTACGGCAAGCGCGACCACGTCCTCGACTTCAAGATCGGCCGCGAGCAGATCACCAAGGGCAGCACCGACACCCATTACCTGACCGTGCGCCGCGACGGCAAGAAGATCCGCGACATCCCGATGAGCGCCGGCCAGGGCGGAGTCTGGAAGTACCACACGACCTCCGGCGTCCACCTGGCGATGTCCCGCGAGCCGGTCACCATCATGATCTCGCCCGGCATCGGCCCAGGCTCGGCCGGCTACTACCGCATGACCGTCTACAACACGGTCCGCATCTCCAACAGCGGCGAGTACGTCCACAGCGCCCCCTGGTCCGTCGGCTCCCAGGGCTACTCCAACGTCAGCCACGGCTGCGTGAACATCAGCCCGACCAACGCCTCCTGGTTCATCAGGAACACCCTGATCGGCGACCCGATCATCATCACGGGCACGCCGCGCAAGCTGGAGCCCACCAACGGCTGGGGCCACTGGCAGGAGGACTGGAAGCAGTGGCTGCAGTGGAGCTCGATCAAGGCCGGCCGCACCGACGCGATGTAGGTCGCCCGGTCATGTAGAGAACGCGCGTGCCGTTCCGACTCTCCCGTGAAAGCAGGAGAGACAACGGAAAGGACGCGCCATGACGGCGACGAAGGCGGGACGCCGCGAATGGATCGGGCTGGCGGTGCTGGCCCTGACCTCGCTGCTGGTCTCCATCGATGTGTTCGTGATGCTGCTTGCCCTGCCCCACCTGGCGGCCGACCTGGGCGCGAGCAGCACACAGCAGTTGTGGATCACCGACATCTACGGGTTCGTGCTGGCCGGGTTCCTGGTGACGATGGGCACCCTCGGGGACCGGATCGGCCGCCGCAGGCTGCTGCTGATCGGCGCGGCCGCCTTCGGCCTCGCCTCGGTCGCGGCCGCCTACTCCACCAGCCCCGGCATGCTGATCGCCGCGCGGGCGCTGCTGGGACTGGCCGGGGCGACGCTGGCGCCGTCCACGCTCGCGCTGATCAGCAACATGTTCACCGACGCCCGCCAGCGCGGCCTGGCCATCGGAGTATGGCTGGCCTGCTTCATGGGCGGCGCCGCGCTGGGCCCGATCGCGGGCGGCGCGCTGCTCGAGCACTTCTGGTGGGGTTCGGCGTTCCTGCTGGGCGTACCGGCGATGGTGCTGCTGCTCGTCCTCGGCCCGGTGCTCCTGCCCGAGTACCGCGCCCCGTCGGCGGGCCGGATCGACCTCACCAGCGTCGCGCTCTCGCTGGCCGCCATCCTCCCCGTGGTCTACGGCCTCAAGGAGATCGCCAAGCACGGCTGGCAGCCCGTCGCCCTCGCCTGCCTCGCCCTGGGCCTGGCCATGGGCATCCTCTTCGCCCGCAGGCAGGGCAGGCTCGCCCACCCGCTGCTGGACCTGAAGCTGTTCACCCGCCACGCCTTCAGCACCGCCCTCGCCGGCATGATGGCCGCCACCCTGCTGATGGGCGCCCTCATGTTGTTCCTCACGCAGCACCTGCAGCTCGTCGAGGGCCTGTCGCCGCTGGCCGCCGGCCTGTGGATGCTGCCCGCCGTGGCCGCCAACGGCGTCAGCTTCCTGCTCTCGCCGCTGCTGGCCCGCCGCGTGCGCCCCGCCTACCTGATCGGGTACGGCCTGGCCGTCTCGGTCACCGGCCTCCTGGTCATCACCCAGGTGGACACGGTCTCGGGCCCGCTGACGCTGGCCTGCGGCTGGATCCTGATCAACCTGGGCGCGGGCCCGCTGGTGACGTTGAGCACCGACCTGATCGTGGGCTCGGTCCCGCCCGAGAAGGCCGGCTCGGCCGCCGCCCTGAACGAGACCAGCGGCGAACTCGGCTTCTCCCTGGGCATCGCCATCCTGGGCAGCCTGGGCGCCGCCCTCTACCGAGGCACCCTGGCCCTGCCCGACTCCCTGGCCCCGGCCGTGGAGACGGCCTCCAGGGACACGCTGGCGACCGCACTGGCCGCAGCCGAGGGAGTGGGCGGAGAAACGGGCGCAGCCCTCGTGACGACCGCCAGAGAGGCCTTCACGACCAGCCTGAACGTCGTGGCACTGGTCGCCGCGGTGGCCCTGGCCGCGATGGCGATCCTGATAGCCCGCCTCCTACGCCACGTCCCACCCACCCAGCCGGCCCCTACGGAGGAACTCACCCAGGCAACCCACTAACCCCTCGAACCGGCCGAGACCGTCCCGGGGATACGAGCCCTCGGGGGCGTGACCGGGAGGCCGCTGGAGCCTTGGCGGAAGGCGCGGGGAAGGTCTGTGGGTGGGGTGCCCGTGAGACGGGCACCCCACGCGGGGTTCGGGGCGCCGCGCGGTGGGGTGGGGGTCGGTGGGGCTCGGCGCCGTTGGGCGGTGGCCGGGGTGGGGCACGGTGGCCGGTCAAGGGCGGAGTCGTAGCGGCGAGTACCCCGTGAGCCCTCACGACCGGCGCTCGACAGACCTCAGCTCACGGCGGCGAGTCCGGGCAACCACGGCGGAAGCCGTAACGGATGGAAATGCCCTTGAAAGTCACAGAGGACGATGAGAACGACTGGTCTCGATCCAGCGGTCCAGGGTGGCGGCGGCGCGGCCGGAGTCGATGGCCTGGACGGCGCGCGCATAGCCGTCGATCATGGCCGAGTCGAGGTCGTCGCCCGCGCCGTCCAGCGCGACCAGTGCCGCGGCCGTGTTGAGCAGGACCGCGTCGCGGATCGGGCCCTTGTCGCCGCGCAGCAGGTTGTGCACCGCCTGGGCGTTGAAGTCGACGTCGCCGCCGCGCAGCGCGCCTACCTCGGCGCGCGGGATGCCGAGCACCGCCGGGTCGAACGTGGTCTGTGTCGCGGTGCCGTCCCTGACCACCCACACCGTGGACGTGGTCGCGATCGTGAGCTCGTCGAGGCCGTCGTCGCCGCGGAAGACCAGCGCGGAGACCCCGCGCTCGGCGAACACGCCGGCCAGGACCGGCAGCATGTCCGGGTCGTAGACGCCGATGGCCTGCGCGGTGGGGCGGGCGGGGTTGGTGAGCGGGCCCAGGAAGTTGAAGACGGTGGGGACGCCCAGTTCCTTGCGCGGGGGACCGGCGAAGCGCAGCGCCGGGTGGTAGACGGGCGCGAAGCAGAAGGCGATGCCGGCCTCGTGGGCCACGCTTGCCGTCTGCTCGGGGGTCAGGTCGAGGCGGATGCCCAGGTGCTCCAGCACGTCGGCGGCCCCGCACGAGGAGGACGCGGCCCGGTTGCCGTGCTTGACGACGCGGGCGCCCGCCGCGGCGGCCACGATCGCCGCCATCGTGGAGACGTTCACGGTGTGGGCGCGGTCGCCGCCGGTGCCCACGACGTCCACCACGGGACCGTCCACGTGCAGCGGGGTGGCCAGGTCGAGCATGGTGCGCGACAGGCCCACGACCTCGGCCACGGTCTCGCCCTTGGCCCGCAGCGCGATCGCGAACCCGGCGATCTGGGCGGGTGTCGCCGACCCCGACATGATCTCCCGCATGGCCCAGGCGGTCTCGTCCGCGGTGAGGTGCTCTCCGGCGAGGAGGGCTGACAGCAGGGCGGGCCAGGTCGTGCGGGAGTCCATCGTCGGGTACCTACTTCGCGTTGAGTCGGGAGGCGGAACGGCGGCGCATGAGACCGGCGACGGCGTCGGCCAGCACGATCGGCTCGATCGGCTGGGGGACCACGGCGTCGGCCTTGGACCAGTCGGCCAGCCAGCGGTCGTCGCGGCGGGCGATGATGAGGCAGATGGGCGGGCAGTCGTAGACCTCGTCCTTGGCCTGGCGGGAGACGCCCATGCCGCCCGCGGGCTGGGTCTCGCCGTCGAGTACGGCCACGTCGATCTCGCCGGAGCCGAGCCACTGGTGCACCTTGGGCTCGGTGGCGCACTCGACGATCTCCACGAACGGCACGTCGGCCGCCGGGCGGCGCCCGATCGCCTGCCGCACCTTGTCCCGGGTGCCGGCGTCGTCGCTGTAGACGAGGACCTTCATGGTCTCGTCGGTGCTCCCAGTGGTGCTCACTGCTGCGCTCGCTATCGGTCGTAGAGGTAGGGTCAACTGGATCGTACCGGGGGCGCGGGACGGAATCCCAGGCCGCCGGGCCTGGCGGGTGATTTGCCCTAATTATCCCTGGTTGGTGGCATGTTTGTTCCTGCTAACGGGGGGTCGTGCGCCGGACCGACCACAGGAACCGCAATAATGCTGCCCGTGGCGACAGCATCCGCAATAACTTCGACGACGACAGCACATTCGTCGCGCAGACCGAACCTGGTCAGCGTCGGGACGATCGTGTGGCTGTCCTCTGAGCTCATGTTCTTCGCGGCGCTGTTCGCGATGTACTTCACCATCCGGTCGGTGAGCATCGGTGACGGCTTCGAATGGGGCCCGTCCCTCCAGCCTGCGGGCACGGAGGCGGCTGCTCACCTGAACATCCCGTTCGCGACGGTCAACACGATCATCCTGGTTCTGTCTTCCGTGACGTGCCAGCTGGGCGTGTGGGCCGCGGAAAAGGGCCAGGTCGGCAAGCTCCGGTTCTGGTACTTCGTCAGCTTCCTCATGGGCGCGGTCTTCGTGGCCGGTCAGCTGTATGAGTACGCGGAGCTGGCGAGCGAGGGCGCGACCCTGTCGGCGAACGCCTACACCTCGGTGTTCTACCTGACGACGGGCTTCCACGGCCTGCACGTGACCGGTGGCCTGATCGCGTTCCTGTTCATGCTGGGACGCACGTACGCCGCGAAGCGCTTCACGCATGAGCAGGCCACCAGCGCGATCGTCGTGTCCTACTACTGGCACTTCGTCGACGTCGTCTGGATCGGTCTTTTCGCGACCATCTACATCATTCGTTAAGGAACGGGATCTCTGTGACTAGGACCACCGCCTGGCGGCGGCATCCCCTCGCGAGATATGCCGTCCTGGTTCTGGCCTTGGCGCTGATCGGGGTGGCTTACGCCACGCTCGTCCAGGGAAGCCGGCCGGCGGACGCGGCTCTCGCGTCCGGCAAGCTCGACGACGTCGCACAGGGCAAGAGCCTCTTCCAGGCCCACTGCTCCAGCTGCCACGGCCTCAACGCGGAGGGCACCTCCACGGGCCCCACGCTCGTGGGCGTGGGCGCCGCGGCCGTCGACTTCCAGGTGAGCAGCGGCCGCATGCCGGCAGCCAACCCCGGCGCCCAGGCGCCGCGCAAGCCCACCCCCCGGTGGGTGAACGAGGAGACGACCCGCCAGCTGGCCGCATACGTGCAGTCGCTGGGCGGCGGGCCCACGATCCCCTCCAAGGACCAGATCGACCCGGCCATGGGCAACGCGGCCAAGGGCGGTGAGCTCTTCCGCGCCAACTGCATCCAGTGCCACAACTGGGGCGGCGCCGGTGGCGCGCTGACCCGCGGCAAGTACGCCCCCAGCCTGAACGAGTCCTCTCCTCAGCAGATCTACGAGGCGATGGTCACCGGCCCGCAGGCGATGCCGGTCTTCAACGACACGACGATCACGCCGCAGGAAAAGCGCGACATGATCGCCTACATCACCGAGGTCCGCTCCCAGAGGGACCCCGGAGGCTTCGGCCTGGGCCGCATCGGCCCGGTCACCGAAGGACTCGTGGCGTGGGTCGTGGGTATCAGCTTCATGGCGCTCGTCGCCATCTGGATCACCGCGAAGAAGCGGAAGAAGTCATGACAGACAACGAGCACGAGAACGAGCAGCCGGACGAGCGCGTACCCAAGCGTGTCATCGGCACCCCCGCACCGGGCACCTCGATGCTCGGGGCGAAGGAGACCGTCGAAGACGCCGACGTGCCCGGCGTGATGATCCCCGACGAGAAGTCGGCGCGTAAGGCGGAGAAGGTCGTGGCGCTCTGCTTCACGATCACGTTCCTGTCGGCGATCGCCTTCATCATCCTGTACGTGCAGATCCAGGTCGGCACGCCGGAGTCGACGGGCCAGTCCAACCTGGCCCTCGGCGGCACGCTGACGCTGGCGCTGCTCGGCCTGGCCGTCGGCGTCACCGTGTGGGTGCGGTCGATCATGCCGAAGTACAACCTGATCCAGGAACGCCACGACCTCGCCACGGACGAGACGACCCGTGAAGAGGTCGCCGACACGTTCCTGCAGGGCGCCAACGAGAGCGGCTTCGTCAAGCGGCCGCTCCTGCGCCGCACGCTGCTGCTGGCCTCCGCGCCGCTCGGCCTGCTGCCGCTGGTACTGCTGCGCGACCTCGACAACTCCAAGATGACCGGCGCCAACTTCAACAAGCTTCTGCGCCACACCGTGTGGGCGGAGACGCTCAAGAAGCCGATGAAGCTGATCGTCGAGGGCACCGGGCAGCCGATCCGCGCCGCGGACTTCAACTCGCCCGGCGGCATCCTGTCGGTCGTGCCCGAGGGCTACGAGCACGACATGAACGCCCTGGCCAAAGCCACGCTGATCCTGATCAAGTTCAGGCCGGAGGACCTCAAGCCGGGCACGAACAAGAACTGGACGCACGACGGGATCGTGGCGTACTCCAAGATCTGCACGCACGTCGGCTGCCCCGCGGCCCTCTACGAGCAGACCACGCACCACATCCTGTGCCCCTGCCACCAGTCGACGTTCGACGCGGCCGACGGCGCCAAGGTCATCTTCGGCCCGGCCGCGCGGCCGCTGCCGCAGCTGCACATCGGTGTCGACGCCGAGGGTTTCCTCATCGCCAAGGAAGACTTCAACGTCCCCGTCGGCCCCAGCTACTGGGAGCGCGGTGACGCCGAGCAGGCGGCCAGGGAAGGGAGCACGGCATGAGTGAGCTCACGTCAGTGCCCAAGGCCATCAGCGGGCCGTCGAGCTTCCTCGACGACCGGCTGGGGGCGGGCAACTTCCTCAAGCGCAACCTCCGCAAGATCTTCCCGGATCACTGGACGTACCTGCTGGGCGAGGTCGCGCTCTACTCGTTCATCATCCTGCTGCTGACCGGTACGTTCCTGACGCTGTGGTTCAAGCCGGGCATGGAGCACGTGATCTACGACGGCTCGTACGCCCCGCTCAAGGGCGTCGGGATGTCGCAGGCGTACGCGTCGTCGCTGGAGATCAGCTTCGACGTGCGTGGTGGCCTGCTGATGCGGCAGATGCACCACTGGGCCGCGCTGTTGTTCGTGGCCAGCATGATGGTGCACATGCTGCGGGTGTTCTTCATGGGCGCCTACCGCAAGCCGCGCGAGCTGACCTGGCTGATCGGTGTCATCCTGCTCACGCTGGCGCTGGCCGAGGGCCTGACCGGCTACTCGCTGCCGGACGACCTGCTGTCGGGTGCGGGTCTGCGTATCACCGAGGGTGTGGCGATCTCGCTGCCGCTGGTCGGTACGTACATCACGTTCTTCCTGTTCGGTGGTGAGTACCCGGGCATGGATGTCATCTCGCGGTTCTACTCGCTGCACATCCTGCTGATCCCCGGCATTCTGCTGGCGCTGATCGGCGCCCACGTGGTCCTCACCTGGGTCCAGAAGCACACGCAGATGCCCGGCCGTGGCGCGAACAACCACAACGTGGTCGGCGCGCCGTTCTACCCGGCGTTCATGCTCAAGGCCGGGGCGATGTTCCTGTTCACCTTCGCGCTCATCGCGGGGCTGGGGACGTTCGCCCAGATCAACCCGATCTGGATCTTCGGGCCCTACAACCCGGCGGACATCTCGGCGGGATCGCAGCCCGACTTCTACATGGGTTTCCTGGAGGGCTCGCTGCGGCTCATGCCCGCCTGGGAGATCAACCTGTTCGGCACGTCCCACGCGGGCACGCTGCCGCTGAGTGTGATCATTCCGGCGTTGTTGCCGATGGGCATCATCATGACGGGCCTGGCGCTGTATCCGTTCCTGGAACGCTGGGTGACCGGCGACCACCGCGCCCTGCACGTCTCCGACCGCCCCCGCAACAACCCGCACCGGACCTCGATCGGCATGTCGGCCATCGTGTTCTACGGCGTGTTGTGGCTGCTGGGAGCCAACGACGAGATCTCCAACGTCTTCCAGATCAGCCTCAACGTGACCACGTATGCGGGCCGGGTGCTGGTGCTCATCGGGCCGGTGCTGGCGTACATCATCACCTACCGGATCTGCCTGGGGCTCCAGCGTTCCGACGCCGCGGTCATCGGCCACGGCGTGGAGTCGGGCGTCATCAAGCGGCTGCCGCACGGTGAGTTCATCGAGGTGCACACGCCGCCGATCGACACGGTCGAGGACTCGCTGCGGGCCAAGGAGCCGGTGCCGATGGTGGCGGTCGCCGAGGACAGCGCGGGCATCCCGCCCAAGGGGATGCGCGGGCCGCTCGGCAAGCTGCGCGCGGCCATGTCCAAGTCGTACGGCGGGGAGAAGATCCCCCTCGACGACGGCCACGGCCACGGCCACGAAGACGACCACGCCGCCGTAGGCGCCGGCGACAGCGGCGGTGACAAGTCCATCACGCGCCACTAGTTCACCAGCAACTCCGTTAAGGGCCTGAGCCATGCGTTCGGGCCCTTTGCGTGTTTCTGGCTCTCCGTGTGGTCGGGCTGCCTCTGGGGCTGTCCGTTCGGGCGCACTTTCCGTTCAGGCGCACCTTCCGTTCAGGCGCACTTTCCGTTCAGGCGCACTTTCCGTTCGGGCGCACCTTCCGTTCAGGTGCACTTTCCGTTACGGCAAGCCGCCCCACCGCCACCCGCCGCCGTGGGCTGGCGCCGATCGTGGGGATCGCTTCTCACGTCGGACGTGGTCCCCACCGCAACGGCCCACCTTGACCCCTCGCCGCCGAACCCCTCGCCGGCCAGGAGACACCGTGCAGGCGGCGGGGGAAGCGGTCAACGGGAAGATCCGGGACCGGGAGTTGTGGTTCCGGGGCGGCTGAAAGGCGCTGGTGCCGGGTTGGGGTTCGCGGGCGCGTGCTGGCCTTGGCCGTTGCGGCGGGGTGTTGTCCGACGTGAGAAGCGATCCCCACGATCGGCCTCAGCCCACGGCGGCGGGTGGCGCGGGGCGTGGCTTGCCGTAACGGAAAAGACGCTTGAACAGAGGCTTGCCGTAACGGAGAAGGCGCCTGAACAGAGGCTTGCCGTAACGGAAAGAGGCCCTTCAGGGGCGTGCGGCGCGGAGGTTCTGAGGGCCGACAGAGAAAAGTGATCAGTCGGTCTCGGGGAGGCCGATGGAGAAGGCGGACTCCAGGTCGTGTTTGGAGTACGTGCGGAAGGCGATGTGGGTTTCGGTGTGGAGCACGCCGGCCACCTTGTTCAGGCGGCCCGGGATGACCTCGGCGATCTGCTCGTAGGCCGACACGCGGACCATGGCCAGCAAGTCGTATTCGCCGGTGATGGAGTAGACCTCGCTGACCCCGTCGATCTCGGCGATCGTCTGCGCGACCTCCGGGATGCGGTCGACTTCGGCGTTGATGTGAACGATTGCCGTGACCATGGCTGCCACCTTATCGCAGCGCCTTGTGGTCGAGTCCGCGGTAGGCCAGGTCGATGCGGGCCTTGTGGCGGGCGGCGCCGCGGGCGGGCAGGCTCCATTCGCCGTCGACCTCCACGAGGCGGATGCCGGGGGACTCCAGCCAGCGCAGGATGCACTCCGTCTCCTCGGCGGTGGCGGCGTGGGTGGGGCCGGGGCCGGGGATGACGGTTTCGGCCGTGGCGACCAGTGACTCCACGTAGGGGACGGGGTGGGTGCCGCGGGCCATGACGCCGGCGGCGGCGAGGCGGCCGTAGCGGATGACGTGGATGTCCCAGCCGCCGTC
This sequence comes from Nonomuraea sp. NPDC059023, assembly GCF_042740095.1. NCBI lineage: Bacteria > Bacillati > Actinomycetota > Actinomycetes > Streptosporangiales > Streptosporangiaceae > Nonomuraea > Nonomuraea sp. NPDC059023. The sequence goes on along the minus strand of NZ_JBHYIO010000003.1, from coordinate 328,377 downwards.
GAACGCGGGGCTCGCGGCGACCATCTGCGGGATGCCGGTCAGCGCGGACAGGCGTTGCATGCGCGCGGCGGCGCGGATGAACGTGGCCAGGCGGTCGCGGTCGACGGAGGCCTCCTCGTAGCGCTGCTCGACCGACAGACGTTCCATGCGGGCGCTGACGGCGGTGTAGACGGCGCCGGCGTCGTGTTGCATGGCGCGTCTGGCGGCCTCGGTGTGCAGGGAGTAGTCGGCGGGGCTCTCGTGGCCGGCGCACGGAGCGCCGCAGCGACCCATCTCGTGCAGGGCGCAGGCGGCGACGCGGGTGGAGGCGGTCAGGCGCTGGGTGCACTGGCGCAGGGGGACGGCCTCGTGCAGGGCCGTTCTGGCGTCGTCGGCGGCTCTGGCGCTGCTGAAGGGGCCCAGGTACGCGGCGTCGTCGTCGCGTACCTCGCGCACGATCGAGAGCCGGGGGAAGGGCTCCTGGGTCAGCTTCAGCCAGACGACCTTCTCGGGGAAGCGGGAGCGGCGGTTGTAGCGGGGTTTGGCGCCGCCGATGAGGCGCAGCTCGCGTACCTCGGCCTCCAGGGCGGTGGCGCAGACCACGTGGCGCACGCGTTCGGCGATGCCGATCATCTCGCGCACCCTCGGGCGGGTCTCACTGGCGGTGAAGTAGGAGCGGACGCGGTTGCGCAGGTTGTTGGACTTGCCGATGTAGAGGACCTCGCCGCGCTCGTCCTCGAACAGGTAGACGCCGGGGGCGTGGGGCACCGACTCGGCGAGGTGGCGCTTGCGCTGCTGCTCGGGCGTGGGGGCGCGGACGAACGACTTGAGCTCCTCCAGCGTGTGGACCTGGAACGAGCCGGCCCGGCCGATCAGGCCGTGCAGGACGTCGACCGTGGCCCGCGCGTCCTGGAGGGCGCGGTGGCAGGGCTCGGTGGGGCTGCGGAAGAAGCGGGCGAGGGTGCCGAGCTTGGCGTTGGGCACCTCGTCGCGGGTGAGCACGCGGCGGGCCAGGTCGACGGTGTCGACCACCGGGTTGAGCGGGGGCGGATAGCCGAGCGCGGCGCAGGCGGCCTTGATGAAGCGGGTGTCGAACCCGGCGTTGTGCGCGACCAGGACGGCGCCGCTGACGAACTCCAGGAAGCTCGGCAGCACCGACTCGATGCGTGGCGCGGCCACGACCATGGCGTCGGTGATGCCGGTCAGCACCGAGATGAACGGCGGGATCGGTCCACCCGGGTCGACCAGTGTGGAGAACTCGCCGAGCACCTCGCCCGCCTTGACCTTCACCGCGCCTATCTCGGTGATCGCGTGCTCGGCGGGGGATCCGCCGGTCGTCTCAAGGTCGAAGACGACGAACGTGACTTCGCTGAGGGGAGTGCCTAGCTCGTCGAGAGTGCCTTGAACCGCGTCCACGAACCAAGACCATAGAAGGGGGGACCGACAGTTATCCGCCCGCATCCCCTGTCCAGCCGATCGGATCGGGGTTCGGGAGCGTACCTGACCGATAAATCCTGATCTTTCGTTAGTCTCCTACCTATGTCCGGGGGACGACTCGCCAACAGGTACGCCCTGATCCGGCCGCTCGGCAGCGGCGGCATGGGCCGCGTCTGGCTGGCGCGAGACGAGATGCTTGATCGCGAGGTCGCGGTCAAGGAGCTCACGCTGCCCGAACACCTGGCCCCGCGCGAGCGCCACGAGGCCGTGACCAGGGCGGTACGCGAGGCGCAGGCCACCGCACAGCTACGCCACCCCGGGATCGTCGCGCTGCACGACGTCATCGTCGAGCACGACCGGCCCTGGCTGGTGATGGAGCTGCTGCGCGGCCGCGACCTCGGCGCGCTGGTGGCCGCCCAAGGGCCGTTGCCGCCCGCCCAGGTCGCCCGCATCGGCGCCGAGACCCTCGACGCGCTGTCGGCCGCCCACGCCCGCGGCCTGCAGCACCGGGACGTGAAGCCGGGCAACGTGTTCCTGACCGACTCGGGCCGCGTGGTGCTGACCGACTTCGGCATCGCCCGCCAGGAGGGCCAAGCCACGCTGACCGAGCAGGGGCTGATGATCGGCTCGCCCGGCTTCATCGCGCCGGAACGTCTGGAGGGCCACCCGGGCGGCCCCGCCAGCGATCTGTGGTCCCTGGCCGCCACGCTCTTCCTGGCCGCCGAGGGCAGCCCCGTGTACGACGGGCCGGTGGCCGAGCGGATCAAGAACACGCTCACCAGGCCGCCCAGGCCCGCCCGCGGCCCGATCGGCCTCCTCCTGGCCGCCATGCTCGCCCGCGACCCCGCCGCCCGGCCCGACGCGGCCACGGCCCTGCACGCGCTGCGGCAACTGTCCGCCGGCCAGAACCCCGAGCTGCCCAGAGGCCACGACGCCACCGTGCCCACGCGGCGCAAGGGCCGCGGCCGGGCCTGGATCTGGATCGCCGCCGCGGCCGCCGTGCTGCTGGTCGCGGGCGTGGGCGGCTTCTTCCTGCTGCGGCCGGGGGACAACGCGCCGCCGAGCGCGTACAACGTGCCGCTCGACCTGTGCAAGCTGCTCACCCCCGAGGAGGTGGGCACGCTGCTCGACACCCGCCAGGCGCCGGCGGTCAAGCCGTCCGCCGACGAGGTGGGGCCCAAGTGCGGCTGGACGCTGCAGGGCGCCGGTCTCGGACTGCAGGTGCAGAAGGACTCCGACACCCCCGACCCCTGGCGGATGACCCCCGCCACGGCCGGTCGCCTCCTGACCAACCAGGAGCGCTACTGGAACCGTTCCGCCAAGCTCCAGTGGACCTGGCCGGAGATCGGGGTCAAGCAGAGCCTGCCCGCCAGCCGCGGCGCCATCAGGAAGGTCACCGCCCCGGGAGAGGGCGGCTTCGCCTTCGAGCTGTCCGGCAAGACCGGGAGGGTCCACAGCTCGTTCGTGTTGTTCCGGACGGCGAACCTGGTCGTGCAGGTCGAGTACACCACGATCAACAACAAGCCCACCGACGTGGAGATCAGGAACACCGCGCAGAAGGCAGCGCAGCTGATCGAACAGGGGCTGCGCCGTGCGGGCTGACGGCTCCGGCTCCTATCTCCTCGCCGGCCGCTACCGCCTGCTGGAGCGGCTCGGCGAGGGCGGCGCCGGCACGGTCTGGCGGGCGCTCGACGAGACCCTGCACCGTTCCGTCGCGGTCAAGCAGGTCAGGGTGCCGGGCGGGCTGAGCCCGCACGAACGCGCCGAGTTCGCCCACAACGCCATCCACGAGGCCAGAGCCGCGGGACGGCTGCGCGACCCGGCCATCGTGCTCATCCACGACGTGGTGCTCGACGGCGACCAGCCGTGGATCATCATGGACCTGTCCACCGGCCGCTCGCTCGACAAGGTCGTCAAGGAGCACGGCCCGCTGCCGCCCGGCCTGGTGGCGGCGATCGGGCTGCGCGTGCTGTCGGCGCTGGAGACGGCGCACGCCGCCGGGATCGTCCACCAGGACGTGAAGCCGGCCAACATCCTGCTCGACGCCGACGGCACCGCGATGCTCACCGACTTCGGCATCGCCGCCCCCGTCGGCGGGCGCGGCGACCGCTACGGCAGCGCGGGCTCGCCCGGCTACATGGCGCCGGAGCGGCTCAACGGCCACGCCTCCGGGCCCGCCTCCGACCTGTGGTCGCTCGGCGCGAGCCTGTACACCGTGGTGGAGGGGCGCCCGCCGTTCGAACGGGCCATGCCCGCCGCGGTGGCCGCCGCCGTACTGCTGCACGAGCCGCCCTTCCCCACGCGCGCGGGCAGGGATCTGGGCGGGCTGCTCATGGCGATGCTGGCCAAGGAGCCCGCCGCCCGGCCCACGGCCGCGCAGGTCCGCGCCGCGCTGTCGGGCGGGCCGCCGCCGCGGGTCCAGGCCTCCGGGCCGCGCCGGCGCCGGTGGGCGCTGCCGGCCGCGCTCGCCGCCGTTCTCGTGCTGGGGGCCGGGGCCTGGTACGGCGTGGCCGTCCTGACCGCTCCGGACGCCGGAAAGTACGCCACCGCCCCCGACCCGTGCACCCTGCTCCCCGCGGCCCAGGTGGCCGAACTGCTGAAGACGGCGGCCAAGGCCGAGCGCACCCGCGAGGGCGAGTGCCGCTGGCGGGTCTGGCGGGGTTCGCGGCCGGCCCGCGAGCTGACCGTGCGCACCCGTGCCGAGCAGCCCCGCGGGGGCCTGGACGGGCCGGGCGCGGCCCGCACGCTGTTCGACGCCGACCGGGTCAACAGCAGCGCCTCGAAGGGGACCACGTTCCGGCTGACCACCGGCGACGTCGCCGACGTACCCGGTGTGGGCGAGGCGGCGTTCGCGCAGTCGACGTTCAAGAAGCACCTGACGGGAAGCAACGGGCAGGGCACCGCGCGGGTGCTGTTTCGCGACAGCAACCTCATCGGGGAGGTCCTGGTCTACGAGCAGGACGCCCGCGAGGTCGGCGCGGAGGACAAGGACCTGGCCGCGCGGGCCGCGAAGGCCGTCGCGGGCGCCCTGAAGGGCTGATGCGTATGGGACGGAGCGTAAGGGGCTGATGCCTGCAAGTGCCTTGCAAGCCCCATGACTAGCATGTTTCCCCACCGTTCCCGGGCAAGTCAGGAGTGACGCAGTGAACCCCGGTAGCCAGTTCGAGCCGCCGACCAACCCGTACCGCGGACCGTTCGAGCAGCCGACCATGCCGCCGGCCCAACTGCCGCCGCCCCGCCGCAGGGGCTGGATCGTCGCGCTGGTCGCCGCCGTGGTCGTGGTGGTCCTGGGGGCCGGGGCCGTGGCGGCGCTCGTGCTCACGGGCAAGGCCTCGCTGCCCGGCACCCGGCCGCCCGCGGCCAAGCCCACGGGCGTGCCTTCCGGCTCGGGCTCGGGCAAGCCGGCGGCGCCGGCCGCGCTCGACGTGTGCGCGATGGTGCCGCGGAAGGAGGCCGAGCGGCTGGTGCCCGGCGCCACGGTCAGCGGCGACTCGCGCGACGCCCCCGACTCCTACACGATCTCCTTCACCTGCAACTGGACAAACCGCCGCATCTCCTACAACGAGTTCTGGCGCAGCCGCGAGATCGACATCCGTGTCGAGCAGCACAAGGGCGAGGGCGCCAAGACCGGCCGTGCCATGGCCCAGAGCTCCTACGAGCTCGACCTCAGCGGCGCCAAGTACCGCGAGACCGCCAAGCCGGAGCTGCGCAAGGACGAGAAGGAGTACATCTCTCCGATGCGGGAGATCCCGGGCGTGGGCGAGGGCGCCTTCGTCCAGTACACCTGGCGGCGCTCCGGGGACCTGCTGTGGTACTCCTTCGGCGAGGCCCAGGCCAGGAACGGCGACATGACCGTCAAGGTCAAGTTCCAGGCCAGCCAGCAGCCCAAGGACGCCAAGATGCTCACGAACGAGGGCACCAAGTCCATCAACGAGGAGAACGCGCTGCGCGAGGCGAGCGCCCTGGTCGGCCACGTGGTGAAGGGCATGGCGGCCTGGCAGGCGGCCAACCCGAACGTGCTCGCCCAGCCCAAGCCCAAGGTCTCCGCGTCGCCGACCGCCCGGCCCACGCTGTCGCCCACGCCGGTGGCGGTCTTCCCGCCGGTGTGCCAGAAGGTCGCGCAGGTCGCGCTGGAGCTCGTGCCGGAGGGCGAGACCCGCGCCCGCGGCGCCGAAGCAGGCCAGGAGCGCCAGAGCGAGTGCCGCTGGCTGAACAAGAAGATCCCCATGGAGGGCGCGGGCTACAAGCTGCGCAGCGCCATGATCACGGTCCACGAGTTCACCAACCGGGCGGGCGCCGAGGACCAGGGCGCGGCCAGGGGCATGTACGCGCAGAAGCGCGGCGCCAACCAGGAGATGGGCTTCGGCGGCATCACCTGGAGCAAGATGACGGACATCAAGGACCTGGGCGACAGCGCCTTCAGCCAGTACGTCAAGTACAAGAAGGGGCTGCTCCACAACGGCAGCGGCACGATCGTGCTGCGCGTCGGCGCCAAGGTGGTGCTCGTGGACTACGCCGGCGTGGACGTCCCCGAGGGCGCCGCGCCCAACACCGCCAAGGCGCGGCTGCTGGCCGACCAGGAGGCCCGCGAGGGCGCGCTCAAGCTGGCCCGCGCCTTCGTCGCGGCGATGAAGGAACAGCCGATCGGCAGTTGAGGTTCCTGCAACTGGGTTGCAAGTGCGATGACTACGGTTGTCAGTCAAAAGTCACGCTTTGCCCAGCACAGGGGCCTGGGCAAAGCGTGACTCGTCTCATCGCCTGACGACGAAGGGCTCCAGCAGCCCCGGCACCGCGACGGACGCCGTGCGCAGGCCCTCGTCCTGGGCGACGTCCAGGACGTCGTAGTGGCCCTTGCCCGCCGCCGTGGTCGCCGAGACCGTCAGCAGCCCGGCCCGGCGCTGGAAGAACGACTGGCGTACCGTCCACCCCACGATGCCCGAGCGGTCCAGCGCCACCGTGCTGCGCAGCGCCGAACCCGACCGGGTGAGCAGGTGCCTGGGCCCCAGCCCGTGCCCCAGCCCCCGGTACGCGTCCACCGCGAGCCCCAGCGCCACCGGCAGGGCCGCGACCGGCGCCGCCCAGGCCCAGACCGGCACCCACGCGAACACCGCGTCCAGGACGCCCACAGCGGCGGCCAGCACCACCACGTACGCCACGGCCCAGCGCAGCCGCCTGAGCCTGGCCGCGCGCGGGTGACGCAGCAGCACCGGGTGCTGCTCGCCGGGGAGCGCGCCGTAGACGGCCGAGGCCACCTGCCAGGCCAGTTCGCGCGGCATGGGCGGGGTGAGCGCCGCCACGTCCTCGGTCTCGTTCTCCTCGGCCTTGCGCAGGCCCGTGGCCACGGCCTTCACCTTGGCGCCGCCGCCCAGCCTCAGCAGCAGCGGCTCCGCCACCTCCACGCCGCGCAGCCGCCGCTCCTCCAGCGTCAGCGAGCGGGTGGTCAGCAGGCCGCGGTGCAGGCGCAGCCGTCCGGGCTCGCGCTCCAGCCGGTAGCGTCCCCACGTCTCGGCGAAGAGCCCCAGCGCCCCCACGACGCCCACGAACGCGTTGGCGCCCACGAAGGCCAGCGCGGCCGGCCACGGGTGCTCCCGTACCCACGACCACGCCTCCTTCAGCGTGCCTTCCTTCACCAGGTCGAAGCCGAGTACGTCGAGCAGCTTGTAGAGCGCTCCGGCCACGATCGCGCCGCCCACGAACGTCCAGATGCTCAGCGGGGCGTACCTGATCCAGGCCCAGTCCAGCCGCGCCACCGCCGCGTCGGGCCCCGCCGTCTCCGCTTGCGGGCGCTCTCCCTCCAGCAGGGTACGGCGCAGCGCCTCCGCCTCCGGCCTGACCAGCGGGTCGAGGGTCAGCTCCTTGGTCTCGCCGGTGTGCTCCCCGGTGCCGATCTTGACCACGGCCAGCCCGAACGCCCGCCGTACCGGATCGGCGGTGATGTCCACGCTGCGCACGCGCTCGAGCGGCACCGACCGGTGGCGGCGCTCGGCGATGCCCGAGCGCAGCTCCAGGCGCTCGCCCGTCAGCCGCCAGCGGGTGGTGCGCAGGCGCAGCACGTCGTAGACCGCCACGGCGGCCATGATGACGACGGCGGCGAGCGCGCCGACGCCGGCCACGGCGCCGAACGACCAGTCCTGGCCGAGCAGGATCCGGCCGAGCACCACGACCACGGGCACGATGATGGCCACCGACATCACCGTCGAGGCGGCCACGCTCCTGCCCGCCAGCTTCCGCCAGCCGTCCTGCTCGGGCAGCACGTCCTGCTCCTGCGCGGTGGTCATGTGGCGTCTCCCGGGGTGGCCTGGGTGATCGCGGTCAGGCGCTCGGCGAGCCGCGCCGCGAGCTCGTGGTCGAGCGCCTCGATCTTGATGTGGCCGGCGGCCGAGGCGGTGGTCACCGTGACGTCGGCCAGCCCGAACAGCCGTTGCACCGGCCCCCGCGCGGTGTCGACCGTCTGGATGCGCGACATCGGCGCCACCCGCCAGGTGTGGGTCACCCAACCCTGGCGGGTGTAGACCGCGTCGTCGGTGACCTCCCACCGCTGCACCCGGTAGTACGCACGCGGCGCCACCAGGGCCAGCACCAGGCAGATCAGGACGAACGCGGCCACCACCAGCCCCAGCCACAACGGCCGGTCGGAGAAGAACCAATACGCGGCCCCGGCGGCCGCGGCGATCGGCACCGCCAGCAGCAGCGACTGAACCGTCCACCAGGAGACGGCCCTCGGGTCGGCCTGGTGGCGCGGCGGGCGCAGGGCGAGCGTGCTCATCTCACGCCTCCCTCTTCTTGGCCGCGCTCGTGGCGGCCAGGAGCGCGCCGCCGAGCACGCCGAGGACGATGCTGGCGAACACCTCGTATCCGCTCAGGAACGACAGCCTGTTGACCAGCAGCAGGTCGTGCGCCCAGCTCCACCAGCCGAACAGGGTATTGATCACGCCGCCCGCCCCCTGCAGCAGGAGGAGCCAGCCGGCAATCTCGAGGACCACTCTCATGGCTCCAGCCTGGCCCCGCGCCCGTTGACGCCGCCTCGGCCGTAGGTTGAGCGAGACATCGACTTTGGTCGCTGTCTTTCTGTCGTAGGAAGGCTCTAACCTCGGGAAACGATGAAGGAGTCGGACGTCGCCCGGGCACCCGGGCAGGAATATCGATGGGCGCTGCCCTCGGTCCTGCTCGGCGACGGCGAGGAGGGGCGGCCGGTCAAGCGCTCGACGCGCGACTGGATCGTCGACACGCTCATGTTCGTGCTGGCCTGCGGCCTCACGCTGCTCACCCTGCCCGAGATCAGCCGGCTTCCCGAGCCGCTCCAGGCCACTGAGCAGGTGCTCGGCGCGCTGGCGTGCGCGGCGCTGTGGCTGCGGCGGCGCTGGCCGGTCACGCTGGCGCTGGCGCTCACCCTGCTGTCGACCGGGCTCGTGCTGGTGGGCGGGGCCTCAGCGGTGGCGCTCTTCACCGTGGCCGTGCACCGGCCGTTCAAGATCTCCGGTCCGGTGGCGCTGGCGAACCTCGTCACGCTCTTCCCCTTCGCCTACTTCCGGCCCAGCCCCGACCTCGGCTTCTGGGGCAACTTCATGCTCGGCGCCTCGATCGTGACCGTGCTGTTCGCGTGGGGGCTGGTGGTGCGCGCCAGGCGGCAGCTCGTCTGGTCGCTGCGCGTCCAGGCCGACACCGCGGCCGAGCAGGCCAAGCATCTCGAACGCGAGCGCATCGCCAGGGAGATGCACGACGTGCTCGCCCACCGCCTGTCGATCCTGAGCCTGCACGCGGGCGCGCTGGAGTTCCGCCCCGACGCCAAGCCCGCCGAGATCGCCAAGGCGGCCGGCGCCATCCGCGAGAGCGCCCACCAAGCCCTGCAGGACCTGCGCGGCGTGATCGGTGTGCTGCGCCACGCCGCGGGCGACGACCCCGTCCCCGACCGCCCACAGCCCACGCTCGCCGACCTCAACGCCCTGGTCACCGAGTGCCGCCAGGCCGGCATGGACGTCGCGCTGATCCTTCCCGACCGGGAGGGCGTCCCCGACGCGCTGGGCCGCAACGCCTACCGCATCGTCCAGGAGGCGCTCACCAACGCCCGCAAGCACGCCGCCGGCGCGCCGGTGACGGTGCGGGTCTCGGGCGGTCCCGGCGACGGCCTCACGGTGGAGGTGCGCAATCCGGTCGGGGTACGGCTCGGCCCGCGCATCCCCGGCGCGGGGGCCGGGCTGATCGGCCTGACCGAGCGCGCGGAACTGTCCGGCGGCCGTCTGGAGCACGGCCCGCGACCCGATGGGGATTTTCTGGTGAAGGCATGGCTACCGTGGACGACATGACCACCGCACCGATCCGCGTCCTGATCGTCGACGACGACGCCCTGGTCAGAGCGGGGCTCTCGATGATCCTTTCGGGGGCGGGCGACATCGAGATCGTGGGCGAGGCGGCCGACGGCGCGCAGGTGCCGCCGAGCGTGGCCGAGCACCGGCCCGACGTGGTGCTCATGGACATCCGCATGCCCGGCGTCGACGGCCTGGCCGCCACCGAGGCCCTGCGGGCCACCGCGTCGCCGCCGGAGGTGGTGGTGCTGACCACCTTCCACGCCGACGCCCAGGTGCTGCGGGCGCTGCGGGCCGGGGCCGCCGGGTTCCTGCTGAAGGACATCCCGCCCGGCGACCTGGTGTCGGCGATCCGCAAGGTGGCGGCCGGGGAGCCGATCCTGTCGCCGGTGGTCACCCGGCAGCTCATCTCGCATGTGTCCGACGGGGGCGTGGGGCAGCGTACCGACCGGGCGCGGGTCCTGCTGGCGCGGCTGAGCGAGCGCGAGCGGGAGGTGGCCGTCGCGGTGGGGCAGGGCAGGTCCAACGCGGAGATCGGGGCGGAGCTCTACATGAGCGTGGCCACGGTGAAGGCGCACGTGTCGCGCATCCTCACCAAGCTGGAGCTGAACAACCGGGTCCAGATCGCGCTGACCGTCTACGACGCGGGCCCCTGATCCCCGGCGAGTATCCGCTCGATGGCGGCGCGGTGCATGACCAGGTCGTCGGGGTCCTCGGGGTCGGCCTGCTCGCCGAAGTGGATGCGCCGCTGCCAGACGCGGGCCATGATGATGCCGTGCCGGAGGGCGGCGTACATCTCGTAGAAGTCCATGTCGCGGGGCTCGTAGCCGGTTAGTTCCTGATATTTCCGGCAGACGTCGTCGCGGCGCATGAAGTCTGGCATGCCGGGCAGTTCCAGCATCTCGGCGATGTCCTGGAAGAAGCGGTGCAGGAAGATCATCCAGCCGAGGTCCAGCTCTCGCGGGGCCGCGGCGGCCATCTCCCAGTCCAGCACGGCCACCGGGCGGAAGTCCCGGTACATCACGTTGCCCGGCCGGGCGTCGCCCCAGGTCAGCACGTCGGGGCCGGGGTCCTTCGGCCAGTGCGCCTCCAGCCAGTCGAAGGCGCGTTCCAGCACGGGGATGCGGCGCCTGCCGTGCGCCCAGGCGTAGTAGGCGCGCTGGTCCTCCACGTGCGCCCGCAGCCCGGCGGCGCCGAGGAAGGCCAGTTCGGCGGGGCGGATGGGCGCCTCGTGCACCGCCGCCAGGATGGCCACGGTCTCGTCCTGAAGCGTCCGCGCCCTCTCGGAGTCGGCCTCCAGCAGCCAGCCCTCGCAGGTGTACGGCATGACGTCGGGCGGGACCAGCCCCTCTTCGCGTTCCATCACGAAGAACGGCATGCCGAGCGGCGCCGGGTCCGGCTCGAACCACAGCGCCCGGGGCGCCGGCACCCCCGCGCGCTCGCGGACCAGCCGCATGACCTCGAACTGGGCGCCGAGATCGTAGGCGGGGAAGACGGGCACCGCCTCGGCGGTGGGCGCCATGCGAGCGACGCACCGTGTGGGCTTTTCGGCCCATTGTGCTGTGAAAAATAACGTTTCGCTGGACATTCCGTTGCCCGAAGGACGCTCCAGCCCCGACACCGGTACGGCCCGGCCGAGCTTGGCCCCGAGCCACGCGGACACCCGATCGTGCAGTTCCTCCAGGTCACGCGTGGAGGTACGCATCTGCTCCGTCACCCTGGACCTCCCTGGCCTGGCACAGTCGTATACCGCCAACCAAGCGCTTGTCCAGATGCAACGCACAGTTACGGTTAGGTACGCGGCAGCCGTACCCTTGACTGAAAGAGCAAGGCGCGAAGGGACACAACGGGATGAGTTCAGCCGGTGAAGGCCTGTCTCGCCCGCTCCCTGAGCAGGTAAGACTGAACGTCGTCGACCTCGCGGCGCAGGTCCTGGGGTCGATGCCGGCCGCCATCGTGCCTCCGCCGCTGCGCGGGATCGCCAGGTTCGATCCGCGCAAGCGCGCGAAGCTCGGCAGCGCGCCCATCGCCGCTCAGCTGGAGAGCGACAAGGAGTTCCGCGAGGCCGTGGCCGAGTCGGTCGCGGCCGGCTGGCCCGAGCTCGTCGCCGCGCTGGCCGAGGGCAACGTGCCGCCCGCCGCCGACCCCGTGCTGGTGGCCGCCGCCGCCTACCTCACCCGCCCGCCCGGCTGGGCGGAGATGGTGGAGATGGCGCGGGCCGACCTGGAGCAGTCCGCCGTCGCGGCCGAAGGGTCGGCGCAGGAGCAGCAGGTCGTACGGCTGCGCGAACAACTCGCCGGGGCGAAGACCGCCGCCAAGGAGGAGTCCGACCGGCTGCGCGAGCAGCTCAAGACCGCCCGCGCCGAGAACTCGGACCTGCGCCGCAAACTCCACGAGGCCCGCGAGCGCGCCAAGGCGGCGGAGCAGCGCGTGACCGCCGTGGAGCAGGCCGCCGTCGAGGTGAAGACGGCCGCCACGGCCGCGGGCAGCGCGGGCGAGGCCGAACTGCGCCGGGTGCGTGAGCGGCTGAGCGACGTGGAGAAGCAGCTGGAGGCCTCCCGCCGGGCCGCGCGCGAGGGCCGGAGCATCGAGGACGCCCGCATCAGGGTGCTGCTCGACGCGCTGCAGGACGCGTCGGCCGGACTGCGCAGGGAACTGGCCCTGCCGACCACCATCAGCCGCCCCGCCGACTCGGTGGCCGCGGTGTCGCCCGGCGCCCCCGGGGTGCGGGGCGTACCGGCGCGTGCCCTGGCCGACGACGATCCGCAGCTGCTCGACCAGTTGCTGGCGTTGCCGCAGGTGCATCTGATCATCGACGGCTACAACGTGACCAAGACCGGCTACGGCAACTTCACCCTCGCCGACCAGCGGGCCCGCCTGATGACCGGCCTCGGCGGGCTGGTCGCCCAGACCCGGGTGGAGGTCACGGTGGTCTTCGACGGCGCCGAACTCAACTCGCCCGTGCAGGTGGTGGCTCCGCGGGGGGTCCGCGTCCTGTTCAGCGCCCCGGGCGAGATCGCCGACGACGTGATCCGCCAGCTGGTCCGCGCCGAGCCACCGGGCCGCGCCATAGCCGTGGTGTCGTCGGACCGTGAGGTGGCCGAGTCGGTCCGCCGCATGGGCGCCCGCCCCGTCCCCTCCGCCCTGATCCTGCGCCGCCTCGGCCGCGTCTGACCCCTCCCAAAGCCGCTCGCGCCCTCGCGCCCTCGCGCCCTCGCGCTCCGGGCTTTGGGCTCCGCCCGTCGGCCTGTGCTCGGCGCAGTGCTCCTCGTCCTCGCGTTCCGGGTTTCGGGGTTCTTGCCGGGGTCACGTGACGCCTGTGTCTTGCGCCTTGGTTTTGGGGTTTGGAGCTCTGGGGTGGGGGCGGCCGGGGGTGTCAGACCGGATTGGTCTGCCGGGGTGCGCGGGCGCCCCGGCCGGGCGTACCTTCCGATCTGCGCCCATCGGCGCGGCCGGCCGCTCGACGGGCACTCCCAGCGGTCCCGGGCATCCGGACGGCGGCCGGTCGCGCGGTGGGGCCGCCCGTTGTTGTGCCTGGTGGTGGGTGGGGGAGGTGGGAAGGGTGGGGTGTGGGTTACAAATCAGGCTAAAGGCTGAGAACACACCCAGCACTTCTGTACTATTTGCCCCCAGGTGTGATCACTGGGAGGCGACGCTGTGAGGTTTGGCCGGGTTTCGTTGGCGACTGGTCTGGCGATCGGGCTGCTGGCGTCGCCGGTCGGCGTGGCCGTGGCTGATCCCAAGCCCACGATCAAACAGGCCAAGGCGAAGCTCTCCCGCCTCAACAACAAGGCCGACCACGTCGTCGAGCGCTTCAACACCGCCACCGAGCGGCACAAGACGGCGAAGAAGAAGTACGGCCGGCTCAACTCCTCCTACAAGGACAAGCTGGCCACCGTCGCCCGCCTGCGGGTCCAGGTCATCACCATGGCGGTCAACGACTACCAGCTCGGCGCCGACGTGACCTCGTGGCCGGCGATGATGGGCGAGGGCGACCCCATGAGCATGCTCAACGGCATGGCCCTCACCGGCCAGCTCCAGGCCGAGCGGGCGGAGAAGCTGGCCGCGTTCGACCGGGAGAACAAGGGCCTCAAGACCGAGCGCGACCTGGCCCAGGACGCGCTGGTCGCGGCCGACAAGGAACGCGACGAGGTCGAGAAGGAACGGGCCGAGATCCTCAAGCTGATCCAGGAGCAGAAGAAGCTCCTGCGCGAGCTCGGGGCGTACAAGACCGGCGATCCCAACAGCACCGGCATCAAGTACACGGGCCCGGCCACCGGGAACGCGGCGGCGGTGCTGAAGTTCGCGTTCGGGCAGGTCGGCAAGCCGTACATCTATGGCGGCACCGGTCCGCGCGGGTACGACTGCTCGGGCTTCACCCAGGCCTCCTGGCGGGCGGCCGGCGTCTCGCTGCCGCGGACGACCTGGCAGCAGTGGGCGTGGGGGGCCAAGCGCCGGGTCTCGCTCGACGCGCTGCGCCCCGGTGACCTGATCTTCAGCGAGGGCCTCGGCCACGTCACCATCTACGCGGGCAACGGCAACATCGTGCACGCGCCCCAGACGGGTGACGTCATCAAGGTCGTCAAGTTCTCCTCGTACGGCAGGCGCGTCGTGGGCGCGATCCGGCCCTGAGGCCCCGGCCGGCGTTACGGCCCGCCGTACCCGAGCATGGTCCGCAGAAGCTCCTCCACGGCCGGTGAGCGGCCGGGCGCGGGCAGGACGGCGGCGAAGACGCGGCGCGCGGGCAGGGCGGGCTCGGGACGCAGGAGCCTGATGTCCGGGCGCAGGGCCGCGCCGCCCGCGATCGACGGGAACACCATCACCCCGACGCCCGCCGCCACGAGCCCCTGGCGCCCGTTCCAGTCGTCGCACAGGTGGCTGACGCGCGGCGGCGCCCCCAGCGCCGCGGCGAGCTCCGACAGCGGCCCGAGGCAGTCGGGGTGGCTGCCGTCGATCCACGCCTGCCCGGCCAGAGCGCGCAGCCGCACGCTCTCCCCGGCCGCCAGCGGGTGACCTTCCGGCAGCGCGACCAGTAGTTCGTCGTCGAGCAGCGGCACCAGGTCCAGGCCGGCGGGCGCGGGGTCCCACGAGGTGACCAGCGCGAGGTCGGCCTCTCCGGCGAGGACGGCGGACGCGCCGCCGCCGACGGTCAGGGACAGCTCGACCGCCGGGTGGCGGGCGGCGAAGACGCGGAAGCACTCGGGCACGAACGCGGTGGCGGCGCTCGGGAAGGCCTGTACGCGCACCCGCCCCCGCTCGCCCGACGCGTGCGCGGCCAGCCGGGTCTCCAGCAGCGCGATCCCGTCGAGCACGTGCGCGGCCTGCTCCAGCGCGGCCTGCCCGGCGCCGGTGGGCCGTACGCCGCGCGGCAGGCGGTGGAACAGCAGCACCCCCGCCCGGCGCTCCAGCGCGGCGATCTGCCGGGAGACGGCCGGCTGGGTCATGGACAGCGCCTCGGCCGCCGCCGAGAACGATCCGAGCCGCCCCACCTCTGACAGCACCTTCAGCGACCAGACGTCAAGCATGCATGGAGCTTATGCCTTTCATGCCGAACCCGCAGTGGTACGCATGGCTCGCGCGCAGCACGATCGGGGCATGGACACCTGGATTCTCTCCGCGCTGCCCGCGGCTCCCGCCCGCGTTCTCGACGCCGGTTGCGGCGACGGCGCGCTGGCCGGCGCGCTGATCGCGCGCGGCCACGACGTCACCGCCATCGACCTCGACCCGTCCGCGGCGCTCGCGGCGGGCGTGCCCGCGAAGCGCGCCGACCTGACGCTCTACGAGGACGACCCGTTCGACGTCATCGTGCTGTCACTGTCGCTGCACCACATGCACCCGCTGGGGGCCGCACTCGACCGGGCGGCCGCGCTCCTGAAGCCGGGCGGGCTGCTCGTGGTGGACGAGTTCGCCTGGGACTGGGCCGACGAGGCCGCCGCCACCTGGTTCTACGACGCCGGAACCCTGCTCGGCCGCTTCGACGGGCCCGAGCGCGACCCGGTGACCCGCTGGCGCGAGGCGCACGTCGATCATTCGCCCGCGGGGGACATGCTCGACGCCATCGCCGCCCGGTTCGAGATCCGGCGGACGCGGCGCGTGCCGTACCTCTTCCGCTATCTCGGCGGCGAGCACGCCGCGCGGCTGAAGGAGATCGAAGAGGTACGGCACACGCCGACCGGCTTCCGGCTGACCGCTGTGACGCGTGTGACAGGAGGGGCGGAAGGGACCTGACTCACCCCTGGAGCTCCAAGTGTGAGGAGGGTCACATTTGAGTAACGGGACCCCGCTGTCCAGCAGGAGTTCCCGTCCTGACAGGGTCCTTTATCTGATCTTTACAGCTTTGCCAGGACTTTGCCGGGTCATGAACCCGGGAGTACGTTCTGGCGTCGCGGCGAACAAGCCATGGCGCCGCGAACCGGCATCGGCCCCGTCCGGGCTCGATGAGGACCCATAGAGATCCGCCGGTCGCCCCCGTCCGACAAGGGGCCGCGACCTGCCGAGTCCGTGCAGCCAGGAGGCACGGAGCCGGGGAACCACCGATCCCATTCCCCCGGGATCAAGGGGTGAATCGGCGCGTTCAGCGTGCCGTAGGGCGACTTCCAGGCCCGAATCCGTCAGCTAACCCGGTAGGCGTTCGTGGAAGAACCAAGGAGAAATCCTGTCTACCTCCCTGCACAACCCCCGTCTTGTTCTCGGTGGCGCGGCGCTCGCCATGACCGTGACGGCCGGAGGGTTCGCCCTCCATGCCCCGGCGGCCCAGGCGGCGACCACGGCCAAGACCACCACCTCGGCCAAGACGGCGACGCAGTCGACGACTGCCCGGCAGAAGAGCAAGGCCCGCAAGGCCGTCTCCGCGGCAAGGGCGCAGATCGGCGACCCGTACCGCTACGGCGGAACGGGACCCGGCGCCTTCGACTGCTCCGGTCTCGTCCAGTTCGCCTGGAAGAAGGCCGGAGTCAAGATCCCCCGCGTGACGCACAGCCAGTACGCGCGCATCAAGAAGAAGATCTCGTGGAAGTCTCTGCAGCCGGGTGACCTGCTGTTCTTCCGCGGTCGAGGCCACGTCGGCATGTACGTCGGCAACGGCAAGATGGTCCACTCGCCGAGTTCCGGCAAGCGGGTGCGCATCGAGCGGCTCAGCGGATGGCGCAAGTCGTCCTTCGCGGGAGCCGTCCGGCCCGGTCTGTAGTCGTCCGGACCGAAAGGCCCCGTCCCCTCCCGGGACGGGGCCTTCGCGCGTCCGGCTACCATCAGGGCCGTGGTCGTGAGCCGTCGCGCCGCGCTCGCGGCCCTCCTGGTCTTCGCGCTGGGCTGCGCCCCCGAGCGGGCTCCTGACGCGGGAGCGGACCGCGGCGACCTTCAGCGGCGCGCCGAGCGGGCGGCGGCGCGCGTCGCGGCGATCCTCGGGCAGCCGGTACGGCCCAGCGTCGAACTCGCCGAGAACGCGGCACACGCGGCGCGGACCGCGGGCGTGGGCTCGGTCGAGGGCCTGGCCGCGATCGCCCACGACGGCAGGGTCATCGTGATCCCGGAGAACTACGCCAAACTCAACCCCACCGGACGCGACGTCGTCCTCGCCCACGAGCTGACTCACGTCGCCGCCGGCACCGGCGGGCTGCCGGTCTGGCTGTACGAGGGGTTCGCCGACTACGTGGCCTACAAGGACGCGGGCCTGGCCGTGCCCGTGGCGGCGGCCGAACTCGCCACCGAGGTACGTGCCGGACGGGTGCCCGGGAAACTGCCCGGGGCTGACGCGTTCGCGCCCGGGGCCGCGCGGCTGGCACAGTCCTACCAGGAGGCCTGGCTGGCGTGTCGCTTCCTGGCCGCGCGCTTCGGCGAGGACAGGCTGGTGAGGCTCTACCGCGACGCGCGGCGGCTGGGCGTGGAACGGGCCCTGCCCCTGCCGTCCGGCGAGCTCGTCGCCGGATGGCGCGCCTATCTACGGGAGGAACTCGAGTGACCGATCAGCGGGACAAGGCCCCCGCGCGGATACGGCGGCAGGCCGGGATCGCCGCCGTCGTGCTCGGCGCCGTCGTGGTCGCGGTCGCCGCGTTCACCACGCCGTGGCGGGCGCTGCCGCCGGGAGCGCCCCAGGTCGCCCCCGATCCGGCCCGCGACTTCTCCGCCGCCGAGATCGCCAGGTCGCAGGCGTTCGACGCGGCGACCAGCGTGCCGTCGTACCTGTCGTTCGGGCTCACGATCCTGTTCGCCGGGCTGCTGGTCGCCACGCCGCTCGGCGCGAAAGTCCTCGGGCGGCTCAAGGGCCCGTGGTGGCTGCGGGTCCTGCTGGGCGTCCTGCTGCTCACGGTGCTGGTCGAGGTCGTGCGCTGGCCGCTCGGAATGTGGTTCGAGGTACGGCTGCGCGAGTTCGGCCTGTCCACGCAGGACTGGGCGGGCTGGAGCGGCGACCGGCTGAAGAACATCGCGGTCCGGGTCGTGCTGCTGTCCATCATGATCGTGGCACTGGTGGGCCTGGCGCGCAGGTTCCGGCGCTGGTGGGTGCCAGCGGCCGTGGGCGCAGCCGCGCTGACCGTCGCCGCCTCGTTCGTGTATCCGGTCGTCTTCGAGCCGCTGTTCAACGACTTCCGGCCCATGCCGCCGTCCCAGTTGCGTACCGGCCTGCTGGCCATGGCCGAGCGCGACGGCGTACCGGTCGAGGACGTGCTCGTCGCCGACGCCTCCCGCCGCACGACCGCGCTCAACGCCTACGTCTCCGGCTTCGGCGCCACCCGCCGCATCGTCGTCTACGACA
Organism: Nonomuraea sp. NPDC059023; assembly: GCF_042740095.1. Lineage (NCBI taxonomy): Bacteria > Bacillati > Actinomycetota > Actinomycetes > Streptosporangiales > Streptosporangiaceae > Nonomuraea > Nonomuraea sp. NPDC059023. Next base: position 309,909 of record NZ_JBHYIO010000003.1, on the reverse strand, counting down.
CGCTGCTCAAGGCGCCGGAGCGGGACGTCGAACTCGTCGTCGCCCACGAACTCGGCCACGCCAAGTACGACGACGTTCTCAACGGCACGCTCATCGGCGCGCTGGGCGCCGCGTTCGGCGCCGCCCTGCTGTTCGCGTTCTTCCCGCTGGTACGGCGGCGCGCCCGCGTCACCGCCATCACCGAACCCCTGGCCGTGGGCGCCGTCATGGGCCTGATGAGCCTGGCCACCGTGCTGTCGGGGCCCGCCCAGAACGTCGTCAGCCGCCACGTCGAGGCCCGCGCCGACGCCCACGCCCTCGACCTCACCCGCGACCCGGCGACGTTCACGGCCATGCAGAAGCGGCTGGCCACGACCAACATCTCCGACCTCGCGCCGGACGCCGTCGAGTACGTCCTGTACGCCTCCCACCCCACCGCGCCGCAGCGCATCGCCATGGCCCGCTCCTGGGCGCTGCTGAACGGCGTCCCGGAGCCGTGAGGCGCGTCCTCATCGTCACGAACGACTTCCCGCCACGTCAGGGTGGCATCCAGTCGTTCGTGCACGGGCTGGCGGTGCGCACACCCGGGGCCGTCGTCTACGCGCCCGCCTGGGCGGGCAGCGCCGAGTTCGACCGGCGGCAGCCGTACCCGATCGTCCGGCACCCCACCTCGCTCATGCTGCCCACGCCCGGCGTCGCGCGGCGGGCCGCCCGGCTCGTGACCCGCCTCGGCGCCGACACCGTGGTCTTCGGCGCCGCGGCCCCTCTGGGGCTGCTCGCGCCCCGCCTGCGCGCGGCGGGGGCGCGGCGGGTGGTGATGCTGACGCACGGCCACGAGGCGTCCTGGGCGAGCACGCCGCTCCTGCGCGGCGTGCTGCGTCGCATCGGCGCGCACGCCGACGTGGTGACCTACCTAGGGGAGTACACGCGCGCGCGGCTCGCCGGGGTCGTTCCCGCGGCCAAGCTGGTACGGCTGGCGCCCGGCGTCGACACGGCGGCCTTCCATCCCGGCGTGGCGCCCGCGGGCTCCTTCGGGGGGCCGGTGGTCGTGTGCGTGTCCCGGCTGGTGCGGCGCAAGGGGCAGGACCAGCTGATCAAGGCCTGGCCCAGGGTGTTGCGGGCGGTGCCGGACGCGGTGCTGCTGCTGGTGGGGGACGGGCCGGACCGGCGCCGCCTGGAACGGCTGGCGGCCCGGACCCGGTCGGTGGTGTTCGCCGGGGCGGTGCCGGGGGAGAGCCTGCCGGGGTACTACGCGGCCGGTGACGTCTTCGCCATGCCCTGCCGTACGCGGTTGCGGGGGGCGGACGTGGAGGGGCTCGGAATCGTCTTCCTGGAGGCGTCGGCCAGCGGGTTGCCCGTGGTGGCGGGGGCCTCCGGCGGGGCGCCGGATGCCGTACGCCAAGGGGAGACCGGGCTGGTCGTGGACGGCGGGTCGGTCGGCGCGGTCGCTCAGGCGCTGGTCGAGCTGCTGGAGGATCGGGAGCGGGCGGGGAAGATGGGGGCGCTGGGGCGCGAGTGGATCACGTCCGCTTGGTCGTGGGAGCTGGTGGCGAGGCGTTTCCGCGACATTCTCTCCGGGTGACGTCGGGGTGATGCTCTTCTGTGTCAGCCTGTGGCTTGCCATGACAGCATTCTGATGTCATGATGACGTCATGGACCTGACGCCCCACATCGACACCCTCCGCAGGGAGCTCACCGCCGCCGCCGACGTGGGCGGCGCGGACATGCGGGCCGCGGCCGAGTCGCTGACCTCGGCGCTGGAGTCCTCCGTGCGGCTGACGCTGCTGGAGGTGCTGTCGGACGCGGCGGAGTCGGTGACCAGCCAGATCGAGCCCGGCCTCGTCGAGCTGCGGATCCGCGGCAGGGAGCCGGAGCTGGTGGTCACCGTCCCACCCGGCCCCGACCCGAACTGGGGCGTCGCCCCCGGCCAGGCCCCGGGCGCCTACGGTCCAGGCGACCCCGGCACCGGTGGCCAAGGTCCGGGCGCTTACGGTCCTGGTGCCTACGGTGCCGGTGCCTATGGCCCTGGTGCCTACGGTCCCGGTGGCTCCGGCCCCGGTGGTGGCTACGGCCCCGGTGGTGGCTACGGCGCCGGTGGCTACGGGCCTGGTGGTGGCCACGGGCCTGGTGGCTACGGCCCGCCCGGACCGCCCGGCTGGCCCGACGCCGCGTGGCCCGGCCCGACCCCGCCCATGCCCCCCACACCCCCGGTCCCGCCTTCGCCCCCCGAGCCGCCCGGCCCTGGCGACGGCGACGCCGGAACCGCCAGGATGACCCTGCGCCTGCCCGAGCCGCTGAAGTCCCGCATCGAACAGGTCGCGGGCCAGGCGGGCATGTCGGTGAACGCCTGGATGGTCCGTGCCCTGAGCCAGGCCGTCTCCGGCCAACCGGCGGCCCCGCCCTCCGGCTTCCCCGGCCAGCGCATCACCGGCTGGGCCCGCTAACCCACACCTTCTTGCCGGGGCCGTACCCCAGCCGGGGGTGCCGTGCCCCCGCTTGGGCAGTACCCCAGTCAGGGACCTACCCGAGCCGGAGACCTGCCCGAGCCGGGGACCTACCCGAGCCAGGTCCGCCCGCAGCGGCCACCCGCGGGCAGCACTCCCCGTCCGAGGCCTGTCCCGGGCGGGCGTCGCATCATCCCCTCGCCGCGCCTGACCACGAGGGTGTTCTGACCACGCCGATCGGAGATCTCGCCATGCCCACTTTCAGCACCCCGGACCCCATCGCCCTCCACGTGAACTTCCCGGCCGGTGACCTGGTCGTCACCGCGTCCGACCGTACGGACACCACCGTCGAGGTCACCCCCGAACACCTGGACCAGGGCGGCGTGGCCGACTACGCCGAATCGGTCAAGGTCACCCACCGCGACGGCGTCGTCCAGGTGAAGGCCCCCGACAGCTCCCGCCTGCGCCGCACTCCGAGCCTGGACATCGTCGTAGAGGTCCCCACCGGCTCCCGCGTGGTGGTCGAGACCGCCTCCGCCGACGTCAGAATCCGCGGACGGCTGGCCGGAGTCGAGTTCTCCAGCGCCTCCGGTGACCTGGACGCCGCCCACGCCGCCACCGCGATCGCCAAGACGGCGTCAGGTGACGTCAACTTTGACGTCATCGATGGCGTCGCCGGCATCAACACCGCCTCAGGCGACGTACGCATCACCGAAGCCCGCGGCCCCATCACCGTCACCGTCGTCTCCGGCGACCTGGTGATCGGAAAGGTCGCCTCCGACGCCTCCATCACGTCGACGTCCGGCGAAGTGTCCCTCCGCTGCGTGACCAGTGGCAAGATCGGCATCCGGACCACCTCGGGCGACGCCACGGTGGCCGTGCACGAGGGCACCGCCGCCTGGCTCGACATCAACTCCCTGACCGGCCGCGTAACCTCCGCCCTCACCCAGGACGCCACCGAGCCGTCCCCCGCGGAGCAGACCGTCGAGATCACCGCCCGCAGCCTGAGCGGCGGCATCGCCATCACCAGAGCGGAGTCCACCCGATGAACGAACACATGATCACCGAGTACGTCCGCACCCGCCACGCCGACCTCATATCCGAAGCCGCCGCCGAACGCACCGCCACCCACCACAACCGCCAGACCCCTTCCCAGCCCCCCGCCCTCCGACCTAGAACCACCACCTCAGGCGTCGCCACCTCACGAGCTACCGCCTCCGGCGCCGCGCACGGCCTCCGCCACCGAGCGGCCCGCGCCCTCCACACCCTCGCCAACGCCATCGACCCCCACCCAACTCCCCACTAGCCTCCGCCCAACCCCGCCACCACGTTCTGGTCTGAACCCCACGCTCTGAACACGGTCTCACTCCGCACTCCCCGGACCTGTCCATGTTCTGGGCCCGGCCCACGCCTCCCCCTGGTGCTTACCTCTGGCCCGTTCGCCCGTCCTACGGGGCCGCTTCGGAGGTCAGGGTGGCGCCGCCTCGCGGGGGCGGTGGTCAGGTGGGGAGGCCTACGGCGCGTTCGCCGCTGCGGCGTTGCTGGATCACCACGGCCACGACGAGGAGGGCGCCCTGGGCGACGTTCTGCCAGAAGGTACTGATGCCGTGGAAGGTGAGGCCGTTTTCCAGGGCGCCCAGCAACACCACCGCCAGGAGCGTGCCGCCCACTCCGCCCTTTCCGCCCTTCAGGGCGCAGCCGCCCAGGGCCGCGGCGGTGATGGCCTTCAGTTCCAGGCCGGCGCTGCCCGAGGTGGGGTGGCCGGAGCCGATTCGGGCGGTGAGGATGATGCCGGCTATCGCGGCTACCAGGCCCGCCAGGGCGTACACGGCTATCAGGTATTTGTTGATGTTTATGCCTGCGAGGCGGGCGGCGGTGTCGTTGCCGCCTATGGCGTAGAGGTTGCGGCCTATGTCGGTGTATTTCAGGAGGATGTGGACGGCCAGGGCTACCAGGATGAGGATCCACACCATCGTGGGCAGGCCTGCCAGGCTGCCCCGGGAGATGAAGATGAACAGGTCGTCGCCCAGCACATAACCCTGCGCGGCGCCGCCGGACAGCAACTGGGCCAGGCCCTTGTACGCGGCCAGCGTGGCCAGGGTGGCGATGACGGCGTTGACGCGGCCGTACACGATGATGATGCCGTTGATGAGACCCAGCAGCAGGCCCACGGCCAGGGCGGCGGCCATGCCGAGCGTCGGGTCGCGGCCGGTGGACATGAAGGCCATCGCGCTGACCACGGACGCCACGCCGGTGGCCGAGCCGACGGAGATGTCGAGGGCGCCGCAGATGATCACTACCGTCTGGACGACGGCCAGCAGACCGGCGATCGTCACGGCGTCGCCGATCACCCGGATGTTGCTCCACGCCAGGTAGCCGGGGTCCAGCACGCCGAACAGCGCGCCCACGGCCACGATGGCCAGCACGAGGATCAGGTTCTGGGCGCCGATGGCGGCGACGGCTCCCGCCCACCGGCCGCGGTTCTCGCGTGGGTCGGTGGGGGCCTTGTGGGCGCTGGTCTGGGAGGTCATCGCGCGCCTCCGGGCATGGGGTCGGCGTGCTCTGCTGCGGTGGTCATGGGTGTGCGGGCCTCGGCGGGAAGTGGCGGTCAGGTGTACGGCGGTGCGCCGCGCTGAGCGTGGGTGCTGGACGCCTCGGGGGATCTCCGAAGGCGGCGGGGGTGGGAGGCGGGGGTGTGCGGGCCTGGAGGAGGGGTGGGCGTTGGGGGTGTGGTTGAGGGGCGAGTGGGGCCCGGGGTGGGGTTAGGAGGGGGTGGGGGTCAGGTCGTCGGTCATGGCGAGGGAGAGGATGGCTTCCTCGGTGGCGCGGGTGCGGGGGAGTTCGCCGGTGATGCGGCCGTTCTGCATGACCAGGATGCGGTCGGCCAGGCCCAGGACCTCGGGGAGTTCGGAGGAGACCACGAGGACGGCCACGCCGGAGCGGGCCAGGTCGGCGATGATGTGGTAGATCTCCGCCTTCGCCCCCACGTCGATCCCCCGGGTCGGCTCGTCGAGGATGAGCACCTTGGGGCGGCGGGCCAGCCAGCGGGCCAGGACCACTTTCTGCTGGTTGCCGCCGGACAGCTTGCGGACCTCGTGTTCCAAGGACGGGGTGCGGACGCGCAGGCGGGTCACGAACTCGGCGACGGCCCGGTTCTCGGCGGCGCGGCGGACGAAGCGGAACGTGCGCAGGCGGTCGAGGATGACCAGGGAGGTGTTGTCGCGTACGCTCCGGTCGAGGAAGAGGGCCTGGGCCTTGCGTTCCTCCGGGGCGTAGCCCAGCCCGGCCCGTACGGCGTCGCCCGGGTGGCGCAGCCGCAGCACCCGCCCGCCCACGCTGACGGTCCCGGAGCGGATGGGCAGGTCGCCGGCCAGGGCGCGGGAGAGTTCGGAGCGGCCGGCGCCGACCAGCCCGGCCAGGGCGACGACTTCGCCGGCCCGCACCTGGAAGGTGATGCCGCGCACGTCGTCGGTGGTGACCTCGTGTACGTCGAGGACGACGTCGCCGGCCTCGGTGCCGGGGCGTTCGAACATGGACGACAGGTCCCGCCCGACCATCATGCGCACGATCTCGCCCTCGCTCGCCTCGGCGGCCTGCCGTACGCCGGCCAGGGCGCCGTCGCGCAGGACGGCGATGCGGTCGGCCAGGCGGAAGATCTCCTTGAGGCGGTGGGAGACGTAGACGATGGCCAGGCCCTGTTCGCGCAGCCGGGTGATGAGGGCGAAGAGGGCTTCGGTCTCGTGTTCGCCGAGGGAGGAGGTGGGTTCGTCGAAGGCGATGACGCGGGCCTCGCCGGTCAGGGCGCGCAGGATCTCGACGAGCTGGCGTTGCGCGGGGGTCAGGGCGGAGCCGAGGGTGTCGGGGTCGAGGGCGTGTTCGAAGCCGAGCCGTACCAGCTGGGACTGGACGCGCTCGCGCAGGGCGGCGCGGTCGAGCAGGCGGCCGCGGCGGCGGGGCAGGGCGCCGGCGTGGACGTTCTCGGCGACGGAGACGTGCGGGATGATCTCCGGCTCCTGGGGGATGACGCGGATGCCGTGGCGGCGGGCGTCGGCGGGGGAGTGGAGGTCGAGGGGGTGGCCGTCGAGCAGGACGCGGCCGCCGTTGGGACGGTGGTCGCCGTTGACGATCTTGATCAGCGTGGACTTGCCGGCGCCGTTCTCGCCCATGAGGGCGGTGACCTGGCCGGCGGGGAAGTCGCAGGTGACGCCGCGTAGTGCCTGGACGCCGGAGAAGTGTTTGGCCAGCTCCTCTACCCTGAGCACGCGATCACCGGGTCTCCCCAGGCGGCCGCGTCACCGGTGGGGCCGTCGCCCGCGTCGGTGACGACGAGCCTGACGAGACGGGCGCCGGTGACGTCGGCGGCGAGCGGCAGCGCCGCCATGGCGCCGGTCCGCACCCCGGAGGCGGCGGCCTTGCGGCCGTCGGCCCAGATCTCGAAGGTGACGGTGCCGCCCGTGCCGGCGGTGTCGTCGACGCCCACGTGCGCGGTGAGCTTGGTGCAGCGCCCGCCGAGGTAGTAGTCGAGGGTGCCGGGGGCGTGGGCGGTCAGGCCCTTGGCGTAGGTGGCGCCGTTCACCACGACCTTGCGCCGCTCGACCGCGCCCTTGCCGTTGGCCATGCTGAGCCAGCGCAGGTCGCTGACGTAGGCGGTGCCGGTGGGGGCGGGCGGGGGCACGACGAAGACGGAGGCGGCGCGCAGCTTGGCGGCGCTCGCCTCCAGCCAGTACGCGTTGCGGGGCAGGTCGGCCGGGGTGGTGAGGTTCCAGGCGGTGGCCAGGCGCTGGCCGGGCCCGAGGACCTTGGCGGCGGCCGGGGTGGCGGCGGCCGACAGCCAGCGGTCGGGCGCGCGCAGCGCCGCGGTGACGTCGGCGGCGTTGGTGAGCCCGTGGTTGGTGACGACGGTGGTCACCTGGGCGGTGGCGCCGGGCTCGATGAGCGCGGCGGCCCCCTGGTAGGGGGCGGGAACCTGGAGGTCGAACTCGAGAAGCGGCGGGTAGGAGGACCAGGCCGCGTCCCGGGAGATCTGGTAGAGCATCGCCTGCCTGGCGGGCACGTTGGCGGCCAGGACGCCCGCGGTGTGGGCGTCGGCGCCGGTTAACAACTCGCGTACGCGGTAGGCGGGCGCCGCCGCCGGGAGCCCGATGTCGGTGACCGTGGTGGCGATGCGCTGCGGGTGCCCGCTGTCGTTGTAGAGCGCCACCGCCATGTCGCCGTTGGGCAGGTGTTTGGCCACCACCCAGCGGCCGTCGTCGACGCGCACGACCCGGCTGCCGTCGCCGAGCAGGGCGCCTTCGGGCACCTCGTCGGCCGCCGCCGGGTTCGCGAGCGTTGCCAGAGCGGTGGCCGCCGCCGCGGCGGCCACCGATAACCGTGTCAGGCGCTGCACTTGACTCCCTCGGCCTGCCAATTGGTCGCATCCACCATCTTCGTCGGTGCGAAGGCCTCGGCCGGCATGGCGGTGCCGTTCTTGATGTTGTCGAACATCGTCTGCACGGCGAGCTTGCCGACCTCGTATCCGTTGATGAACAACGCTGCCTTCATACCTGAAGGTTTGCCGCTGTTCCAGTCCTTGCACGCGAGATAGGCGCCCAAACCCACCCCGATGATGTTCTCCGGTTTGATTCCGGAGTTCTGCATGGCGGTGACGCCGCCGCTGACGTTCTCGTCGTTGCAGCCGAGCATCACCCAGTTCTTGACCGCCCGGTTGCCGCTGATCGTGGCCGCGACCTTGTCCTGGGCGCCGGTCGGGGTGTTGTCGGTGCCGACCTCGATGACCTTCACGCCGGTGACGCCGGCCGCCGCCTCGAACGTGGGCACCGCGGCCTTGACGCGGTCGGTGCAGACGGTCACGTCCTGCTGCCAGGCCGTGATGATCGCGGAGTCCTCCTTCTTCCATCCGGCCTTCTTGAACTCCTCGCCGGCGCGGGTGCCGACGGACTCGCCCATCTGGGTGCCGGAGAAGCCGACGCGCGGCACGAGCTTGGACTTGTCGCAGGCGGCCGGGTCGGGGCCGTCGACGCAGACCTGGTCGTCGGAGGTGAGCAGCGGTACGCCGCCGTCCTTGGCGAGCTGGACGATCTGGGGGCCGACGGCGGGGGCGGGCACCACGATGATGATGCCGCCGACCTTCTTGCCGATGGCCGCCTGCGTCTCGGTGACCGCCTTGTTGGTGTCCTCGCCGAGGTCGACGACCTGCAGGTCGACGCCCAGCTCAGCGGCCTTGTCCTTGGCGCCCTGGGCCTCGCCGATGAAGTACTCCTGGTCGCCCTGCTTCTGGAGGTAGGCGATCGAGATCTTGCCGCCCGCCGGCGCCTTGCTCGCGCCCGCGGTGGTCTCCTCCTTGCCGGACGAACACGCGGCCAGCACCAGCGCGGCGACGAGCAACGCGGCGGCGGTTCTGGTGGACGGCAGGATCATGGGGGGTGCACCTGCTTCCTTGCGTTGACTGAGATCTTTTTCCGTTTGTCAGGCCGGCTAAACTCACCCCTTCGTGGCACCGCCGGTGAGTCCCTTGACGAACTGCTTCTGCAGGGCGAGATAGAAGATCAGGACGGGCAGCGTCGACAGGAACATGAGCGCGAACACGCCGCCGTAGTCGAAGGAGTACTGCCCGAGCGAGCGGTAGATGCCGGTGGTGACCGTGGTGCCCTGCCCGGGGCCGAGGATGATGAGCGGGCTGAGGAAGTCGTTCCAGATCCACACCGACAGGAAGATCAGGACACTGGCGGTGGCCGGGCGCAACAGCGGGAAGACGATGCGCCAGAACGCCTGCCCGCGCCCCGCGCCGTCGATCGCCGCCGCCTCCTCCAGGTCGGCGGGGATGCCCTTGAGGAACCCGGTGAACACGAACACCCCGAACGGGATGTAGTAGCCGACGTTGAACAGCACCAGCCCCTGGACCGTCGTCATGAGGCCGAGGGCCCGCAGCACCTGGGTGATCGGGACCAGGATGACCTGGGGCGGGATCATCAGGCCGCACAACAGGAGCACGGTGACGAGCCGGCCCCAGCGGCCCGCCGTACGGGCGAGATAGTGGGCGAGCATCGCCGACAGCAGCGTCAGCGCGATCACCGACAGCGTCGTGACGATGACGCTGTTGGCCAGGCTCGCCCAGAACAGGTTGGTCGGGTCGGTGAGGACCGCGCTCAGGTTGTCCAGCGTCGGCGGGATCGGCAGCGCGATCGCGCCAGCGCCTGGGATGAGCGCGCTCGGCTTGACGACGTTGACCAGCGCGACGTAGAGCGGCACGAAGAAGACGCTGGTGACCGCGAGCGTGACGAGCGGGCGTCTCACAGCTGCACCTCTCTTCTCTGGAGTACGCGCAGCGCGACGACGGAGGCCACGGCGATGATCACCAGCATGACCACGGCCATGGCCGAGGCGTAGCCCTGGTGGTTCTCGACGAAGCCCTCCTGCATGATCGTGAAGGCCACGGCGGCGGTGGTGCCGGTGCCGGGCCCGCCGTTGGTGATGACCTTGACGTGGTCGAAGATCTTGAAGGTGGTGATCAGCAGGACCACGGTGTTGACGGTCAGGGCGGGGGCCAGCAGCGGCCAGGTGATGCGGCGAAAGCGCGTCCAGGGTCCGGCGCCGTCGATGGAGGCGGCCTCGGCCAGCTCGTTCGGCACACCCTGCAGTCCGGCCAGGTAGACCACGACGCAGAAGCCGAGCATCTGCCACGAGACGATGCCGCCCAGGGAGAACAGGGCGTAGCCGGGGTCGGACAGCCACCCCGGCGGGTCGGCGACGCCGAGGAAGCGCAGCGCCTGGTTGAGCGGGCCCTCGTCGTCGAGCACCCGTGTCCAGATCACGCTGACCACGACGGAGCTGAGCACCATCGGGGTGAAGTAGACGCTGCGCATGGCGTTGTAGAACCATCCGCGGCGATCCAGCAGCACCGCGATCGCCAGCCCGAGGAGGTTGGGCGCGACCAGGACCATGACGGTCAGGATCGTGGTGACCCGCAGGGAGGTCAGGAACGCCTGGTCGGTGAGGAGCAGCTCGTAGTTGCGCCACCCCACCCAGGTCCAGCCGGGGCGCAGCAGGCTGTAGTTCGTCATGCTGTAGCCCACGCTGAGCAGGATCGGCACGAGCACGAAGCACACGTAGATGAGCAGTCCGGGCGCGCCGAAGCTGAGAAAGTACCAGGCCCTCATGTACGCGACTCTCAAGAGGACTTGTCCCACTCGTCGTCGAGGTAGCTCAGCACGTCGTCCACGGTCTTCTTGCCGCTGACGAGGTCCTGGGCCGAGGACCACCACTTCTCCTTCATGCCGGGCAGCATGGCGTCGTCACCGGCCTCCCAGCCGAACGACGGCACGATGGCGCCCGCCGTCTTGGCATCAGACCAGGCCTTGTACGACTCCGTGAACACCGGCCCCATCGACGGCGGCGTGTAGCCCTTGATCGCCGGGAAGAGCGCGTCGGCCTTGACCGAGGCGTCCAGGTTGGCCTTGTCGAGCTGGAAGGCCAGGGCGAACTTCTTGGCCGACTCCAGGTCCTTGGCGGCGGCGCTGACCGTGAGCCCGCCGCCGGTGAACCCGGCCAGCTTGTCGGAGCCTGCCTCGCCGGGCCAGTTGAAGCGGCCGATCTCGATCTTGTTCTCCGGGTTGTCGCCGGCGCCGGGCGAGGCGAACCAGCTGCCCATCGGGTACATGGCGCCCTTGCCTTCGAGGAAGGCGGTCTGCGTGGCGCCGTAGTCGCGGGAGAGGTCCTTCTTGTCGATGTAGCCCTTGGCCGCGAGGTCGGCGAACTTCTGGGTGGCGGCCTTGAAGCCGGGGTCGGAGAACTTGACCTTGCCCTCGCGCCGCTGGCGCATCCAGCCGGGGTTCTCGGCGTACACGTCGGTGGTCAGGACGCCGGTCCAGGCCAGGGTGGAGGCGAAGGCGTCGGGGCCGCCGCCGGTCACGAACGGCGTGATGCCCTTGGCCTTGAGCTTGGCCGCGGCGTCGAGCAGTTCTGCGTAGGTCTTGGGCGGGGCGGTGATGCCGGCCTTCTCGAACAGGCCCTTGTTGTAGTAGACGTTCGAGTGCGTCTGCGTGTTGGTGGGCAACTGCACGACCTTGCCGCCGGTCGCGCCGCAGGTGGCGCACTCGAAGTCCTTGAGGTCCTCGGGCGTCCAGGAGTAGAGGTTCGGCGCGAAGCCGAGGATGTCCTGCAGGCCGATGTGCACGTCGGGGAACTGGCCGGAGGCTATGAGCTGCTTGGCGAACTCGTCGCGGCTGCCCGCCGCGGGCGCCACGACCTTCTTCACGGTGATGCCGGGAACCGCGTCGGTCGCCCGCTTGATCTGCGCGTCCCAGTAGGCCGCGTTCAGGTTGGGCGACTCGAACAGCAGAAACGTGACTTCCTTGGCGCCTGCCGGGGCCGGCGATGACGGCGCGGCCGCCTCGTTCACCGAACACGCGGTGAGCGCGAGCAGGGCCGCTAAGCCTGCTGCGAGGGTCCTGTACACCCTTGCCGCCTTCCTCGCCGGGCGTGACGAACCGGCGGGTTGACTGTGCGGCCCATTCATCGGAGCACTGCTAGTCAGGGCCGCTGAATGATACGACCTCTAGTAGCTGTGATCCGTCTCAAGTTGTCAATATCGGCCCTGCAACCGTTCTCAAACAGAAAAGTGATCGGAGGGGTTACGTGGTGTAGAGGGCCTCGACCGTGTCCGCGAAGTCGCGCATGACGATGTTGCGCTTGATCTTCAGCGTCGGCGTCAGGTGGCCGCTCTCCTCGGTGATGTCGATGTCGAGCACCACGAACTTCTTGATCTGCTCGGCCCGCGAGACCATCAGGTTGGCGGTGTCGACCGCCTTCTGCACCTCGGCCAGGATCCGCGGGTCGCGGCTCAGCTCGGCCCCCGTCGCGCTTTCCGCGCCGTTCTCCTTCTTCCAGTGCTCCAGCGCCTCGGGGTCGAGCGTGATCAGCGCGCCGACGAACGGCCGGTCGTCGCCCACGATCATGGCCTGGGAGACGAGCGGGTACGCGCGCAGCGCGTCCTCCAGCGGACCGGGGGCGACGTTCTTGCCCGCCGCGGTCACCAGGATCTCCTTCTTGCGGCCGGTGATGCGCAGGTAGCCGTCGTCGTCCAACTCGCCCACGTCGCCCGTGTGGTACCAGCCCTCGGCGTCGATGGCCTCGGCCGTGGCCTGGTCGTTGTTCCAGTAGCCCGCGAAGACGTGGCGGCCCCTGACCAGGATCTCGCCGTCCTCGCCGATGCGCACCGTGACGCCGGGCAGCGGCTTGCCGACCGTGCCGATCTTGTTGCCGCCGGGCAGGTTGACCGTCGAGGGGGCCGAGGTCTCGGTCAGGCCGTAGCCCTCGAGCACCTCGATGCCCACGCCGCGGAAGAAGTGGCCCAGGCGCTCGCCCAGGGCCGAGCCGCCGCAGATCGCCGTGGACAGCCTGCCGCCGGTGGCCGCGCGCAGCTTGGAGTAGACGAGCTTGTCGAACACCGCGTGCCTGAGCCGCAGCCCGAACCCGGCCTTGCCGGACGCCTTGCTGTAGGCGACCGCCACGTCCACCGCGCGGGCGAAGATCCTGCCCTTGCCGCCCTGGATCGCCTTCTGCTCGGCGCCGTTGTAGACCTTCTCGAAGACCCGCGGCACGCCCAGCAGCAGCGTCGGCCTGGCCGAGACCAGGTCCGGGGCCACGTTCTTCATGTTCGGCGTGTGCGAGAGGACCGTTCCGGTCTCGATCGCGACCACCTGGATCAGCCGGGCGAAGACATGGGCCAGCGGCAGGAACAGCAGCACCCCCGGCTCCTCGGTCATGAACACCGTCTCCAGCGGCCCGCCGGCCACGTTGCGCGCGGTGAACAGCATGTTGTCGTGGGTCAGGCGGCAGCCCTTGGGCCGCCCGGTGGTGCCCGAGGTGTAGATGATCGTGGCCAGGTCCGCGCCGGTCAGCGCGGTACGGCGGCGCTCGATCTCCTCACCGGTCACCCCGGAGCCGTCGAGCTCCTCGTCCATCCGCCAGATCGGCTTCAGCTCCGGCGCGGCCTCGCGTACGGTCTCCACGTGGTTGTCCAGCTCGGCGAAGACCGCCTTGGCGCCGCTGTCGGACAGGATCCAGCGCACCTGCTCGACCGACGAGGTCTCGTAGATCGGGACCGAGACCGCGCCCGCGGCCCAGATCGCGTAGTCGGCGAGCGTCCACTCGTAGCGGGTGCGGGAGATGATCGCGACCCGGTCGCCCGGCTCGATGCCCGCCGCGGCCAGGCCCTTGGCCAGCGTCACGACCTGGTCCCTGAACTCGGCCGCGGTCACGGCCGGCCAGTCGTCACCCGATTTGCGCCGTAGCACCACCGCGCCCGGCTCCTGTTCGCCTCGCCTGAACACGGTGTCGGTCAGGCTGGCCGAAGCCGGCACATCCACCAGGACGGGGACGCTGTACTCGCGCACGGATCAAACTCCTCTTCGGGGACCGGCGAGACGTTACCGCGTTAAGTTACGCACCGGTAGCTTCGTCATACAGGCGTTATGAAGGGCAAACCTCATGCTAGCCGCCGCCGCTCATAGGATTTCCCGCATGCGGGTCCATGTCGTGAGCGATGTCCACGGAAGCGCCGAGGCGCTGGCCCGATCGGGCGACGGGGCCGACGCCCTGATCTGTCTCGGCGACCTCATCCTCTACATCGACTACGACGACCACGCGCAGGGGATCTTCGCCGACCTGTTCGGCGCCGAGAACGCGGCCGCGTTCATCGCGCTGCGCACCGCCAAGCGCTTCGACGAGGCCAGGGCCATGTCGGCGGAGCTGTGGAAGGGCCTGGGCGGCGACCCGCGCGAGCACATCGAGTCCAACGTGCGCAGGCAGTACGCCGCGCTGTTCGCCGCCATGCCCGAGCCCGCCTACCTCACCTACGGCAACGTGGACGTGCCGCGCCTGTGGGCCGACTACCTCAAGCCGGGGCACCGGGTGCTCGACGGGCAGGAGGCGGAGATCGGGGGATGGCGCTTCGGGTTCGTCGGGGGCGGGCTGAAGACGGCGTACCGCACGCCGTACGAGATCGAGGACGAGGAGTACGCGGCGAAGGTCGCCGCGCTCGGCGAGGTGGACGTCCTGTGCGCGCACATCCCGCCCGCGGTGCCGCAGTTGCTGTACGACACGGTCGCCAGGCGCTTCGAGCGCGGCAGCGAGGCGACGCTCGACTACATCCGGCGCGTCCAGCCGCGCTACGCCCTGTTCGGGCACGTCCACCAGCCGCTCTACCAGCGCACCAGGATCGGCCGCACCGAATGTGTGAACGTCGGCCATTTCCGGGGAAAGGGACAGCCGTTCGTGCTGGAGTGGTGAGCGGACCGATACTGTGGTCGCATGGCTGATCGCACCACTTCGAGCATCACCATCTCCGCCGACAGGGCCGCGGTCATGGCGGTCATCGCGGACCTGCCCGCGTACCCGGAATGGGCCGGTGCGGTCAAGAGCGCCGAGGTCCGCACCACCGGCGCCGACGGGCGGCCGGCCGACGTGCGCTTCGTGCTCGACGCCGGCGTGATCAGCGACTCCTACACCCTCGGCTACACCTGGGACGACGACACCGGCGTCAGCTGGCGGGTCGTCGAGCAGGGCAAGATGATCTCCGAGCTCAGCGGGAGCTACCGGCTCGCCGAGACGGGCAGTGGCACCGAGGTGACCTACGAACTCGCCGTCGACCTCAAGGTCCCGATGATCGGCATGATCAAGCGCAAGGCCGAGAAGGTGATCGTCGACACCGCTCTGAAGGGCCTGAAGAAGCGGGTCGAGGGACGCCCGTGAGTCCTCGCGTCCTGCTGTTCACCGGCAAGGGCGGCGTCGGCAAGACCACCGTCGCCGCGGCCACCGCCACGCTCGCCGCCAGCCGCGGGCTCAAGACGCTGGTGATCTCCACCGACACCGCCCACTCGCTGGCCGACGCCCTGGCCGTCCAGCCCGGCGAGATCGCCCCCGGCCTGCGCCTGCACCAGGTCGACACCCAGAAGTCCCTGGAGGAGCACTGGGGCGAGCTGCAGGGCTACGCCCGCGGCGTGCTCGGCGAACTCGGCCTCGACCAGATCACCGCCGAGGAGATCACCGTCCTGCCCGGCGCCGAAGAGGTCATCGCGCTGCTGGAGCTGCGCGAGCACGCCCGCTCCGGCGGCTGGGACGTCATCGTGGTCGACTGCGCGCCCACCGCCGAGACGCTGCGCCTGCTCGCCCTGCCGGAGGCGCTCGACTGGCACGTCAGCCGCCTGCTGCCGGTCGGCCGCCGGATCATGAAGGTCATCTCGCCGTTCATGCGCAGCGTCGCCCACGTCAGCGCGCCCGGCGACGACGTGGTCAGCGCCGGCGAGCGCCTGCACCGCGGGCTCATGGAGATCCGCGAGCTGCTCACCGGCCCCGGCGCGTCCGTGCGCCTCGTGCTCACGCCCGAGTCGGTGGTGCTCGCCGAAGCGCGCCGCACCCTCACCTCGCTCAACCTGTACGGCTACCGCGTCGACGCCGTCATCGCCAACCGGGTCTTCCCCGCCGGCGACGCCGACGAGTGGCGCGCCCAGTGGGTACGCGCCCAGGCACGGCTGCTGGCCGAGGCGGAGGAGTCGTTCGCGCCCCTGCCCATCCACGTGGTGCCCTACCTGCCTTCGGAACCCGTCGGCGCCGACGCCCTCACCGCCCTCGGCGAGAGCCTCTACGGCGAGAGCGACCCGTTCGCCCCGCCGGCCGTCGAAGCGCCGCTGGTCCTGACCGCCGACGAGCTCAGCCTGGCGCTGCCCGGGGCCACCAAGGGCGAGGTCGATCTGGCCCGCAAGCGGGACGAGCTGATCGTGACGGCGGGGCCGTACCGCAGGATCATCGCGCTGCCCGCGGCGCTCGCCCGCAGGAAGATCGGTGCCGCGGCGCTCCAGGACGGGTTCCTGAAGGTACGGTTCGTCTCAGAAGCGAATCCGACGCAGCGAACGGAGTGGACGACCGACGGAGGAGGTCGGCCGCGTAGTGAGTGAGGAGGATGAGCGACTCTTCGGCAGGGAGGGCCAGATGACTGAGACGAGCAACGACAGGGACCCGATCGGATCCGTGGCGGACGAGGCGCGCAAGCTGTTCGGCGTGATCCAGGACCGCGCGACCAGGCAGGTCGGCAAGACCGTCTTCAACTCCGTCGCCAGCACCGTCACCGGTGGCGGGCGCAAGGAGAAGGACGTGTGGGGCGAGGCAGTGTCCGAGCCTCATGACGAGTACATCTGCCGCGCCTGCCCGGTCTGCCGGGCGATCGCGGCGCGGCGGGAATCCGGCTCCGACGTGGCCGGGCACCTGGTGGCCGCGGGCGGCGAGTTGTTCGCCGCGGTCCGTGGCGCGTTCGACGCGCTGAACAGGCCCACCCCCGGGGCAGCCGAGAGGACTCGCGACCGCACGCGCGACGAGCGCGGCGGCGACGACGTGGAACACATCGACCTGGGGTGAGCATGCTGACTATCGGGGTGGACATCGGCGGCACGAAGGTCGCCGCCGGCGTGGTCGACGAGGACGGCGAGGTCGTCGCGCACGCGCTGCGCCCGACGCCGGCCGACCAGCCGGACCTCGTCGCCGAGACCGTGGCCGACGTGGTCAAGGAACTCGCCGAGGGCCGCGAGATCGAGGCGATCGGCGTCGGCGCGGCCGGGTTCGTCGACGAGACCCGCTCGATCGTGCGCTTCGCCCCGAACCTCGCCTGGCGCGAGGAGCCCCTGCAGAAGAAGATCACCGGCCTGGTGGGCCTGCCGGTCGTCGTCGAGAACGACGCCAACGCGATGGCGTGGGGCGAGACCAACTTCGGCGCCGGACGCGGGCAGACCCACGTCGTCTGCATCACCGTCGGCACCGGCATCGGCGGCGGGCTCGTCTTCGACGGCAAACTGTTTCGCGGCCGGTGGGGGATGGGGGCCGAGCTCGGGCACATGCAGGTCGTTCCCGAGGGACGGCTGTGCGGGTGCGGCAACCTCGGCTGCTGGGAGCAGTACGCCAGCGGCAACGCCCTCGTCGCCGACGCCAGGGAGATCGCCAGGCAGCAGCCCGAGCGGGCGCGGATCCTGTTCGAGCTGGCCGGGGAGAAGATCGAGGGCGAGGAGGTGACCGAGGCCGCCCGCAAGGGCGACGACGCCTCGCTGGCCGCCTTCGCCTCGCTGGCCGACTGGCTGGGGCAGGGCATGGCCGATCTGGCCGCCGTCCTCGACCCCGGCTGCTTCATCATCGGCGGCGGCGTCTCGCGCGCCGCCGACCTGTTCTTCGACCGGGCCAAGGAGACCTTCGCCCGCCAGCTCACCGGCCGCGGGCACCGTCCCGTCGCCGACATCCGGCTGGCCGAGCTCGGCGCCTCGGCCGGGGTCGTCGGCGCGGCCGACCTGGCGCGGCAGCGCTGACAGCGGCGCCGGACGGGGTTAGATTCCCCAGCGTGAGGGTCGGCACGTACAACGTGCGCGGGCTGAAGGACAGCGTGCCCGCGCTGGTCCGCGTGATCACGGCGATGCGCGCCGACGTGCTGTGCGTGCAGGAGGCGCCGCGCTTCCTCTACTGGCGCGGACGGCGCCAGGCGCTGGCCGAGGCGGCGGGCATGCGGGTGGCGGCCGGCGGCCGGCTCGGCGGAGTGTCGGTCTACGTGGGCCCGCGGGCGCGGGTCCTGCATGCCGAGCACCACGTGCTGAAGATCTTCCTCGGGCTGGAGATCCGGGGCGTGGCGATCGCCGTGGTCGAGCTGGAAGGGGTACGGCTGGCGGTCGCCTCCATCCACCTCGACCTGAGCGCCGCGGCCCGCTTCCACCACGCGGTGGAGGCGCTGAGGTGGCTGGAGAGGGCCGCGGCGCGGTTCGGGGCCGTCCCGGTGATGTGCGGGGACGTCAACGAGCAGAGTGACGCGCCCACCTGGCGGTACCTGGCCGGGCGGCTGGCGGACGCCTACGCGTGGGCGCCGCAGGGGGACGGGATGACGTTCACGGCCAGGGAGCCGCGCAAGCGGATCGACGGGGTGTTCACGGGCGCGGGGGTGCGGGTGGTGGGCTGCGGGGGTGTCGGGGCCGCACGGGACGACCTGGTCTCCGCCACCGACCACCTGCCCGTCGTCGCCGAGCTGGCCGGTCACGCCCAGGCAACGGTCAGCTGAACATCTTCCCGTGTCGTTCCGCGCACGCTGGGTGATCTTGCCCAGGTCAGACCGGGTGATACGGGACCCCCGCGGTGCAAGGGCCCCGGCGCCGCCCGAGGCCGGATGGCGGGGTCCCCGGGCGGGCGTGCTCGCGCAGCCCGTACCATTTGCTCATGACCCGTCGCTCTCGGCGGCGTGCGCTCTCCCTGACCGCGGCGGTGTGTCTGGCGTCCTCGCTGGTCGCCCCGGCCGGAGTGGCGCATGCTGACCCTCGCCCTGCCACGATCGAGGCGTGGCAGCAGTCGACGAGCGCGCGGCTGGACGCCGACGGCTCGCTCTCCGACGTGCTGGCGTTGTCCGCGGGCGACATCTGGGCCGTGGGCCAGCAGGCGATCTGGGACGTCTGGAAGAACCGCGGCACCATCCGCCACTGGAACGGCAAGGCCTGGGGCGAGGTCGCCATCCGCGACTCCACCGGCGCGGGGAACCTGCGCAGCGTGGCCGCCGCGGCGCCGGGTGAGGTCTGGGCGCTGGGCGACGGGCACGACGGCCTGCCGTACCTGGCGAAGGGCGACCTCGCGGGCTTCGACCGCGTGCAGGTGCCGGGGCTCTGGAGCGGTGACTGGCTCGGCGGGCTCGACGCGCGCGGCGGCAAGGTCGTCGCGGTCGGGCGGCGCGACAAGACCGGGCTGATCGTCACGGGCCAGGGCAACTCCTGGACGGTGCAGAAGACCAAGGAGAAGGGCGCGCTCTACGCGGTCTCCTCGGGGTTCGCGGTCGGCGACACGGGGGAGCAGCCGCTGATCGTGCGGCAGTCGGGCGGGTCGTGGAAGGCGATGCCGGTCCCGTCGGTGCCTGGCGGCTACCTGCGCGACATCCAGGTCGACAACGCCAAGCGGGCGCTGGCCGTCGGCGGCGTCTACCACGGGCCCGGCAGCGTCGAGCCGCTCGTGCTGTCGTGGAACGGCAAGAAGTGGACCCGCGAGAAGCTGCCCGCCGTCGAGGCCCGCCTCTACGGCGTCACGGGCGACGGCAAGGGCCGCTACTGGATCGCCGGGTACGACGCCGCGCGCCCGACCGAGGGCTTCCTCATGCGCCAGGGCAAGGACGGCTTCCAGGTGATCAGGGGCGGCGGCACGCTCAAGGGCCGCGACGCCGTACGCCTGCAGGCCGTGACCTATCTGCCGGGCAAGGGCACGGTGTGGGCGGTCGGGCACGTCGTGGACGCCACCGACCGCTACACCGACGTCGTGGAGACGTTCGGCCTGAAGACGCCCACCCAGTCCTGAGGGCGGGCGCTACAGGACCGCGCCGTCGTCCCAGCCCGAGTCGTTGGGCGGGCCGTCGCCCATCCGCACCACCAGCGCCACGAAGCCGCCGATGAAGGCGGCCACGGCGGTGAACAGCGCCCAGCCCTCCATCTCCCACTCGGCCATCGCGGCCAGCAGCAGATAGGCGGGGCCGCCGAACAGCGCCACCCAGGCCAGTTTGGTGGGCAGGTCGAGCTTGGGCAGGGGGGGCGGGGGAGGCGGCACGTAATGCCCCTCTTCCTCCTCCTCGCGCACAGGCTCGGTCTCGCCTTCGGGCTCGGCGAGGTCGGTGTCGACCTCGCGGAACTCAGGCGGACGCACCACCCGCCGGGTCGGCTCCTCCGGCACGTTCTCGCTGTCGGGCCATGGTTGGTCGGCCGAGTCGCGCTCGGCTGTCTCGTTGAAGGACGCGACGATCTGACGCCAGACCTCGTCCTCGTCACTCTGGGGCGTCACCTACGCGCCTTCCCCCTGGGTGCGTTCAGTCCCTCTGCAAGGGTACCGAGGCATGTGTCCGGATGAAGTCGAGGCTCCCGGCAAAGATCCTGTCGGCATCATTATCCAGCGTCGCAACATGGTAGCTATCGGAGAGTTCCTCGATCGTCGCGTGTTTGAGGACTTGTCGTAGTATCCCGACCGATGTCGGCTTGACTACATGATCATCGGTGCTGTGGTACACCAGCAGCGGCTGCGTGACCTTGGTCAGGTCCGCCTGGACCAGGGACCACAACCTCGGCAGCGACGCCGCCGCCTTCACCGGGGTCCGCGTGTACGCCAGCTCCCGCACCCCGGGCTTCTTGACGTCGTTGGCCACTCCGGGCACCGACGGCAGGATCCACTTGAGCACCGGCGCCAGCCTGAGCAGCGGCACGTCGAGGGCGATCGACGGGTTGACCGCCACCACCCCCTTCACCGCCGGTCCGTGGACCTCCGCCAGCCGCAGCGCGAGGCAGCCGCCCAGCGACAACCCGGCCACGAACACCTCCGAGCACCGTCCGAGAAGATCCTGGAACGCCTTCTCCACCTCGGCGTACCAATCCTCCCAGCGGGTGCGGTTCATCTCCTGCCACGTCGTGCCGTGTCCCGGCTGGCGTGGCAGCGACACGCTCAGCCCGTGCCCGGCGAGGAACTCACCCCACGGCCGCAGCGACTGCGGCGTGCCGGTGAATCCGTGGCATAACAACACGCCGACCGGACCGGCCTCGTGGTGGTATGGCTCAGCGCCAGACATGAGCGGCATGACAGCTCCCACAACATCGGCGTGGTTGTAATTCATCCCGGAATTGCCCGATCGTCGCACGGTTATCGCCGTTGTGCGAGAGCATGTGTAGGAGCATCGGCCCTGGGATGCGAAGATGACTCTGCTCACAGAACCAGATTCGCGAAGGGGTGGCCGGGTGTTCTATTGGGTGGTCAAGGCCATCTTGGCGCCGATCCTCCACGTGGTGTTCCGCCCCTGGGCAGAGGGCGTCGAGAACGTTCCCAAGCACGGCCCGGCGATCCTGGCCGGCAACCACCTGTCGTTCGCCGACCACTTCTTCGGTCCGCTCCAGCTCCGCCGTAAGGTCATCTCGCTCGGCAAGTCCGACTACTTCACCGGCCGGGGACTCAAGGGCTTCTTCACCCGGATGTTCTTCAGCGGGGTCGGCACCGTACCCATCGACCGCTCCGGCGGCAAGGCCAGCGAAGCCGCCCTGCGTACCGGCAAGCGCATCCTGCGCGAGGGCAACGTCCTCGGCATCTACCCCGAGGGCACCCGCTCGCCCGACGGCCGCCTCTACAAGGGCAAGACCGGCGTGGCCCGCATGGCCCTGGAGTCGCGCGTCCCGGTCATCCCGTGGGCGATGGTCAACACCTACGAGATGATGCCGCCCGGCCGCGCCCTGCCCAAGCTCGGCATCCGGCCGGGCGTGCGCTTCGGCAAGCCGCTCGACTTCTCACGCTACTACGGCATGGAGGAGGACCGGCTCGTGCTGCGGGCGGTCACCGACGAGATCATGTACGCGCTCATGGAGCTGTCCGGCCAGGAGTACGTCGACAAGTACGCCGCCAGCGCCAGGGTCGAGATCGAGCGCGCCGCCCGCGCGGCGCGCCAGCAGTCCTAGTCCCGCAGCACCGCCTGCGCCTTGAGCAGCGCCTGCGTCATCGTGCGCAGCTCGTCGGGCGTGAGATGGTCGATGAGGTACTCGCGCACCACGTCCACGTGGCCGGGCGCGGTGCGCTCCAGGCAGCGCAGGCCGTCGTCGGTCAGCACCGCCAGCACGCCCCGGTCGTCGGAGGGGCAGGTGGTGCGCTCCACCAGCCCCGCCTTCTCCAGCTGGGTGATCTGGTAGGTCAGCGCGCTCTTGGTGACTACGACCTCCCTGGCCAGCTGCGTCATCCGCAGCCGCCGGTCAGGCTCGTCGGACAGCCGCACGAGGATCTCGTACTGCGGATGCGTCAGGCCGGCCTCCGTCTTCAGCTGCTCCTCGATGCGCCGTTCGAGCAGATGCGCGGTGAACAGGAAGGCCCGCCAGGCGGCCGCCTCCGTCGCGTCGAGCCACCGTGTCTGTGTCACCCCACCATTGCACCACCCCGGGCGGGCGCCCGCGCGATCACCTCTCACGCGCGGAACGGGCCGGTCACCTCGAACGTGTGCCCGTCGGTGCCGGCCCTGGCCCCCGTGCGGCCGCGCTGGGAGGAGAAGTAGAGGCGGGTGCCGTCCGGGCTGAAGGCGGGACCGGCCGGCTCGGAGTGGCCGTGCCCCTCCAGCCGGGCGAAGGGCGCCACCTCCCCGGCGCGGGTGATCACGCTGATCTCCATGGCGCCGCCGTCCTGGTTCACGTCGCGGACCGGCTCCAGCCGGCCGGTGCCGGCCGCGTAGCTCCACACCCGGCCGTCGCCCTCGCTGGTGAACGAGCAGATCCCGTCCGCGTAGCGGCAGCCTCCCGCGCCGTCGAAGCGCAGCGCGTCGGGCACCTGGAAGCGGGTCGGCTCGACCGGCGCCGCCGGATGGGGCACCGGACGCCACGCGCCACTGGTGGTGAGCACCTCCAGCGTGCCCTCCGTGAGGTCGGCCCAGTCGCGGGGGCGGAAGCGGTAGAAGCAGCCGTCGGGCTCGGCCTCGGTCAGGTACACCACCTGGCGCTCCGGGTCGCAGGCCACCGCCCCGTGCCGGAACCTGCCCATCGCCAGGCGTGGGCGGGCGGCGCGCTCGCCGTACGGGTCGCACTCGAACACGCGGCCGTTCTCCGTCTCCTCGCACGACAGCCAGGTGTTCCACGGTGTCGCGCCGCCGGCGGAGTTGAGCGTGGTGCCCGGCAGGACGCGGTAGGCCTCGATCACGGTGCCGTTGGCGCCGAAGCACAGCGCGGAGGCCCCGCCCAGCAGGGGGACCTTCGAGTTGGAGACATAGATCCAGCCGTCGCCGTCGGGGAAGCAGGCGCCGCCGGCGGGCGCCGCGTGCCACTTCAGGCCGGCCACCTTCCGCCCGCTTCTCGCGACGATCCGGCTGGTGAACCCCTCGGGGAGCGCGAGCCCGTCGCCGTTGGGCGGCAGCAGCGGCCCGTACGGGCCGGCGCCGGCGCGGGCCGTACCCTGCCGGAGCGTGCCCACCGCCACGACGGCGCTCGCGCGGAGGGGCGTGCTGGGCAACATGCCGTCAGTCGATCGCACCGACGTGAATGGGAGGTACTCGCAAGACCAAACTCTCCGCAAACCTGGGGCCACCGGTACCGCGGAGTCGGCACATTTCGATCATGACAGCACTACGGCTGGCGCCCGCGATCAAGACACGCAGGGCCCTGGTCTACCTCGACGGGACACCGTCGGCGCCCCGCCTGGCCAGAGCGCTGCGCATGACCGGATACGACGTGCGCACCGTGGAGGCCGCCGACGCGGCCCCGCGGGAGCTGGCGGCGTTCCTGACCTCGGCCCAGCCGGACGAACTGCTGCTGGTGCGCTGGCCGTCGGGCGCCGGATGGGCGCCGAGTTCGTTCACGCGGCTCATCGTGGACTTCGGCCGCCGCCTCGGCGACTCGCCCGCCGCCGCGCTCGTGCTGGTCGTGGACTTCGGCTGGGTCGTCAACGGCGACGGCGAGGCCCGGCTGAACGTACCCGGCGATCCGCCCGTCGCCGCCGCCGCCCTGACCGCCTCCATGGCCTCCACGAGCGACCGGCCCGGTAGCGCGCCCAGCCTGACCGGGGTGCTGGCCGACGCGCTGCTGGCCGCCGATGGGCCCGTCACCATCGCCGACCTGCACGAACTGGCCACCGCCAGGTACGCGGGCTCGGGGCTGACCGCGATGCTCTTCAGCCACGGCGACATCGCGCACGTGCCGGTCGGCACCGGGCAGCGGTTCACGGCCGATCCGGCCAGGCGGCGCAGGGACGCCCAGCGGCGGGCCGTACGGCCGCGCACGCTGCTGGCCTCCGACCGCTGGACGCTCGACGACCGGCTGGGCCACCGCGTCTACGCTGAGGCGATCGCGGCGTTCCTGCGGCATCGGGACACCTCGCCGCCGCTGACGATCGGCATCAAGGGGCCGTGGGGGGCGGGCAAGACCTCGCTCATGCGGATGGTGCAGGAACTGCTGGATCCGTCCGGGTCGGGCGGGCTGCGGTTGCGGCGCCGTACGGGGAGGCTGACCAACCTCGACGTGCTCGGCCGGCTGCGCGTGCGGCGGCCCGCCGACGCGTGCGCGCAGGCGCCCGCGGACGCGGGATGGCGGCCGACGGTGTGGTTCAACCCCTGGATGTACCAGAACGGCGAGCAGGTCTGGGCCGGGCTCGCGCACGAGATCATCAGCCAGATCACCGGCCGGCTGCCGGGCGCCGAGCGCGAGCGCTTCTGGCTGGAGCTGAACCTGTCGCGCATCGACACCGAGGAGGTGCGCCGGCGCATGTACTGGCTGGCGCTGACCCGCCTCGCGCCCGTGGCGCTCGGGCTGCTGGCCACGGGGCTGGTCACCGCCGCCTGCGTGGCCGCCAGCGCCCTGTTCCCCTCCTTGCAGGGTACGGCTGCCGCCGTCGCCTCGGCCGGCTGCCTGGCCTCGGTGGGCGCGGGGGTGATGCGGATGGCGAGGTTCCTGGCCGAGTCGGCCGACGGCGCCTTCGGCCCGCTGGTGCGCCAGCCCGATCCGCTGTCCCGCTTCGGCGTGGCCGACCAGGGCTACCGCAACCAGGCCGGGCTGCTGCACCTGGTCCAGGGCGACATGCGGCGGGTCCTGGACCTGGTCGCCACCGAGGAACGCCCGCTGGTGGTCTTCGTCGACGACCTCGACCGATGCTCGCCCGGCACGGTGTCGCAGGTGATCGAGGCGATCAACCTGTTCGTGGCCGGTGACTTCGGCAACTGCGTGTTCGTGCTGGGCATGGAGCCCGAGGTGGTCGCGGCGCACGTCGGGCTGGCCTACCGGGAGCTGATGGGGACGCTGCCCGACGAGCGCACCTACCGGCTCGGCTGGCGTTTCCTGGAGAAGATCGTTCAGCTGCCGTTGAGCGTCCCGTCACTGGACGAGGGCGCACCCGACTACATCAAGGAGGTGCTGGGGCTGCGCTCGTCCGCGCCCCTCACCCAGCCCGTGCCGGAGCCGAGGGCGGAACTCGTCGACCGGCTGGAGACGGCGATCCGCAGCCTGTCGCCGACGATCGAGACGCTGGACCAGGCGGCCCGCAGCGCGCGGGCGGCGGCGGGGCCGTCCGAGGCGGCCTCCCTCGCCGCGGCCAGGGCCGCCGACCGGGTGTTCGACGAGCTCTACAGCGACGAGCGGGCCTGCCGGGCCGTGGAGACGGCGCTGCCCGCGCTCAACCTGACCAATCCGCGCGAGGTGAAGCGGTACCTGAACGTGTTCCGCTTCTACTCCTTCATCACCTACCGCCGCCATCTGGCCGGGCAGCCGCATCACGGTGACGAGTGCGTGGCCAAGGTGGCGGCGCTGACGATCAGGTGGCCGCACCTGTTGTGGGCGCTGGCGCAGGAGGCGCATCCGGGGGCCACGGTGCTCGAACGGCTGGAGGAGGCGGCGCTGGCGTGCGACGGCGACGGGTGGGCGCGCACGATGGCGGAGGCCGGGCTGGCTGAGGAGGAGGCGTTGCGCCAGCTCCTGGCCACCCGGCCGCCGATCGCCGCATTGGCTCGCACGCTGCTTTAGCGCTGGGCCTGTCTCCAGGCGTTGGGCCTGTCGCTAGCGCTGGGCCTGGAACATCCAGTGCTGCTTCTCGATGTCCTGCGTGAGCGCGATGAGCAGGTCCTGGGTGACCGGGTCCGGCTCGTCGGTGGCCGCGATGTGCTGGCGCAGACGCTGGATGACGCCTTCGAGGATGTCGGTGAACAGGGCGACGACCTTGCCGTCCTCGATCCACGCCCGCTCGGGCTGACTCAGCTTCGTGGTGCCGGCGACGGTGGCGGCCCGGCCGTCCGGGTTCAGCCCCAGCGCCACGGCCCGCTCGGCGAGCGTGTCGGCGTGCTCGCGCGTGATCGCGACGAGTTCGTCGAGCTGCAGGTGCAGGGGGCGGAAGTGCGCGCCGATGACGTTCCAGTGCGCCTGCTTGGCGACGAGGGAGAGGTCGATGAGGTCCACCAGCGCGCTCTGGAGCGCGTCGGCCACGACCTTCTTGGCGTCTCCGGAGAGAGGTCCGGTGATCGCTGCCATATCTGAATCCTCCTTCTAAATCCGCTTCGTCTGTTTCAACAGATCTTGCTGCCCGATTCTTCCGCCGTTGACACTGTAATAATGACAGTGTAATTGTGAGGGTATGAGGGATACCTGGACCATCGGCGAGCTGGCGGAGCGGGCGGCGGACGCGCTGCGGCCCGGTCTCCAGCGCGCCAACGGCCGGATCCGCGAGGTGCCCGGCGAGCGTCTCATCCGCTGGTACACGACCATCGGCCTCGTCGACCCGCCCCTGACCAGACGCGGCCGCCTCGCCCAGTACGGCAGGCGGCACCTGCTTCAGGTCGTGGCGGTCAAACGCCTGCAGGCCGAGGGCCACTCGATCGCCGAGATCCAAACCCGCCTGACCGGCGCCACCGACGCCACGCTGGAGGCCACCGCCCACCTGGAGCCTCCGGGCAGCGACCCGGGCGGAAGCCTGGATGGCGACCTTCCCGACGGGACCCGAGACGAGGGCCCCCGCCCCCGCTTCTGGGCCTCTCGCCCCACGACAGAGCCGACCCCATACGCCCCACCGGCACCCACCACACCGGCCCCGGGCGTACCCTCCCCGGGTTCTGCGCGGGAGGCTGCCCATGGGCTCGCGGGGGATGCCGCCAGGGAAACCGCGGGAGAGGCCGCTCCGGATAGCGGGCGGGAGGTTGCCCGCCAAGCCGGGCCGGATGTTGTTCACGAAGCCGCCGGGCGACCCGGTCGGGGGTCCGGGCAAGGGAGTGGGCGGGTTTCTGGGGTGTGGCTGGCGCCTGGGGTGGCGCTGGTGCTGGATGGCGGCGGCCGTACCCCCACAGACGATGACATCGAGGCAGTCCTCGCCGCGGCCGGACCGCTTCTTCAGGTGCTACAGGAGAGGAAGCTCACATGAAGATCACTTCTCTCGATCCGGCCCGCTGCCTGCCGCTGCCCGACGCCGGGCTGGGGGCGCTGGAGACCGAGCGCGGCAACCTCCCGCTGGAGAGCGTCGACGTGGCCGCCTCGATCTCGGGGCTGGTCGCGCGGGTGGAGGTCGCGCAGGGGTTCAGGAACCCGTTCGAGGTGCCTCTGGAGGCCACCTACGTCTTCCCGCTGCCTGACCGTGCCGCCGTCACCGCCTTCCGCATGGAGGCCGACGACCGGGTGATCGAGGGTGTGCTCAAGGAACGCGGTGAAGCCAGGGCCGACTACGACCAGGCGCTGCGCGAGGGGCGGCGGGCGGCGATCGCGGAGGAGGACCGGCCGGATGTGTTCACGATCCGGGTGGGCAACATCGTGCCGGGCGAGCGGGTCACCGTCCGGCTCACGCTGAGCCAGCCGCTTCCCTACGAGGACGGCGCCGCCACCTTCCGTTTCCCGCTGGTGGTCGCGCCGCGCTACGTTCCCGGCACGCCGCTGGACGGGGCGCCCGCGGGTGACGGCGTGGTGCCCGACACCGACGCGGTCCCGGACGCCTCCCGCATCTCGCCGCCGGTGCTGCTGCCGGGCTTCCCGAATCCGGTACGGCTGTCGCTCACGGTCGACGTGGACGCCGCCGGCCTGGACCTGCGCGAGCTGGCCTCCAGCCTGCACCTGGTCCGGCGGGAGGGCGACCGCCTCAGCCTGGAGCCGGGCGAACGGCTGGACCGGGACTTCATCCTGCGCCTCGGGTTCGACGCCTCGACAGCGCTGCAGCTCGACGGCGCCGGGACGTTCGCGCTCACCGTGGTGCCACCGCCGCCGGCCGGGACGCGTACGCCGCGGGACCTGGTGCTGCTGCTCGACCGCTCGGGCAGCATGAGCGGCTGGAAGATGGTCGCCGCCCGCCGCGCCGCCTCCCGCATCGTCGACACGCTCACCGACCAGGACCGCTTCGCCGTACTCGCCTTCGACTCCTACGTCGAGGCGGCCTTCGACGGCCTGCGCGAGGCGAGCGACCGCAACCGCTACCGCGCCGTCGAGCACCTGTCGCGCATGGACGCGCGCGGCGGCACCGAGCTCCTCGAACCCCTGCGCCACGCGATCGCCCTCCTCGGCGAGACGACCCGCGAACGCGTGATCGTCCTGGTCACCGACGGCCAGGTCGGCAACGAGGACCAGATCCTGGAGCGGACCGGCGGCGCGCTGTCGGCCATGCGGGTGCACACGGTCGGCATCGACCAGGCGGTCAACGCCGGGTTCCTGAGCCGCCTGGCCGGTCTCGGCGCCGGCCGCTGCGAGCTGGTCGAGTCGGAGGACCGGCTCGACGCCGCCATGGAGCAGATCCACCGCAGGATCGGCGCGCCGCTGGTGACCGATCTGTCGCTGAAGGGCCTGGAGACCGAGCCGGGCACCGTCACGCACCTGGGCTCGATCTTCCCCGGGGTGCCGCTGCGCGTGTACGGCCGCTACCGCGAGGCCGCCGCCGTGACCGTGCGCGGGCTGGCCGCGGGCGCGCCGTGGGAGGAGCAGGTGCCCGCGACCGTCGTGGACAACCCCGCGCTCAGGGCCGTCTGGGCCCGCGCCCACCTGCGCGAGCTGGAGGACCGCTACGCGATGGGCGAGCACGAGCTGGAGGGCCAGATCGTGCGGACCTCTCTGGAGTACGGCGTGCTGTGCCGCTTCACCGCCTACGTGGCCGCCGACACCCGGCAGGTCGCCGAGGGCGGACCGGAGCACCGGGTGGTACAGCCGGTCGAGATGCCACGCGGCTGGGACATGCCCGCCGCCGCCCCGATGGCCGCGGCCGCCTTCACCATGCCGGCGCCCGGTTCGCCCCTGTCCGGTCCGGTCGCCGAGATCCACGAGGCCTCCGACGGCATCGCGAGCTACGGCGGCGCGGGCGGTTCCGCCGGTCCGCGCGGCTTCACCACGCCTCCTCCCACGGGCGGCGGCCAGGCGATGAAGCGCGGACGGGGCTTCGCGCGGGCCATGCCCGCCGCCCGGCCCATGGCCCCGGGCGCGGTGCGTCACTCCCTCGACGCGGTACGCCCCCAGCTCGTGGCCGAACTGGACCGCCTGAAGGCGGCACGAGGCGTACCCGACCCGCTGTACCTGGCCGACCTGGCCTCCCGGCTGGCGGTGCTCGCGGCCTTCCTGGGCGGGCACGCGGAACTGGCGGCACTGGCCCGCGAGCTGGAGTCCGCCGACCGGCCGGGCGCCGACGTGGCCGCCCTGTGGGCCCGCGCCATCGAGGTACTCACCTCCCTGACCTCGGACGGAGGCAGCTCGGGCGGCGCCTCCAGAACCGCCTTCTGGAAGCGCCCCTGACCACCCGCTGAGGGCGCCGGGACCACAACCCGGCGCCCACGGGCCGGGGGGTCTCCGCGCTCGCGACACATCGTGCCCGGCGTCATGGGTGCACCCGGTCGGGCCGGTGGGATTCGTGGGTTCTGTGATCGCGGGACAGCCGCCCCGGGTGGTGCGGTGCCCGGAATGCCGCAGGTCGGTGCTGTGGCCAACCGGTGGCCGCGGGTCGCCAGCGGACGGCTCCGCTGCGGATCGCGGAGAAGGGTGGGCTGACTGCTTGGTGGGCCGGTCCGTGGGGCGCTTGTGATCGGCTGGGGCTTGGTTGGGGTGATCTTTCGGGTTATAACCCGAACCATGGAGTTTCAGGGGCGTGTCGGGCGGACGTTCGCCGGTTCCGAGTCCTGGTGGCCGCCGCGCCCGTCGCCGGGGCCCGGGGCGCCCAACATCGTGCTGGTCCTGGTGGACGACGTGGGCTTCGCCGACCTGGGCTGCTACGGGTCGGAGATCCCCACGCCCCACCTCGACGAGCTGGCCGCCCACGGCACCCAGTGGACCGACTTCCACGTCACCCCCATGTGCTCCCCGACCAGGGCGGCCCTGCTCACCGGTGTCGACCCGCACCGCGCGGGCGTCGGGCATGTGGCCAACTCCGATCCCGGGTTCCCCGGGTACGCGGGGGAGCCGGCCCGCGCGGCGTTCACCATGGCGGAGATCTTCAGGGACGCGGGCTGGCTCACGCTGGCCGTCGGCAAGTGGCACCTGACCAAGGACTCCGACATGTCCGATGCCGGTCCCCGCCACGCCTGGCCCCTCCAGCGGGGCTTCGACCGCTTCTACGGCTTCCTGGAGGCGTTCACCAACTTCCACCACCCGCACCGCCTCATCCGCGACAACTCGGCCGTCGAGGTCGACCGCTATCCGGACGGCTACCACCTCACCGACGACCTCACCCGCGAGGCCGTCGCGATGGTCAGGCAGGCGGGCGACCAGCCGTTCTTCCTCTACCTGGCCCACGGCGCCGCCCACGCGCCGCTGCAGGCCCCGGAGGCCGACATCGCGCGGTTCGCCGGTCACTACGCCGCGGGATGGGACGCCATCCGGCAGCGGCGCTTCGACCGTCAGCAGAAGCTGGGGCTCCATCCAGCGGGCACCGTCCTGCCGGAGCGCAACGCCGAGGACGGCGACGACGTCCCGGCCTGGGACTCACTCGACGCGGACACCCGCCGCCTGTTCCAGCGCTACATGGAGGTCTACGCCGCCATGATCGCCGGGATCGACCGCAGCGTCGGCGCCCTGCGTCAGACCCTGCGCGAGCTGGGCAAACTCGACAACACCATCTTCGTGTTCACCTCCGACAACGGCGCCTCCCGCGAGGGCGAGCGGCACGGGACCACCCAGTACCTGCGCACGCTGCTGTCGGCCAACAGCCGCCACGACCGCGAGGACCCCGCCGCCGACCTGGCCAGGATCGACCTCATCGGCGGCCCCCGCACGCTGTCGCACTACCCGCGCGGCTGGGCCATGGCCGCCAACACCCCCTTCCGCCTGTACAAGCGCAACGCCCACGCGGGCGGCCACGCCGTGCCCCTGCTCGTCTCGTGGCCGGACGGGCTGCCCGGACGCGGCGATCTGCGCCACCAGTGGGCCTACGTCACCGACGTGCTGCCGACGCTGATCGAGCTGACCGGGGTGGAGGCGGCCGAGGGGCTGCCGCGCTCGGGCACCTCGCTGGTGAAGGCGCTGCGCGATCCGCTGGCCGTACACGATCATGTGGAGCAGCACACGGAGCTGCAGGGACACCGCGGACACGTGCGCGGCGAGTGGGAGATCGTGACCAGGCACGCGCCGCTGACGCCGTTCGGCGAGCACGAGTGGGAGCTCTACCACCGCCCGTCGGACCGCACGCAGACGCGCGACCTCGCCGCCCGCCACCCCGCGCTCGTGCGCGAACTCGCCGCGGCGTGGGAGCGCGCCGCCCGCGACGGCCAGGTCTACCCGCTCGACGAGGGCTCGCGCCTGCGGTACCTGCTGCGCCCGCCGTGGCAGCAGGACCCCTCCCCGGTACGGCTGACGCCCCCCGTCCCCACGCTGGAGCGCTGGCGGGCACTGCAGCTGATCCAG
The DNA here is from genome assembly GCF_042740095.1 of Nonomuraea sp. NPDC059023. NCBI lineage: Bacteria > Bacillati > Actinomycetota > Actinomycetes > Streptosporangiales > Streptosporangiaceae > Nonomuraea > Nonomuraea sp. NPDC059023. The sequence goes on along the minus strand of NZ_JBHYIO010000003.1, from coordinate 278,162 downwards.
TGGCGCTCGTTCACGATCACGGTGACCGTCGCGGAGCCGGGACAGGGCGTGCTGGTGGCGCACGGCGGCCAGGGCGGCGGCTACCTGCTGTACGTGGAGGACGGCGAGGTCGTCTTCCTCCACAACGGCTACGGAGAGTTACGCGAGCTGCGGGCCGGACCGCCGGGAGAGCGGATCGAGGTGGAGGTGCGCGCGCCGGGCGACTGGGTGTGGGAGGCGGCGGTCCGGGTGGACGGCCGGGAACGCGGGAAGCTGGCCGGACTGCCGATGCTGGCGGCGTTCTGCCCGATGGAGGGCATCGACGTGGGGGCCGACCGGCGCTCGCCGGTATCGTGGGAGGTGTTCGAACGCCATGGGCCCTTCCCGTTCAGCGGGCGGTTGCGTGAGGTGTGTTATACACCGGGTGACGTCGCGCCGGACGCGGGGGCGAACTTCGTGGATCTGGTCAGGGAGATCGGCTTACGCTTTGAATAGGGCGAATAGGCTGTTGAGGTGAAAACCCTCGTCCTGGACGGTGGCCTGGCCACCCACCTCGAAGCGCTCGGCGCCGACCTGCGCGACGAGCTCTGGTCGGCACGGCTGCTCCTGGAGAACCCCGACCTGATCCGCGCCGTGCACGCCGCCTACTTCGCGGCCGGCGCCGACGTCGCCACCACGGCCAGCTACCAGGCCTCGGTGCACGGCTTCATGGCCCGCGGGCTGGACGGTGCGGAGGCCGCGCGGCTGATCACGTTGTCGGTGGAGCTGGCCGCGCAGGCCCGCGACGAGGCCGGCGGCGGCCTGGTCGCCGCCTCCGTGGGCCCCTACGGCGCCTACCTGGCCAACGGCGCCGAGTACACCGGTGACTACGACCTCGACGAGGACGGCCTGCGCGCCTGGCACGAGCCGCGCTGGGAGATCCTGGCGGCCGCCGAGCCCGACATGATGGCCGTCGAGACCATCCCCTCCTATCCGGAGGCGCGCGCGATCGCCCGCCTGCTGCGGGAGACGCCACAGGTCAAGGTCTGGGTGAGCTTCTCCTGCCGGGACGAGGCGCACCTCAACGACGGCACCCCGATCACCGAGGCGGCCGCGCTGTTCTCCGGCAACCCGCAGGTGGTGGCGGTCGGCGTCAACTGCACCGCGCCCCGCCACATCCCCGGCCTGATCTCCCGGCTGACCGAGCTGCCGGTCGTCGTCTACCCGAACTCGGGCGAGACCTGGGACGCCGAGAACCGCCGCTGGCTGGGCCTGTCCGACCCGATGGAGTTCGGCCAGGCGGCCAAGGAATGGCAGGAGCTGGGCGCCTCCCTCATCGGGGGCTGCTGCCGTACCACTCCCGAGCACATCAGGCACGTGGCCGCCGGCGTCGGCTGACGACGCCTGACAGGGGCGGCTCCGGGTCGTCAGGTCCGCGTCAGCTCCGCGCCGCATCGTTGGGGACGCAATCGATCCCAACGATCCGGGGGAGTTCCCGATGTCTCATCCACGCCGATGGTGGATTCTCGGCGTTCTGTGTACGGCGCTGCTGGTCCTGACCGTCGACAACATGATCCTCACGCTGGCGATCCCCTCGTTCATGCGTGAGCTGGGAGCCGGCCCCGCCGACGTCCAGTGGATCCTGGACGCCTACATCCTGGTCTTCGCCGGGATGCTGATCACCGCCGGCAGCCTGTCCGACCGCTTCGGCCGCCGCAGAATGCTGATCCTCGGGCTGGTCGTCCTCGGCGCCGCGTCCCTGCTCGCCACGTTCGCGAGCGAGCCCTGGCAGCTGATCGCCTGCCGCGCGGTCATGGGCCTCGGCGGCGCGCTGGCGATGCCCAGCACCATGTCCATCGTCATCGTCGTCTTCGAGGAGTCGGAGCGGCGCAAGGCGATGTCGGTGTGGGGCATGGTCAGCATCGTCGGCCTCGTGGCCGGCCCCACGCTCGGCGGGCTGCTGCTCCAGCAGTTCTGGTGGGGCGCGGTCTTCCTGGTCAACGTGCCGCTCGTGGTGGCCGCCCTCATCGGCGTCTTCGTCGTCGTGCCGGAGTCTCGGGGGCCGGCACGACGCGCTGATCCGGCGGGCGTGCTGCTGTCGGTCGTCGGGATGGCGGCGCTGGTCTGGGCGATCATCTCGCTGCCGCACGAGGGCTGGTCGGCGCCGGTGATCGTGGCGCTGGGGGGCGCCGTGATCATGCTGGGCGGGTTCGCGTGGTGGGAGGCGCGCACGGAGCATCCGATGCTGCCGCTGGGGATCTTCCGCAACCGCGACTTCACCGTGGCCGCCCTGTCGGTGGTGCTGCTGGTGTTCTCCACGGCCGCGATGCAGCTGGCCCTGACCCAGTTCCTCCAGCTCGTCCTCGGCTACGGGGCCATGACGGCGGCGCTGGCGTTCGTGCCGATGGCCATCGCGGTGCTCGTCTTCAACGTCGTCGGCGCCACGTTGGGCAAGCGGCTCAGCAACAAGACGCTGATCGTGGCGGGCATGCTGGTCGTCGCCGCCGCGCAGGCCGTCCTGGCCTCCATCGGCCCCGGCGACGGGTACCCGCTGCTGGCCGTGTCGCTGACGCTGATGGGCGTCGGCACCGGCATCGCCAGCCCGTCCATCTACGCCACGCTCATGGGCGCCATCCCGCGCGAGCACGCGGGGGTGGGCTCGGCGGTCAACGACACCATCCAGCAGGGCGGCACGGCCATGGGGGTGGCCGTGCTCGGCAGCGTGCTCTCGCTCGGCTACACCTCCGCGCTGCCGGAGTCCGCGCCGGAAGCCGCCCGGGTCTCGCTGACCGACGCGCTGGCCGTGGCCGCCGCGACCGGCTCCGACGGGCTGGCGCAGGCCGCGCGTGAGGCGTTCCTGTCGTCCATGTCCCTCGTGAGCCTCGTGGCCACCGTGCTGTCGGTGGCCGGGACCGTCTTCGCCCTCGTCGGGCTCCGCCGTCCCGCCGCTCCCGCCGCTCCCGTCGAGCAGGGAAAGGAAGAGGACTATGCGACACCTTGACGTCACCGCCTACCGGAGCGCCGAGAAGCTGCTGCCCCACCACCGGCACGAGCTCGTCACCGGCGCCAAGGTGCGGCCCATGTGGATCGGCGGCGGGCCGCGCTTCTGGTACCGGGCCGCCGGCCGGTTCCTGCTCGTGGACCCGGCCGCAGGGACCCGCGAGCCGGCCTTCGACCACTCCCGCCTGGCCGAGGCGCTGGCCAAGGCCTCGGGGCGGGAGGTGGACGCGGCGGCGCTGCCGTTCACCGCCATCGAGCTGGACGGGGGAGCGGCCGGGTTCGGTGCGTTCGGCGAGTACTGGCGCTGTGCCCTGGACACCTACGCGGTGGAGCGCGCCCGGCCGCGACCGGCGGCGGCCTTCGTCGAGCTCGTCGCGCCCGGCGGGGCGCGCGCGCTCTTCCGCCGCGACCACAACCTGTGGCTGCGCGAGCTCGACGGCGGCCGGGAGCGGGCGCTGACCTCCGACGGCGAGCCGGACCGCGAGTACGGCACCGGCCCCGACTGGTGGCAGAACTCCGTGCTGGTACGCCGGCTCGGGTTCCCCACCATGCCGCCCGCCGCCGCCTGGTCCCCGGACGGCACCCGGGTGGTCACCCACCGCACCGACCAGCGCGGCGTGCGCCGCAACGCCTTCGTCGAGGCGCTGCCCGCCGACCACGGGCCCCCGATTTTGCACACCCAGCGCTACGCCCACCCCGGCGACGAGCGGATCCCGCTGGCCGAGCTCGTCGTCCTCGACATCACGACCGGCTCCGTCGTCCGCGCCCAGGCCGAGCCGCTGCCGATGTCGGTCGTCTCGCCGATCATGACGCGCTGGGTGTGGTGGTCGCCCGACGGCCGCACCGTGTACTACCTGCACCAGACCCGCGACGGGCACGGCCTGTCGCTGCGCCGCCTCGACCCGGTCACCGGCCGGGTGGACACGCTCCTCACCGAGACCGGCAGGACCCGCGTCGAGCCGAACCAGTGGGCGGAGGGCCAGCCGCCCATGGCCGAGGTGATCTCCGGCGGCGCCGAGGTGCTGTGGTACTCGCAGCGCGACGGCTGGGGGCACCTCTACCTGTACGGCGCCGACGGCACGCTCCAGGGCCAGATCACCTCGGGCACCTGGGCGGTACGCCAGATCCTGCACGTGGACGAGTCCCGCCGGGTCGTCTACTTCACCGCCTCCGGCCTGGTCGCCGGGCACCCGTACCGCCGCACGGTCTGCCGGATCGGGCTGGACGGCAACGGGTTCGCCCGGCTCACCGCCGACGACCTGGACCACGAGGTCGTCGTCGCGCCGGACAAATCCTGCTTCGTCGACTCGGCCTCCACCACCGGCACGCCGCCGGTGACGACCGTGCGCCACTGGGACGGCCACATCCTGGCCGAACTGGAGCGTGCCGACATCACGGCCCTGCGCGCGACCGGCTGGACCCCGCCCGAGCCGTTCCGCGTCAAGGCCGCCGACGGCCGTACCGCCCTGTACGGCCTGCTCCACCTGCCCCACGGTTTCGATCCCGAGCTGCGCTACCCGGTCATCGACCACCCCTACCCCGGGCCGCAGACCAACCGCGTCCAGCCCACCTTCGACCAGGGCTACTACGGCTACGAGGCCGAGGGCATGGCCGCGCTCGGGTTCGTCGTGGTCGCGCTCGACGGGCGCGGCTCACCGGGCAGGGACAAGGCGTTCTCCGACGCCTCGCTCGGCAACCTGGGCGACCCTGCCGACCACGCCGCCGCGCTGCGGCAACTGGCGGAGACCAGGCCGTGGATGGACATGGACCGTGTGGGCGTCGCCGGCGCCTCCGCCGGCGGCCACCAGGCCGTGCGCGCCATGCTGGAGTACCCCGAGCTGTACAGGGCCGGCGTCTCCAGCTGCGGCAACCAGGACCTGCGCTACACCCACGCCGGGTACGGCGAGCTCTACCACGGCATGAGGGGCGAGGCCGACTACGCCGGAGTCTCCACCGTCGACCACGCCGAACGGCTGCGCGGCAAGCTGCTGCTGATCCACGGCGCCATGGACCCCAACGTGCTGCCCGACCAGACGATGCGGCTGGCCGAACGGCTGATCATGCTGGACAAGGACGTCGAGATGCTGATCGTGCCCGGGGCCGAGCACCTGTTCTTCGGCTACGAGCACCACGTCGCCCGCCGCAGGTGGGACTTCCTGGTGCGGCACGTGATGGGCGCCGAGCCGCCGGAGCACCGGATCGCGCCGATGGTGTTCGACGCGGAGCTGCTGGCCGCCTGGTTCTGACGGCGGTCACAGCCGCGACAGCGCCTCCTGCCGCGACAGCCCGGCGCCCCGGCGGTACGCGCGGTCGTACTCCGGGGCGCCGAGGCGTTCCCGCAGTTCCCCGGCCAGGGCGGCCAGTTCGGGCTCACCGCGGTCGAAGGCGCCGCGGACCGCCGCGCTCAGGCCCAGCGCGGTGGCGGCGCCCGCCGGATCGCCCTCCAGCAGGAGCAGCCGGGCCAGCAGTTCCGCGCCGCTCGCGGCGGCGCCCTGCGCGGCGGTGCCGCTGACCGCCGAGGGCAGCAGCGCGCGGGCCCGCTCGGCCTGCCCGGCCGCCAGCAGGATGGCCATCCGGTCCGGCGCCACCAGGTCCACGATCGCCTCCTCCTCGACCGACAGCTCGCGGGCGAGCGCCTCCATGTCGTCGAGGGCGCGTTCGGCCTGGTCCAGCTCGCCGGCCCGGCGGTGCAGGTCGGCGACACGGCGGTGCAGCTCCATCTCGGAGTGCCGCCGCACGCCGCCTTCCGCGCGCCGCCGTACCGCCTCGATCTCGCGCCAGGCGGAGGCGGCGTCGCCGGCGCGCACGAGCTCGGCGGCCAGCCAGGTACGGTGCCAGATCTCCTCGCCCGCGCCGAGCTCGGTGGCCACGCGCACGCCGCGCCGGTAGTGCTCGAGCGCCGTGCCGTGGTCGCCGTCGACGGAGGCGGCCTGGGCGGCGGCGAGCAGGGTCCAGGCCATGCCGTAGCGTTCGCCCAGCTCCTCGAACCCGCGCAGGGCCTTGGCCCGCGCCCGGGTGCCGGCCCGCCAGTCGCCCCGCTCGACCAGGACGAAAGCCTCGACCCAGTGCGCGCACGCCCGGACCCAGGGCTCGCGGTGCTCCAGCGCGCGCCGCAGCTCCCGTTCCGCCAGATCGTCCAGGCCCTGGGTGAACGCGGTGCCGAGGATGACCGGCACGAGCACCCAATACTCCTCCAGGGCGCCGGTGCGCACGCAGTCGCCGATCAGCGTGCGGATCCGCTCGGCGCTGGGGAACCACGAGCGGTCGTTGGCCAGCTCGTGCATCGCGGCGATGGCCGCCCGCGGTCGTTCCGGGACCGCCTCGCCGAGCTGGAGCGCCTCGGCCATGAAGCTCTCGGCCCTGGCGTCGTAGCGGACGTTCCAGTACCAGAACAGCGAAACGGTCAGCCGGGCCGCGGCACTGGCGTCCCCGGCCGCGACCGCCGAGCGCAGCGCCACCACCACGTTGTCGTACTCGGCGTCGAAGACCGCGAACGCGTCGAGCTGGTCGCGCGTGTGCAGGAGCGGCTCCTTCGCCTCCGCCAGCCGGGTGAAGTGGCCGATCAGCCGGTCGCGGACCGCCTCCTGCTCGCCGCTGCGCGCCAGCTCGCCGGCGGCGAAGGCCCTGACCGTCTCCAGCATCCGGTACCGGCCGCCGGCCGCCTCCACGATCGACTTCTCGACCAGCGCGTCCAGGACGTAAGGGCCGTCCTGCTCGGCGCAGACCGCCGAGACCGCCCCCTCGTCCACGCCGCCCTGGAACACCGAGAAGCGCCTGGCCAGCGCCCGCTCCGGCTCGCTCAGCAGGTCCCAGCTCCACTGGACCACCGCGTGCAGCGTCCGCTGGTGCGGCAGCGCGACCCGGTCACCCGAGGTGAGCAGCCGGAACCGGTCGTCCAGCCGGCGCGCGACCTGCTCGACGCTCATCGAGCGCAGCCGGGCCGCCGCCAGCTCCAGCGCGAGCGGCAGCCCGTCCAGCCGCCGGCAGATGTCCGCGACCGCCTCCGGGTCGGGCGCGAGCCCCGGCCGCACGCTGAGCGCCCGGTCGGTGAACAGCCGCGCCGCCGCCTCCCGCCCCAGCGGGCCGAGCGGGCACAGCGCCTCGCCCGTGATCGCCAGCGGCTCCCTGCTCACGGCCAGCACGATGAGGTACGGCAGCCGCCCCAGCAACGCGTAGACCAGCTCGGCGACGCCGTCCACCAGCCGCTCGCAGTTGTCGAGCACCAGCACCGCCTCCCCGCCCGCGAGCAGCTCGGCCACCTGCCCGGCCGGATCGGCCGGCAGCGGACGCCCCTCAGGCGGCCGGAGGTCGGCCGACCTGAGCGCGCCGAGCACCGCGTCGGCCAGCCGGTCGGCCGTCTCCACCCCCGCCAGCGGCACGAACCACAGCCGGCCGTCGCGGTAGGCCCGGTGCCGGACCACCGCCTCCACCGCCAGCCGGGTCTTGCCCGCGCCGCCGGGGCCCACGACGGTGACCAGCCGGGAGCCCTCCATTAGCGTGAGCACCGTGCGCAGTTCCTCGTCGCGGCCGACGAAGCTGGTCAGGCGGGCCGGCAGCCGGGGTTCCGCGCGGGCGGCCGGCCGGTCGTAGGAGCCGCGCAGCACGGCCAGGTGGGCCTCGCGCAGCTCCTGGCCGGGATCGACGCCCAGCTGGTCGGCCAGCGCCGCCCTGACGTTCTCGTACACGGCCAGCGCCTCGGCCTGCCGTCCCGCCGAGGTCAGCGCCCGCATCCGCAGGACGGCCAGCCGCTCGCGCAGCGGATGGCGGGCGCCGGCCGCCTCCAGGTCGGCCAGGACCTCGGCGTGCCTGCCCAGCCGCAGCTCCGCCTCGAACCGCTCCTCGGCCGCCGCCGCCCGCAGCTCCTCCAGCCGGGCCGCGGACGCCCCGGCGAACGCGGCGCCGTCCAGATCCTCGAGCGCCGGTCCGCGCCACAACCCGAGCGCCTCGGTGAGCAGGGTGGACGCGGCCTGCGGCCGGTCGGCGGCCAGTTCCTTCCTGCCGCGGGCGAGCAGGTCCTCGAAGCGGTGCGCGTCCACGTCCTCGGCCCGCGCCGCGAGCCGGTAGCCGCCGGCGACCGACTCGACCGTCTCGGGGCCGCCCAACGCCTTGCGCAGCCGGGACACCAGCGCCTGCAGGGCGTTGGCGGCGTCCGCCGGCAGGCCGGCGGCCCAGAGGTCGTCGACCAGCGCGTCCGCCGGGACGACCCGGCCCGGGTCGAGGGCGAGCCTGGCCAGCAGGACGCGCAGCCTGGCACCGCGTATCTCCAGCGGCGACCCGTCGTCGCCGACCGCCCGCACCCGTCCCAGTAGCTCGATCCGCACCCCACCACCTTCTCAGAACGTGTGAGCGCGACGAGTCCGGTGCCCTGGCGGCGTCTCGGAAGGTGTGAGCGCGACGAGGGCGGTGCCCGACGACGTTTCAGAACTTTGTGAGTGCGATGAGGGCGGTGCCCCGACGGCCTGAGCGGTCAGGGGCCGCGGAACGTGCGGCGGTAGGCGGTCGGGGTCGTGGCGGCGTCACGGGACAGATGGAGACGGAGGTTGGCGGCGGTGCCGAGGCCGCAGCGCCGCGCGACCTCGTCCACGGGCAGGTCCGTGCGCTCCAGGAGGCGGCGGGCCAGCTGGACGCGCTGGGCGGCCAGCCAGCGGTGCGGGCTGACGCCGGTCTGGGCGGTGAAGTGGCGGGCGAAGGTACGCGGCGCGAGATTGGCCCGCGCGGCCAGGTCGGCGACGGTGAGCGGGTCGGCCAGCCGTTCCAGGGCCCACGCGCACACCTCCGCCATCCCGTCGCCGGCGGCGGGGATCGGCTGCTCCAGATACTGGGCCTGCCCGCCTTCGCGGTGCGGCGCCACCACCAGCCGCCGCGCCACCCGCACCGCCGCCTCCGCCCCGTGGTCGGTACGCACGAGGTGCAGGCACATGTCGATGCCGGCGGCGAACCCGGCGCTGGTCAGCACGTTGCCGGCGCCCGCGTACAGCTTGCCGGGGTCCACTTCGACGTCCGGGTGGCGTGCGGCCAGCGCGGGCGCGTCCATCCAGTGCGTGGTGGCGGGGAGGCCGTCGAGGAGCCCGGCGGCGGCGAGGGCGAACGCGCCGGTGCACACCGAGACCATGCGCGCGCCGCGGGAGGCCGCCGCGCGCAGCGCCTCCAGGACCGGTTCCGCGGGCTCGTCCAGCGGCGCGTAACCGGGGACCACGACCGTGTCGGCATCCCGCAGCGCGCCGAGGCCGTGCGCGACGGCGATCTCGAACCCCGTCGTGGCCGGCACCGGGCCGGGCGCCTGCGCGCAGACGGCGAAGGAGTACTCCTCGCCGCCGAAGACCTCCGCCGGGATGGCCAGGTCGAAGGCCACCACCGACGGCAGCGCCAGCGCCACTACACGATGCATGGCAGGATTCTTACGGATATCGGCATTCCTGTCACTCGTCAGCCCGCGGAGGGCCGCGACAGGATCGGACCATGCGATTCATCGACGCCCCGTCGTTCACCGCGAACCGCCCCTGGGGCGCGCTGGACATCACCGAGATCGACCGGGCCACCGTGCGGCTGCACTGGACGGACACGCCGTACGTCTGGCACGTCAACGACGGTCCCGAGGTCTTCGTCGTCCTGGACGGCGCCGTGGACATGCGCTACCGGCGTGACGGCGAGGAGCGCGTCGAGCGGCTCACCCCGGGCCGCGTCTGCTACGCCGAGCCCGGCGACGAGCACGTGGCGCACCCGGTTCCCGAGGCCCGCATCCTGGTCGTCGAACGGAAGGGCAGCCGCTGAGGGCGGTCAGGGGTGCGGCGGGCTCGTGCGGGAGCCCGCCGCGCGGGGGTTGGTCAGCGCCTGTTCACGCGCGGGGAGACGATCGGGCCGGGCGGAAGAGTGGCGACGGAGGTCTGGCCGGCGGCGACCCACGGGCCGGCGCTATCGCTTCCGGTCCGGGTCCCCGGCGGCGGTGGCCTGGCTGAGGACGGCGGTCAGCGCGGCGATGGAGGCGCGGGCCGAGCGGATGCGCGCGCTGCCCGCCTCGTCCTTCCAGTCGAGCTTCAGCCCCTCCTCGGCCAGGTCGCCGAAGGCGGCGAACGCGGCCAGTTTCTGCTGGAGGACCTTGGACCAGGCGTCGTCCTCGATCTGGTAGTAGACGGTCCGCTCGCCCGGCTTGCGGAAGCGGCGTACCAGCCGGATGGAGGTGAGCAGTTGCATGTTCGTGGTGAGCGAGGCCCGGCTGGCGCCGATGGCCTCGGCGATCTCGCCGGCGGTCTGCTCGGGCGGCTCGCAGGCCATGAGCCAGCCCAGGACGCGACCGGTGATCGGCGCCAGCCCCCATTCCTCCGAGACGAACGTGGCCACGCGCTCGACCCACTCGAGTACCCGCTCGCGGTCGGGGCCGTGCGGAGAGGTCATGGGGGCAGCCTAGCGTGTTTCAGTTGTTTCAGGCGCATCTAAAATTAGCCGATGCGCAGCGCCTCCTTGAGGAAGACGCGGTAGACGCTCGGGGTCCCCTCGGTGGTGATGACCTCCACGACGGAGCGGACGTTGCGATCCTCCACCGCCTCCCTGACCAGCGCGTCGGCCAGGTCCCGGCGTGCGGTGAACCGGCCGATCATCTGGGGCGCGCCGACGGTGTAGCGGGTGACCGCCGCGCCGTCGAACAGCCCGGACGGTCGCACGATGGTCCAGTCGAGGTCCGTGCCGGAGACGATCCGCTCCATCAGCGCGGCGTCCTCGTAGAGCGGTCGGCCCATCCGCAACAGCATGGGCACGACCACCTTCCGGTACACGAAGGTCTCGCCGGGCGGGGGCTTCATCGGCACGCCGGTCGAGGTCGTGCAGACCAGGCGGCGTACGCCGTGCTCGGCCATGGCCGCGGTGATGTGCCGGGCCGACCGCGAGCCCGTGGTGACGGCCGGCGACTTGTACGGCACGCCGAGCGAGGAGATCACCGCGTCGTGCCCCTTCACCACGCGGCTCACGGCCGCGGGGTCGAGCGCGTCGGCCCGGACGACGTCGAGGCCCGGATGGGTGATCGGGAACTCCTCCGGATGGCGGGTCACCGCGGTGACGACGTGTCCGTCGCCGAGCGCCTGGGCCGTGGTGAGCCGGCCCGTGGGGCCGTTGGCGCCGAAGATCACGAGCTTCATGTGCTTGCCTCTCCAAGTGAGTGACCTGCACTATATTCATTATAGATAGTGTTAAGTCAAATGGAGAGATCATGGCGCGGGGCTGGACGCCGGAGCGCGTCGAGGCGTGGTGGCGGCGGGCTCTGGCACGAGAGCTGCTGGCCTGAGCAGCCACCGCTCGACCGCGCCGGTCATCTTCGCCCCCGCCTGGAGCGCCGCCGCCTTGGCCGCGGCCGGGGTGGTGCCGGGCTTCTGGGCGAGGATCACGCCGAGCACCAGGCGGCCCCGCACCCGGGAGGCCCACATCAGGTTGCCGCCCGCGGCCGTGCCCGAGCCGGTCTTGATGCCGATGACGCCGTGCTCGTTCAGCAGGGTGTTGGTGTTGGGCAGGCTCTGCCCGCCGCCGGGCACGGGCGTCCTGGTCAGCGCCACCACCTCGCGGAAGACCGGGTCGGCCATGGCCGCCCTGGCCAGCTTCAGCTGGTCGGCGGCGGTGCTGACCGTGCTGTCCTCGTTGCCGCTGGCCCCGGTGTACGTGGTGTCGCGCATGCCGAGGCGGCGGGCGGCGGCGTTCATCTTCGCGGTGAAACGCTCCTGCGAGCCGGCGTCCCAGCGGGCCAGGAGGCGGGCCACGTTGTTGCCCGAGGGGACCATCATCAGCTCCAGCAGGTGGCGCAGCCGTACCTGCTGGCCCGCTCTGACCGGGGCGGTCGACTCCTCGCGGGAGTGCGACTCGTCGGCGGCCGTCCGGTCCACCTCGATCAGCGGGCCCCGCTCGCCGGGGCGCAGGCGGTGGCCGCGCAGGATCACGTAGGCGGTCATCACCTTCGCCACGCTGGCGATCGGGACGGGCTCGCCGTCACCGCTGGTGCCCAGGCTGCCCATGCCCTCGACCTCGACCGCTGCCTGCCCCTCGTCCGGCCAGGGCAGCGGCACGCCGGACTTGGGGGTCGCCGATACGGCGGCGCAGCCGGACACCGCGCCTACCAGCAGGAAGAACAGCAGGAAAAGTCGCATACCGCCCACGATGGGTGGTGCACACATCCGGCCCGCCGTACGCGTGTGTTGGGCGGCGCTCAGCTTTGTATCGGCCCGGCATCAGCCAGGAAGGCCGCCGGTGATCACCCCCGGGTGGCCGGCGCGCTCAGGCGTCCTCATCGGCCTTGCGCGGCTGCGGAATCTGGGCGTTGGACTGCCCGTCGGGCTCCTGTGGCGGCTCGGCGGCGGGCTCCTCGGGCTCCTCGTCGTCCGGGTCGGGCACGGCCACCGGCTCCTCCTGGAGCCGCTCTCCGTGCCACGTCTGCCAGGCGGGCCCCGTGTCCTCGCCCGGGGACGTGCCGAACATCTCGGGCTCGGGACCCTCCGCCTCCTGGCCCATGCCGAACACGTGGAGCATCGGGTCGTTCTCGTTGTAGGGCAGCAGCTCGTTCCGCAGCATCTCGCCCACCAGGTCGTACCTCGGCAGGTCGTAGGCCTTGACCATCTTGCGCAGCAGGTCCTCCACGCTCACCGCGAAGTCGTAGTGCCCCGCGCCGCGCAACTGCTTGATGACGTCCTGGTAGAAGCCCGCGGCGAACGTGACGTCGCGCCTGCGCCGCCAGTGCATGCTGGCCACCGTCTCGGTCACCTGCCGTCCGTGCTCTGCCAGCCGGATCGCGAACGGCAGCCGCCAATCGTGCGTGAGCTTGCCCGGATCGGCGCCCAGGAACACCAGCCACTCGTCGCGCAGCTTGGTCAGGGTGCCGATGGCCTGCGTGGAGTCGTGGGCGTGCGCCGCCCAGGACAGGCTCGCCCGCCACTCCTTCTCCTGGTAGGCGCGCACCGGCTCGGCCACGTCGATCTCGGCCCAGGCGGTGCAGGTCGCGCTCATGTCCCCGCGCGTGGTGGTGCCGAGCAGCACGAGCCCGTCGTCGGTGAGCGTCTTGTTGGCCGCGTCCTCGGCGTCCTTGGCCGCGTAGGGCGGGAACTCCCGCACCGCGGCGCGTACCATCCGGCGGATGGCCTGCTCGTCCAGGCGCCGCCGCTCGCCGACGAAGGACTCCATCTTGCCGCGGTCGGGTCCGCCGCGGGCGCGCCAGCAGCAGCGCACGGTCACGGTGAAGGAGAAGGCGTCGTCGCGGGCGGGGGAGGTGAAGGTGAAGCTGTCGATCACGTTCACCGGCGGGACCTCGGGGGTGAGCCGCCGGAACCAGCTCAGCAGGCGCCGGCCCAGACCCGGCCGCCAGGGCCGGGGTGTTGTCGTGGTTGCCGTCATATGACGTCCTCAAGTGTCAGATATAGGGGAATGCCGAGAACGCGGCGCCCCCACGGCGCCGCTTCCACTGCTCGATCTGGTGGTAGAACCGCTTGCGCTCCAGGCGGCCGCGGGTGGCGAGCGGGACCACAAGCGCGCGTACCGGCTCGACCAGAGCCTCGTCACCGTCGGCCGCCTCGACCCAGCGGCGCAGAACCTCCCACGCGCTCTCACCCATGTCCCGGTCGGCCAGGCTGAGCTGCCACAGCGGGCGCAGCCTGGCCGCGGAGACCTCGCCGCCGGCCAGCATGCGCAGCAGCGCGGGCGCACGGGGTACGGCCGTGCCGGGCGCGGGCAGCCTGGCCACGCGGACCATCGCCCGCACCGCCACCTTGCGCCGGACGAACGCCACCACCGGCTCCCCGACGTGCCGCGGCCCGCCCGACCATCCGCGCAACTGGTTCAGGACCTGGTGGGCCGCGCCGCCCGCGAAGATCTCCGTGACGACGCGGGCGATCCTGGACAGCCCGACCTCGGCCGCCACCCGGGCGCCGTCCTCGGGGCCGGCGTCTGCGGCGGCTTCGCGCAGGAAGTCGTCGATCGCCCAGAGCGCGTCGCCGGGGAACAGGGCGCCGATCCGCGTGCCGTACGCGTCGATGAGGGCGCCGCGGGCCGGTTGCGGACCGCCCGGCTGCAGCAGGCGGCGTACCCGCAAGGCGGTGCGCTCGTCGGCGCCGGCGGCGGCCTCCAGCGCCAGGCTGAAGGCGCGGTGGTGCAGCGGGCTGGGCGAGTCGCGCCAGGGGAGCAGCGTGGAGCCGGCGACGTGCTCGAAGTCGAGCACGGCGAACATCCCGACGGCCTGCGCGGCCTGGACGCGGATGGCCGGATCCTCCTGCTCGGCCTGCGCCCGCAGCCAGCCGAGGATCGTGGACCGCAGGCCCGGCAGGTCGCGCCAGGCCACGGTCAGCACGTCCCGGCCGAGCGACTCGGGCAGCAGGATCACCCGGGGGTCGCGGCCACGCCGGGCCGCGTCCTCGTCCATGCCCTTGAAGCCGCTGACGAAGGCGTCCAGGTTCGCCGGCAGGCGGCGCAGGAACGGGTCCGGCGGGATCTTCTGGCCCGGCAGGCTCTCCCGCAGCCGGTCCGCCGCGCGCACGACCTTCCCGACCGGCTGTCCCTGGAACGCGGCGGCGGCCACCAGCGGCAGCGCCAGATGCCGGGGATCGACGTCGTGGAAGCACTCGCGCAGCCGTTCCCTGCGCCGCCCCGGCAACCGGGTCAGCACGTCCCCGGCCGAGGTGCCCGCCAGGAGCTGGATGGCCAGGTCGCCGGACAGGCGTACCGCCTCCGCGGGAAACCGCAGCGTGCCCACCTCCAGCAGGAGGGCGTCGGAGCTCAGCAGGCGGCGCGCGTTCTCCATGACCTCGGCGGCCGTGTCCTCCAGCCGTCCCCACAGGTGGTTCTCCAGCACGCTCAGCAGGTCGGGACGCTCGTGCCCGACCACCTCCGGCGCCCCGTGCAGATCTTCGGCCAGGGCGGGCCCGGCGGCCAGCACGATCACCCACGACCGCCCGCCCGCCGCCCGCTTCAGCGCGTCCAGATGGGCGCGGTTGACCCGCCCGCGCAGCCCGGACGCGTCGAGCACATAGGCCCGCTCCGGCTCCACCCGCCAGCCCGTCATCCTGCCCGGCGCCGGATCGCCCGGCCGCTCGGGGAACAACGCCTCGATCGTGCCCACCTCGGCGATCTCCACCGGGAACTCGTGCGCCCGCGGCACCGGGACGATCGCCGACAACACCCGCAGAGCGCTGTCGCGCCGCCCCGTCGAGGCCTCCCCGCACAGCACGACCGCCCGATGCCGCGCCACGCCCGCGCGCAGCCGCTCGTCGGAGCCGGTGCCGACATGGAGCCGGTGGCGCAGGTCCAGGTCGTCCCGCGTCAGCCCGCCGAACCTGGGTGGCGTGACGAAGTCCTGGGCGACCTGGTAGACGGTGTGCGTGGTGACCGTGTCGGCGTGATAACTGTGCACGTCGCGGGCGGCCCACGACGTCGTGCGGTCGCGGCCCGCGCCCGCGTACCAGGCCGGGCCGAACAGGTACCGCAGCCCGTCGGCCCGCCGTCCGCGCTCGGTGTCGGCCTGGCGTTGTTCTTCCTCGGGCGTGGGCTCGGGTTCGGGTTGCGGCTCTTCCTTCCGGTACGGCCCGCCGTACGGCACGGGCTCGGTCATGGCCGGTTCCCGAGGTTGATGGTGTTGGCATGGTAGGAGTGGATGTCGCCGTCGCCGTAACTGGTGTTGGTGACGATGTCCCGCCGGCCGGGGGCTGCCGGGTTCTCCTCTTGCCGTGGTTCGCCGGGTTCTTGGGTTTCTGGCCGGGTCACGGTGACGGACGGCGCCGGCGTGCCGGGGAGGTCGATCGCTTCGGGCCGGTACAAGTCCGGGTCCGTCTTGAGCATCCTGCGTTCCAGGTCGCGCAGGAACTCCGGCGCGGTGGGCACGCCCTGGAGCACCCGATGGGCCAGCTCCCAGCGGTGGTCGCGGAAGTAGGCGTGCATGAGCAGCCAGGCCGCGGCCACGTTGTTCCGGTCCTGCTCCACCACCGCCTTGAGCGGGGCGATCTGCTCGGCGTGCGCCCCGCCCTTGATGCGGGCGGCGGCCAGGACCAGCCGCGCCTGCGTGACCTCCATGCTCAGCGCCTCGCGGTACCGGCCCATCAGGCGGCCGTCCAGGCCGGTGAGCGGCTCGCCCTTCGAACGGGCCAGCGCCTGGTCGAGCATCCGCACCGCGGGGGTGTCCTTGCCGGCGGCCAGGAGGTGGACGGCCTGCCGTACCTCCTCGCGGAACAGACGGACGTCCACGTGCTCATCGGCGATCCGCAGCCGGTAGGACAGGCCCTCCTTGCCGAGCGACGCAGTGATGCCCGTGTCCTTGAACGCCTTGCGTACGGCGCTGGCCAGACCGTGCAGGGCGTCGGCCGGGTAACCGTCGGCGGGCCGGCCCTGCCAGATCCACTCCTTCAATCTGTCGTGGGACAGGGGTTTGCCCCCGGCTTCCACGAGTGCCACGATCATGCGCTTGACCTGCGGGCCGCCCAGGGAGAAGCGCGAGTCTCCCCGCAGGACCTCCACCGGGCCGAGCAGGCTCAGCACCGGCGGCGGGCCCTCGCGGACCGCTGTTTCCGCTGTCATTTCCCTCGTCTACCTCCTTCGAAAGGTCTCCGGAAAACCGGAGAAACGGCTTGGCGCCGTGCCGGAGAATTTCGGAGTGTTCCCAGGTCACGGCACAGATGGTTGCCAGTGAAGCCTTGGACTCTGGAGTCAGGAAGAAACACCCGACACCAGGAAGGGCTCGAGATGAGCAAGATCAGGATGGAGACGCCGGTGGAGTTCCGGAGCGCGTGCGAAGGCGGCACCTGTGTGGAGGTGGCCATGGCGCAGGTCGTGGCCGTGCGCGACTCCAAGGACCCGCACGGGCCGGTGCTGTTGTTCGACGGCAGGGAATGGGAGGAGTTCACCGGGGCCGTGAAGGCCGGCGAGTTCGACGTGCCGGGCGGGCGGCCCGCGATCGCCTGACCCGTTGAGCGGCCGGCCGGGCGACCCCCACCCGGGCGCCCGCGACTCGGGCCACGCCTGGCCGGGCACCCACGTCTCACGCGGCCCTCGCGCGGACAATGGGCACCCGGCCGGCGGTGGCCCGAGCGTCTTGACGGGCTCGTGCCCGACGGGTTCCCGCCCGCCCCCCGACGGTCCGGCCCTCCACACCCCGCCCACCCGAAGCCGCCCCGCACCCTCACGCCCCCAGCCCACCCCCGGCCGGGCGTCCCCGGGTCTGACGGCCCCGGGTCTGACGGCCCCGGGTCTGACCCCCTCCTGTCCGACCACCTTCTTCCGTCCGACCTTCTTCCGTCCGACCTTCTTCCGTCCGACCTTCTTCCGTCCGACCGCCTCCTGCCTGACCACCGTTGGCCCGGCTGTTCGCCGGTTGGCCGTTTCGGGGCTGGCTGGCTCGGGGGTGGGCATGGTTCAGCCTCCGGCCCGGATGGTGGTGCTGATCTGGGACAGGAAGGTCCGGGCCTCGTCGTCGAAGATCGCCATCCGGCGCAGCGACGTCCACCGGTCGTGGTAGAGGCTCACGCTCTCGGCCCCCTTGACGACCAGGTTGGCGTGCACCGTCTCCACCGTCACCACGGCGCAGTCCTCCTCCTCGTCCTCGTGGTCGTCGCCGGACGCGCCACCGTCCGCCTCGAACATGACGAACGCGTGCGCCATGCTGGTGGCCGCCTCCGTGTCGAGCGGGATGAGGCCGATGGAGACGTTCTCCAGGGTGCTGAGCGACGCGATCCGGTCGAGCTGGGCCAGCAGCAGGCGCGGTGGTCCCGGCCGCCACCGCAGGGCCGCCTCGGTGATGAGGAACTCGAACCGCTTGGCCTCGTCGTACAACGCGAGCTGCCGGTCCAGCCGGGCGGCGAGGACGGTGGCGAGCTTGTCCTCCGCGTACCCGGGCTGGAACAACGTCAGCACCCGCTTCACGTACTCGGCCGTCTGCAGCAGCCCGGGCACGAGCGCCGGCTGGAACGTACGAATCACCTGCGCCCCCCGCTCCAGCTTCTGGATCTCCCCCTGCAGATGCGGCCGGTTACGCAGGGCCGCCCGCCACGTCTGCACCTCGGTGAAGGCCGCCTGGGTGAGCGAGGCGAGTACCTGCCGGGTGTCATCGGGCGCGTTCACCGCCTCGGCCCACGCCATCACCTGTGAGAACGACGGCATCGCCGCACCGGCTTCGATCCGCGAGACCTTGGACTGGCTGATCCCGATCTGCTCGGCGAGATCTCGTCCGGAGACGCCGGCCATGTCACGCAAACGCCTCAACTCTGCTCCAAGCCATTGCCGCTTGATCTGCGGATCCATACCGTCGTCCGTCACCACAGGCACGTGCCTCCCGCATCGCCCGAGATCCCCACGCGTGTCCGATGCGCAGTGATTCGGCATGATTCAATCTGATGCGAGTTTGTGGGTGATTCGGTGAGTAGTCAATCACCGTACAGGTGGCGGCTCACCAGTTAGCGGTATAAAGACCGAAATATATGTCTCATAGCGACTTAGCATGATTCACCGGCAACCCCACCCCAGGCCCCACGACCTCGCTATGCTCCCGCGCGCCCCACCACCCCCACCCTCTCCTCAGCCCACCCCGCCCCATCTCCACCCCAGCCCGCGCACCTCCGGCCCGCGCATCTCCGGCCCCTTGTCTTACGTGCGCCCGTCGTGCCGCGAGTCGGGCTGTGTGGGCCGGGTCGCGCCGGTCTGTGGCGGCGCGTGAGGAGGCGGCCCGGAGGCGGCCCGGGGGCGGCCCGGGGGCGGCCCGGGGCGGCTGGGTGGTCGTGGCGGGTGTGGCGGGTGTGTGTGGTGGGTGTGACGTCGGGTCTGTGGCAGGCCGGACGGTGGGAGGTGTGCTCTGGCCGGAGCTTCTGGGGTGCGGGGCTTGGGGCTCTGGTTGCGCGCCTGGGGTCGGGGGCGCCGGCCGTACCGTGTCTGGTGGGGTGGGGGTGATCTGTGTGGGGCATGCGTAAATAGACGGGAATTTCGTATTTCCCTTGCGCGCACTTACCGCCTCGGTATGATCTGGCGCCGAGATTAGAACGAGGGCTTGAAAGCGGTTATCTCAAATCCATAAATTCGGATACCCTCAAACGACGGAGCGCCGAACAGTGGGATCTCATGCTGCCAGGTCGAAGCGTAAAAGATCGCGACTGGCGTTAGGGGTGCTCGTGGCCATCGCGCTTGTCGCCATACCGACGACGAGCGCCGTGGCGGGGGAGTCAGCCCGCCAGGCTCAGAAAACGCAGAAAGCGCAGAAAGCCGAAAAGATGCGGGCGCAGACCGCACCCGACACGCTTCAGGCGAGCCTGTGGAACAAAGGCCCGGTCACCGCCCCGCGCCGCGCCGAGCGGATACCCCTGGAACTCGGCGTACGCTTCACCGCCGACAGAAACGGCGAGATCGCCGGCATCCGCTTCTACAAGCCGCGCGGCGAGCGCGGCCGCCACGTCGGCACCCTCTGGGACGCCCGGGGCCGCGCGCTGGCCAGGGTGCAGTTCACCGGCGAGACCCGCGAAGGATGGCAGACGGCGCTCTTCGGCACCCCCGTCCCCGTCTGGGCGGGCGCCGTCTACACGGCCTCGTACCACACCCGCCACGGCACCTACGTCGCCCAGCGCGGCGGCTTCTCGCAGCCGGTCGTCTCCGGTCCGCTCTCCGCGCCGTCCGACCGTAACGGCGTCTTCGCGTACGGCAAGCGCTCCCGCTTCCCCTCCTACGCCAACCCGGCGAAGTTCAACTACTTCACGGACGTGATCTTCAACTACCGTCCGTCGCCCGGTCCCACGCCGACCGGCAAGCCGACCCCCACCCCCACCCGCACGGTGACCGCGACGCCGACACCGACCAAGCCCACGAGTACCCCCACGAAACCCACGACCACCCCCACGACGACCCCGACCAGCACCCCCACCAAGCCGACGACCACCCCGACACATCCGACCAGCACCCCCACCAAGCCCACGAGCACCCCGACGAAGCCGACCAGCACCCCGACCAAGCCCACGAGCACGCCGACAAAGCCGACCAGTACGCCCACCAAGCCCACCGACCCGCCCCCCATGACCGGTTTCCCCAATGAGGACAACACCGGCCCCACCATCTCCACATTCAGAAAGATCAAGGGCGGCGAGGTCAAGCAGGACGGCGCGGTGTTCGACGGCGTGGAGGTCAGTGAGGGCTTCGACATCTGGGCCGACAACGTGACGATCCGCAACTGCAAGATCATCGTCGGTGGCTACTGGGGCATCCAGCTACGCGAGGGCCACACCAACCTCACGGTCGAGAACTGCGAGATCGGCTCGAACAAGAAGACCAAGCTCGACATCGGCATCTGGAACGACGGCACCGGCAACATGACCGTTCGCCGCAACAACATCCACACCACGTCGAACGCCGCCATCATGGCCAAGTCCGGACTCATCGAGGACAACTACATCCACGACATGTGGCAGGCGAACCCGGGCGACCACACCGACGGCATCCAGACCAACGGCAACAAGGAAAAGAACAAGCTGGTGATCCGCCACAACACGATCATCAACCCGGAGAACCAGACCTCGGCCATCATCCTGAGCCCGGTCTTCGGCCCGATCCACGACGTGGAGGTCAGCGGCAACCTGCTCGCCGGCGGCGGCTACTGCATCTACGGCGGCGCCAAGCACATCGAGCACCCGTACTCGCCGTACAACGTGGTCATCAAGGACAACGTCTTCAGCCGCCAGGTCTTCAGCAAGTGCGGCTACTACGGCCCGATGGCCCACTTCGACGCCAAGGCCGAGGGCAACCTGTGGAGCAACAACCGCTGGGAGGACGGCGGCCAGGCCGTAGGGGCAGGCTGACCCCTCACCCGGGCGGCGGCACTCCACCACCGCCGCCCACCTTCCCCGGCAGCCCCCACCCGGCTCCCCGGGGATCCGGTGCGGCAGGAGCGGCAGGTGCGGCCGCGCCTGCCGCACTGGGCGGGCGCGCTGTCGTAGTCCCCGGACACGCTGCGAGATGGAAACCCGGCGACCGAGGCACAACGGGACCGCACTTCCGGGCGAACCTGGACAAGGTCGCGGTGCCCGGCACACGAGCGGTCAGGGGCGCTGCCAGTTCGGGTCGCGGCCGATCAGCCCGAGCAGCCGGTCCTGCGGGGAGGCGTCGGGTCCGACCTTGAACTCGGGCCCGAACACCTCCACTCCCGGCCCGAACGCCCCCGGCGTCCGGTACTGCTCGATCAGCTCCGGCGGCAGCGCGGAGACCGACTCCCACGACAGCCGCACGTCCTCCGGGTCGATCGTGGCGTCCTGTCCCGTGGCCTTGGCCAGGTCCCAGCCGTGCAGGGGCAGGTCGGCGCTGATGACCTCGTTGACGTGCCGGGCGGCGGTGAACCGCCCGGCCGGGGTGTCGCACTCGGTCGCGGCCGCGACCGGGTCGGCGAGCAGGGCCTCGACGTCCGCGCGCGCGGCGCGGAAGGCGGCGAGCGGGTCCTCCTTCACCGAGGGGGCGGGGCTGAGCGCGCGGCCGATCGGGCTCAGCATGACGGCGTGCATGTCCACGATGTGCCCCACCACGTCGCGGGCGGTCCACAGCGCGCAGGGCGACGGGTCCGACCACTGCTCCGGCTTGACGGCGGCGACCTTCGCCTCGAAGGCGTCGGCCCGGCGGTGGTAGACGTCGGCTATCTCGTTCATAACCCCTCGTTTCCATAACCTATTGGTTTTCTATCGGCTGAACGAGGGGTTGGTCAAGGCGGCGTCAGCCGAGCCAGCCCGGCACCACCAGCAATGCCCACGCCGCCAGCGGGCCGACGACCACGATGGCGGCGCCGTAGCCGAGGAGCTTGCGGTAGAAGACGTCGCGGTCCATGCCCCGGACGTTGGCCACGAGCAGCGCGCCCGTGGTCGAGAACGGGCTGACGTCCACGATCGCCGACGACACCGACAGCGCCGCGATCATCGCGATCGGGCCGAGCGTCCCCTGCGACAGGAACGGCACCGCCAGCGGCACCAGCGCCCCCAGGATGCCGACGGTCGAGGCGAACGCCGACACCACGCCGCCCACGTAGCAGATGAGCAGCGCGACCACGAGCGGGACGCCGATCGCGGCCACGTGCGTGCCGACCCAGTCGATGGTCCCGATCTCCTGCAGTACGCCCACGTAGGTGACCACGCCGCAGATCAGCAGCACCGTCGGCCACGCCACCCGCTCGACGGCGCCCTTGTTGGCCTTGGGCGAGGTGAGGGAGAGGATGACCGCGACGGTGACCGCGGTCAGGCCGAGGTCCAGCTTGAACGCGAGCACCCCCGCGCACAGCCCCACGATCCCGGCCAGCGTCAGCGCCTGGTGCACGGTCAGCCGCAGCCCCGTCCCCGGCCTGGCGATCGTGGCAGTCCCCCCGCCGCCGGAAACCCCGCCGCCGGAAACCGCACCGCCACGCTCCTCCTCGAGCGTCGACTCCGCGACCTCCTCCTCGGAAGGCCCGTCAGACGCGGTACGGCGGGCCAGCGCCGGCCCGCCGAACAGCAGGAACACGATGACCGCAGCCGCCGCGTTGAAGGCGAAGCTGGACAGGAACAGCACCAGGTTCGAGCTGGGCAGCCCCGCCTCCTTGGTGACCCCGTTCACGATGCCGCCCAGCACCGAGATCGGGGAGAACGCCCCGGCCTGGGTTCCGTGGGCGACCATGAGGCCGATGAGCAGGGCATGGATCTTGTACTGGGCGGCGAAGCCGTACGCGATGGGGGCGAGGATCGCGGCCACGGCGGGCGCGGGCGCGCCGACCGCGGTGAGCAGCGCGGCGATCGCGAAGATCACCAGCGGGATGGCCACGATGCGCCCGCGCACGAGATGGACGGCGGCGCGCACGAGCCAGTCGACGGTCCCGTTGTTGGTGGCGATCGCGAACAGCAGCGTCACCCCGACCAGGATCACGAACAGGCTGCCGGGGAAGGCGCCGAGGATGTCGTCGGTGCCCATCCCGGCGGCGAGGGTGCCGACGAGGAAGGCCCCGACGAGGGCCAGGGCTCCCAGGTTGACCGGGAAGGCCGTGGCCACCACGAACATCAGGATCAGGGCGAGTATGGACAGAAGTTCGGCGGACATGACATGACTCCGTTCTCCCCCGAGTCAGGTCAGCAGTCGGATGAGTTCGACGGGATGGCGGGCGGTGCGGCCGGTGCCGTGCGCGATCTGCTGGCGGCAGGACACCCCTGTGGCCGCGACCAGGGTGTCCTCGGCAGTGGCGGACACGGCTGGGAACAGCCGCAGGCCGCCGATCTTCATGGACAACTCGTAGTGCTCGGCCTCGAACCCGAACGATCCGGCCATGCCACAGCAGCCGGCGTCGAGTTCGCTCACCCGCGCACCGGGGATGCGCGCGAGCAGTTCGCGCGTGGCCGCGGTGCCGGTGACGGCCTTCTCGTGGCAGTGGCCGTGGAAGAGGATCGTGCGGCCGCTGAGAGCGTCGCCGAGCTGCAGCGCGCCGCCGTCGATGGCTTCGAGCAGCAGTTCCGGTACGAGGCGGGCGCGCCCGGCCACCGCCTGGACGCGGGGGTTGCCGGGCAGGAGCGCCGCGTACTCGTCCTTGAGCGTCAGCAGGCAGGACGGCTCCAGGCCGACGATCGGGGCGTCCGAGGCCGACAGGCGTCCGACCATGTCGTCCGCCATGCTCTTCGCCCGGTCGAGCAGGCCCTTGGACAGGCTCGACCGGCCGCAGCAGCCTTCGGCGGCCAGCCGTACCGTGTAGCCGGCCTGTTCCAGCAGTTCGACGGCGGCCCGGCCGATGGCGGGCTCGGTGAAGGAGGTGAAGGAGTCGGCCAGGAGGATGACCTCGCCCAGGCGGCCGGGGGCCGGGGTACGGCGGGCGTGCCAGCGCGGCAGCGTGTCGCGCTGGAAGCGGGGCAGCCGGCGCTGCCGGGCCAGGCCCAGGGCGCCGCGCAGCGGGGCGGCCAGCAGGTTGGACAGCGGCGCGGTGGCCGAGCCGAGCCGGTTGAGCGTGCGGATCGCGCCGAACAGCCGCGAGCGCAGCGGCACGCCGTGGGTCTGGTGGTACTGGTGCAGCGCCTCGCTCTTCAGCGAGGCCATGTCCACGCCGAGCGGGCACTCCGACGTGCACGCCTTGCACTCCAGGCAGAGGTCGAGGATGCCGTGCAGCCGCTCCTCGCCGAGCGCCGCCCGGGGGTCGGGTGAGGACAGCGCCTTGACCAGGGCGTTGGCCCGGCCGCGGGTGGAGTGCTCCTCCTCGCGGGTGGCCATGTAGGAGGGGCACATGACGCCCGTGTCCTCTTTGCGGCAGGCGCCGATGTTCATGCAGCGGTCGGCGGCGGCGTGCATGCCGTCCGCGAACGCCAGTGCCGTCCGCAGGGGCGGAGGCTCGGGGCGGGAGGGGTCGCGCAGGTGCTCGGTCATCGGGGCGGCGTCCACGATCTTGCCGGGGTTCAGCAGGTTGCCGGGGTCGAACAACCGCTTGACCTCCCGCATCGCCGCGTAGACGGCCGGGCCGAACAGCTTCTCGTTGAACTCCGAGCGGGCCAGGCCGTCGCCGTGCTCGCTGGAGTTCACGCCGCCGTGGCGGGCGGCCAGTTCGGCGATCTCCTCGGCGACCGCGCGCATGGCCGCGATCTCGCCGGGGGCGCGCAGGTCGACGAACGGGCGTACGTGCAGGCAGCCGACCGAGCAGTGGCCGTAGAAGCCGGCCTTCATGCCGTGCCGCTCCAGGATCCGCTCGAACTCCGCCACGTACGGCACCAGCGCCTCGGGCGGCACGGCGGTGTCCTCGACGAAGGCCAGCGGGCGCCGGCTGCCGACGCTGGAGGCCATCAGCAGTCCCAGCCCGGCCTTGCGCACCTTCAGCACGGCCTCGCGCTGCTCCTTGCCGACGGCCCGGAGCGTGTGGTAGCCGTGCCCGCCCGCCTTCCAGGCCCTGGCCAGCTCGTCCACCTTGCCGGCCGCGTCGTCGCCGAAGAACTCCACGAACAGCAGCGCCTCCGGATCGCCCTCCAGGATGTCGCCGAGCCGGGCGTACTCCACCCGCTGCCGGGACAGGTCGAGGATGGCCTTGTCCATGAGCTCGACGGAGGCGGCGTCCAGGGCGAGGGCCTCGTGGGTGGCGGCGATGGCGGACAGGGTCCCGGTGAAGTGGCCGACGGCGATCGCCCGCGTCGTGGGGCGCGGCACGAGGCGCACGGTCGCCTCCGTGACGATGGCCAGCGTGCCCTCGGAGCCGACGACGAGCGGGGTGAGGTCGTCCGGCGTGACCCGGTCGAGCCGGTAGCCGCCGGAATGGCGCCAGAAGCGCGGGTAGCCCGCCAGGTCCAGGTTCTCCAGGATCTTGTCCACCCCGGCGCGCAGCCGCCCGTCCGTGGCCAGGTCGGGGGTGGAGGCGTCGGCCAGGACCACGCTCAGGGCCCGCACGTGGTCGATCGTCGAGCCGTAGCGGATCGAGTGGCTGCCGGCGGAGTTGTTGCCGATCATGCCGCCGATCGTGGCCCGGTTGCTGGTCGAGGTGTCGGGACCGAACATCATCCCGTGCTTGGCCGCGGCCCGGTTGAGCTGGTCCTGGACCACGCCGGGCTGCACCCGGGCCAGGTCGCCGTCCAGTTCCAGGATGCGGTTCATGTGCCGGGAGAAGTCCACGATCACCGCGGCGCCCACGGTCTGCCCGGCCAGGCTCGTGCCCGCGCCTCTGGGCAGCACCGGCACCCCGAGGCCGCCGCAGGCCGTGACCAGTGCGCGTACGTCGTCGGTGTGCTTGGGGTAGGCGACGGCCAGGGGCTCGATGGCGTACATGCTGGCGTCGGACGAGTACAGGTGGCGGGTGTAGTCGTCGTCCCTGACCTCGCCTGCCAGCAGCGGCCCGAGCGTCCGCGCGAGGCTCACGCCCCGCCCTCCAGGTAGGCCAGGGCCCGCTGGACGCCGCCGTCCTTGATCGGCACCCCGGCCGCCCGCAGCCCCATCTCGACGCCGCTCAGCGTGCCGGCGAGCATGAGGTCGTTGAAGTGGCCGAGGTGGCCGATGCGGAAGACCCGCCCGGCGAGCCTGCCGAGGCCGGTGCCGAGCGACATGTCGAAGCGCTCCAGCACGATCCGCCGCACCTCGTCGGCGTCGAAGCCGTTCGGCACCGTCACCGCGGTCAGCGCGCTCGAGTATTCCCGCTCGTCGGCGCACAACACCTCGAGCCCCCATCCCCGTACGGCCCGCCGCGTCGCCTCCGCGTGCCGGTCGTGCCGGGCGAAGACCTGGGCGAGCCCTTCTTCCTCCAGCATGGACAGCGCCTCGGCCAGGCCGTACAGCAGGTTGGTGGGTGGGGTGTAGGGGAAGTAGCCGGAGTGGTTGGCCTCGATGATCGGCCGCCAGTCCCAGTAGGCGCGCGGCAGGCGCCCCTGGTGGTCCAGCGCCTTCGGGCTGACCGCGTTGAAGGCCAGGCCGGGCGGGAGCATCAGGCCCTTCTGGGAGCAGCCGACGGTGACGTCGACGCCCCACTCGTCGTGCCGGTAGTCGATGGAGCCCAGCGACGAGATCGTGTCGACCAGCAGCAGCGCCCGGTGCCCGGCGCGATCGAGCGCCGCCCTGATCTCGGGGACGCGGCTGCGCACGCCGGTCGAGGTCTCGTTGTGGACGACCATGACGGCGGCGGTCTCGTCGGTCAGGTGCTCGGCGACCAGGTCGGGGTCCACGCCGTGCCGCCAGTCGCCGGGGACGAGGTCGACCTCCAGCCCGAGCTTGGCGGCCATGCGGCACCAGAGCATGGCGAAGTGCCCGGTCTCGAAGGCCAGCACCCGGTCGCCCGGCGACAGCGTGTTGACCAGTGCCGCCTCCCACGCGCCGGTGCCCGAGGACGGGTAGACGACCACGTCGCCGCCGGTCTGGACGACCGCGGCGAGACGGGGGAGCAGGTCGAGCGTGAGCTCGGCGAACTCCGGTCCGCGATGGTCGATGGTCGGGCGCGCCATCGCCTGCAGGACGCGGTGCGGGACGTTGGTGGGGCCTGGGATCTGCAGGAAGTGCACGATTCCTCCGTGCCGTGTAGCGGCACAGCGTGCCGTGGTGCGGTTCACTAACCTTAGAAGCGGGTCGTCGAAGGAGTCAATGGATGCAGAACGTCGTCAACGCCCTGCGCGCTCTCGAAGAGGTCGCCGCCCGCCAGCCCATCGGCGTGGGTGAGCTGTCGCGCGCGCTCGGACTGCCGAAGAGCACGGTGCAGCGCTCGCTGCGCACCTTGCACGAGGCCGGCTGGATCCGGCCGGCCGGCGGCGAGGTGACCCGCTGGCTGGTCACCACCAAGGCGCTTCAGGTCGGCCGGCGCGCCGAGCTGGGCCTGCGCGACGTGGCGCTGCCGGTCATGGAGGAACTGCGGCAGCGCACCGGCGAGACCGTGCACCTGATGGTCCCGGAGGGCGACGCCGTCGTGCTCATCGAGCGCCTGGAGACCGACAAGCCCCTGCGCATCGTGCTCCCGCTCGGCATCCGGCTGCCGCTGCACGCCTCGGCGAACGGCAAGGCCGTCCTCGCCCACCTGCCCGGGGAACTGCCCGAGCTGGAGTCCTACACCCCGGCCACCATCACCGACCCCGCCGTGCTGCGGGAGGAACTGGCCGCGATCCGCGCCCAGGGCTGGGCCGGCAACCGGGGGGAGTGGCGCTCCGACATCGCCGCCGTGGCCGCCGCCGTCCTCGGCGCCGACGGGCCGGTGGCCACCCTCAGCGTCTCCTGCCCCGCCACCCGCATGACCGACGAGCTGCGCCCGGAGTGCGGCAAGCTCGTCACCGAAGCCGCCGCCCGGATCGCCGCCGCCCTCTGACCCCCGCGCTCAGGGGGCGAGGTAGCGGGTCAGGGCGATCTTGAGCTCGGTGACCAGTTCGTCCGGGTCCGGGGACGAGGAGAGCAGCGGCATCACCGCCTTCACCATCGCCACCGCCATCGTCCCCAGCGTGAGCGCGCGCGCCTGCGGCAGATCGGGTGCGCGCCGGCGCAGCATGGCGGCCACGTTGGCGGCGATGGCCGCGTGCAGGCGGGCCGCGGCGGAGGCCAGGCGGTCGCCGGTGGCCGAGCCGTACAACAGGGCCCAGTAGGCGGGCGCGCGCGACTTGAACGCGACGCTCTCGTCGACCAGCTGCCCGACCAGCACCTCCAGCGGCACCTCCGGCGTGAGCGCGGCCAGCCGCCCGGCCCAGAACTCCTGCCGCTCGTCGGTGTAGCGGGCGACGAGCCCGTCGAGGATCTCCTCCTTGTTGCGGAAGAACTGGTACAGCGACCCCGGCGACAGCCCCGCCCGCGCCGCGACGTGGTTGGTCGTCATGTCCGGATAGCCGATCTCGGCGATCACCAGCTCGGCGGCGTCGAGGATCTCGGCCATGCGCTTGAGCCCGCGCGCCTGCCTGCGGACGGGTCGCTCGGTCATGGGCACACCTCGTTGACAAATACGAGCATTTACTTGTATTTCTGGCTGGGACAGCAAAACACGAGCAGTTTACCGAGTTTCGGGGAGAAGTCTCATGACCGCCGTGCCGGCCCGTCCGCGCGCCGCGAAAGCGCCGCCACCACCACTGCCGAGGCTCCGCAAGCTGGGATATTTCCTGGTACGGCGCCGCCGCCTCGTCCTGTCCCTGGCCCTGCTCGCCTTCGTGGCCGCCGCCGCGCTGGCGGCAGGAGCGGTGCCGAGGTTGTCGCTGGCCAGGTTCGAGGCGCCCGGCTCGGAGTCGGACCGGGCCCAGGCCGAACTGGTGAACCGGTTCCAGACCGGCAGCCCCGACCTGGTCTTCCTGGTCACCGCGGTCAAGGGCGGCGTGGACGACCCGGCCGTGGCCGCCGCCGGGCGCGAGCTCACCGCCCGCGCGAAGGCCACACCCGGCGTGGCCGAGGCCGCCTCCTACTGGACCCGCGGCAACCCCGCCACCCTGCGCAGCGGCGACGGCCGGCACGCGCTCATCGTCGTCCGTGTCCCCGGCGACGCCGACCACGTGCGCGGCACGATCCTGCCCGTCCTGGTGCCGAGGATGGGCGAGGGGGTCGCCGGAGTGGCCGCAGTACGGGCCGGGGGCGGCGAGGAGGTGTTCCGCCAGACCGTCCCGCTGGCCCGGCAGGACTTCGTCCGGGCCGAGCTGGTGATCTTCCCGCTGGTGTTCGCGCTGCTGTGGTGGTACCTGCGGCGGGCGGTCGCGGCGCTGGTGCCGATCCTGGCCGGGGTGTTCGCGATGGCGGTCGGGCTGGCGCTGCTGCGCGGCGTCCTGGTGTTCACCGACGTGTCCACGTTCGCGCTGAACCTCACGCTCGCCATGGGGCTCGGGCTCGGCATCGACTACTGCCTGTTCGTCATCGCCCGCTTCCGCGAGGAGACCAGGGCCGGGCGCGAACGGGCCGACGCGGTGGCCGGGGCGGTGGAGCACGCGGGCCGGACGGTGATCTTCAGCGGGCTGACCGTGGCGGCCTCGCTGGCCGTGCTGTTCGCGCTGCCGTTCGGGTTCCTGCGCTCGTTCGCGTACGCGGGGATCGCGGTCGTGGCGGGCGGGGTGGCGGTGGCGGTGTTGGTGCTGCCGGCCGTACTGGCCAGTGCCGGGGGCGTCATGCTGCCCAAGCGGGAGCGGCCCGTACGGGGCGAGGGGTTCTGGCACGGGCTGGCCGTGCGTGTGATGCGGCGTCCGCTCCTGTACGGCGGCGCGGCCACGGCGGCGCTGCTCGTGCTGGCCTCGCCGTTCCTGGGCCTGAATTTCGGCACCGCCGACGACCGCATCCTGCCGCCGTCCGCGCCCGCGCGGCAGACCCAGGACGTCATCCGGCAGAACTTCCCCGCCGAGGAGACCGACGCCATCCAGATCGTCGCCACAAGCACCCCGTCAGGCGATATTTCGGGAGCGGGCGACATTTCGGCATATGCCGCCACACTCTCCCGCCTGCCCGGCGTCGCCCAGGTCGACTCCGCCGCCGGCTCCTACGCCCGGGGTGAGCGGACCGGCGACGGCGACCCCGCCAGGTTCGGCCCCGCCGCCCGGGGCACGTGGTTGTCGGTGGTCCCGTCCGCCCACGCCTTGGCCGGGGACCCGGTCGACCTCGTGGCGGCGGTCCGCGCCACCCCCGCGCCGTTCGAGCGGCTGGTCGGCGGCTACCCGGCCGAGCTGGCCGACTACCGCGCCTCCATCGTCGAGCGCCTGCCCCTCGTGCTGGCGCTGATGCTGGGCGTCACGTTCGTCCTGCTGTTCGCCATGACCCGCAGCCTGCTCATCCCGCTGAAGGCGACCCTCCTCAACCTCCTCAGCCTCGGCGTCATGTTCGGCGCGATCGTCTGGATCTTCCAGGAGGGCAACCTGTCCGGGCTGCTGGGCTTCACCGCGACCGGGACGCTGGACGCCAGCATCCCGATCCTCATGCTCTGCGTCGCCTACGGCCTGTCCATGGACTACGAGGTGTTCCTGCTGTCGCGGATCAAGGAGGAGTACGACCGCACCGGCGACACCACCCGCGCGGTCGCGGCGGGCCTGCGCAAGAGCGCCCCGCTCATCACCGCGGCGGGCGGCATCCTGGCGGCCTCGTTCGCCGCCTACGCGACGGCGAGCGTGTCGTTCGTGCAGATGCTGGGGGTCGGCATGGCGATCGCCGTCCTGGCCGACGCCACGGTGATCAGGGCGATCCTGGTCCCGGCGGCCATGCGCCTGGCCGGCCCGCTGAACTGGTGGCCCAGGAGGCGTTAGAGCGCCCGCGACCAGATCTGCTCGGTCACCGCGACGCCGTTCTCCTCGCCCTTCTCCTCCGACTCCAGCGCGAACCCGGCCGCCTGGTAGATCCGGCGCGCGCTCACGAGGTCGTCGCGCGTCCACAGCATGATCCGCTTGAACCCCTGCTCCCGCGCGTGCCGCAGGCACTCCCCGACCAGCCTCTGCCCGATGCCGAGCCCCCTGGCAGACGGCTCGACCAGCAGCATCCGGAGTTGCGCCGTCTCCTCGTCCCTGCGCATGCAGAACACGCAGCCCACCCGCTGCCCGTCGACCTCGACGATCCACCCGGCGTCGCACTCGGGGGAGTAGGCGGCGCAGATCCCGGCCACGGTCTGCTCGAAGGCCAGCCCCCAGCCGTACTCCTCCGCGTAGAGGGCGCCGTGCCGCTGCACGACCCAGCCCAGGTCCCCGGCGTGGGGGGATCTGATGAGGTACGGCTCCCGCCCGGCCACCGCCGCCGGGTCCCCGAGCAGGCGGCGGATCAGGGCCATGCCGCCCACCAGCCGCCCCTGGTCCTCCTCGGTCAGCCCGGCCAGCAGCGCCGCGACCTCGCCGGCCGCCTGCTCGTCGAGCCGGTCGAAGGTGGCGGCGCCAAGAGGGCTGAGCCGTACGAGCTGCTTGCGGGCGTCGTGGGGGGAGCGGCGGCGGGAGATGACGCCGTCGTTCTCGAAGCGGGTGAGCATGCGGCTCAGGTAGCCCGCGTCGAGGTCGAGCAGGGCCCGCAGCTCGCCGGTCTCCAGCTCGCCGGCGTGCGCGATCTCGAACAGCACCCGCACCTCGGTCAGCGAGTAAGGGGAGTCGAGCAGCCCTGCCTGGAGGACGCCGATCACCTTCGTATAGAACCGGTTGAAGGCCCTGACCTCAAAGACCCTTGCTTCCGTCAACGAACTCATTGCCCTAGTCAACCATGAAGAGGACTCTCCCGTGACGCAGCTCTACGTCGGTTCCTACGGCGACGGCATTCTCACCGCCGGTGAAGGCATCACCCCGGCCCCGTCTCCCTCCTTCCTGGCCGCGCACCCGGCGCTGCCCGTCCTGTACGCCGCGGGCGAGCTCGGCGAGGGCGTGCTGCTGTCGTACGCGACCGGCGGCGGCCTGAGCGAGACCGGCCGGCGGACGAGCGGCGGCGACAGCCCGTGCCACCTGGCCGTGCACCCGTCTGGCACGCTGCTGGCCGCGGCCAACTACGGCGACGGCGTCGCGAGCCTGCACCACCTCGACGCCGACGGCCGCTTCACCGGCGAGCCGATCCTGCTGCCCCACCAGGGCTCCGGCCCCCACCCCGACCGCCAGCGCGGCCCGCACGCCCACCAGTGCGTCTTCCACGGTGACGTGCTCCACGTCTCCGACCTCGGCACCGACGAGATCCGCCGCTACACGCTGACCGGCGACGCGCTCGAACCGGTGCGCCTGGCACCCGGCATGGGCCCCCGCCACCTGGTCTTCACCCCGGACGGGCGCGTCTACGTGGCCGGCGAGCTCGACGGCACCCTGCGCGCCTACGACGCCGACGGCTGGCGCGAACTGTGGCAGGCGCCGGCCAGCGCCGCCGCGGGCGTCAACTTCCCCGCCCACGTCGACGCCGCCGACGGCCGCCTCTACATACTCAACCGCGGCCCCAACACACTCTCCGTCTTCACCGCCGACGGGGACAAGCTCGCCGAACTCCCCTCCGGCGGCGACTGGCCGCGCCACTTCGCCATCGCCGGCGACACCCTCTGGATCGCCAACCAGAACTCCGGCACCGTCGACGCCTTCACCCTGGGCGGCGGCCTGCCCGCCCCCACCGGTGAGACGATCGCGGTCAAGAGTCCCGCCTGCGTGCTGCCGGTGTAGGCAAAGCCGCCCGCGCCCCCGGGCGGCGACGGTGATCATGAGCGCTCGTGCGCACGCTCTTCCCGGCCGCCGCCCGTGCCGTGGCCGCGGCCTTGGCCCTGACCATGGCCGCCGCCTGCACCGCCGCCGCTCCGGCCCCCGTCGCTCCGCCCGCGGCGCCGCCGGACGCCGCGGCGCCCTCGCGCGCGGTCCCGTGGCGGATCACCGGGCAGGGCGCAGAACACGAGATCGAGGGCTACGCCGACCGCGTCAGTGTCCTGCCGGGCGAGCGGTTCTGGCTGCGCGTGTCCACGACGGCGCCGCGCTTCACCGTGCGGGCCTTCCGCATGGGCGCGCCCGTCACGCAGGTGTGGGCCTCCGGCCAGGTCTCCGGCGTACGGCAGGCCGCGCCCAGGACCGGAGCGGCCCGCATGGTCAGCGCCGCCCACTGGAAGCCGTCGCTGCGCGTGCACACGGCCGGCTGGCCGGAAGGCGCCTACCTGCTGCGCCTGGACGCCTCCACCGGCGGTCAGCGGTACGTGCCGATCACCGTCAGGTCGGCCGCCACCGCCGGCCGCGTGGTGATCGTCAACGCGGTCACCACCTGGCAGGCCTACAACCGCTGGGGCGGCCGCGACCTCTACGAGGGGCCCGGCGGCTTCGCCGCCCGCTCCCGGGCCGTCACCTTCGACCGCCCCTACGACACCAACGGCGCCCGCCTCTTCCTCGACCTGGAGAAGGACGCCATCGAGGTGGCCGAGCGCAGCGGCGTCCGCCTCGCCTACCTGACCTCGCTCGACCTGCGCCCCGGCGTGCTGGACGGGGCGCGGGCCGTGGTCTCGCTCGGCCACGACGAGTACTGGACGGCCGACATGCGCGAGACCGTCACCCGCGCCCGCGACCGCGGCGCCAACCTGGCCTTTCTCGGCGCGAACGCCGTCTACTGGAAGATCGGGCTGAGCGGGCGGGTGGTCGAGTGCGACAAGGAGACGCGCTGCCCGCTCTGGCGCAGCGTCGCGCCGGAAAGCTCGCTGGTGGGGCAGATGTACGACTGCTTCCCCGCGGAGGCGGCGTACGTGGTGCGCAAACCGGGCCACTGGATCTTCGAGGGCACCCGCGGGCGCCGCTTCCCCGGCATGGCAGGCGTGGAGACGGACCGGATCTCGCGTGGCTCGCCGCGCGAGGTGGAGGTGCTGGCCGAGTCTCCGGTCGACTGCGGTGGCCGCGAGACCGTGTCCCACAGCACCTACTACGTCGCGCCCAGCGGCGCCGGGGTGTTCGCCAGCGGGACCATGCGCTGGGTGTGCGGCATGCGGGGGCGGCGCTGCGGCCACGGCGTCACCAAGGACGCCGCCGCCTTCACCCGCCGCGCCACCGCGAACATCCTGGCCAGGTTCGCCAAGGGCCCCGCCGGCCGGCTATGACCCGCCGGTGATCTCGCCGAGCATGCGCAGGATCTCCCGCTCGGCCGCCTCCTTGGTGACGCCGAGGCCCTCCAGCACGATCAGCGCCGGGACCTCGGCCGCCTCGGGCAGGGACAGCGTGCCGAGCAGGATGTGCTCGGTGCCCACGTAGTTGTGGCCGAGCCGCAGGGCCTCGCGCAGGGTCAGCTCCATGATCTTCCTGCCCTGGGCGGAGAACGGGACCTGCGGGCCGGGAGCGCCGGTGCCGGGCGGCAGCGAGTTGCGCATCGCCTCCTTGACCGTGGCCAGGGAGGCGCCGAGCGCGACCATGGACCGGCCGGCCAGCGCCTCGGGCTCGTGCAGCAGCCCCAGGACGATGTGGGCCGGCTCGATGTGGTCGTGGCCGGTGGCCTTGGCCTCTTCCATCGCGCCGACGACGCAGCGCCGGGCGCGCTCGGTGTAGCGGGTGTAGGCGGAGAGGTCGTCGCTCAGCGAGCCCTCCTTGGTGACGAACCGTTTCTGGGCGGCCTGCTTGGTCACGCCCATGCTGCGGCCGATCTCGGTCCAGGAGGCGCCGGAGTGGCGGGCCCGGTCGACGAAGTGGCCGATGAGGTGGTCGGCCACCTCGCCCAGGTGCTCGCCCATGAACACGGCGTCCGACAGCTCGCCGAGAGGGTCGCCGTCGGGGTGGCGCTTCTTGATCGCGTTGATGATGTCGTCGAGACGAACGGTTCCATCCATGCGTCAACGATAGGTTGACGATCGCGAATACGTCAACCTCTGGTTGACGATTTCACTGCTTGGTCAGGGCGACGGCGGCGCGCCAGCGGT
The DNA here is from genome assembly GCF_042740095.1 of Nonomuraea sp. NPDC059023. NCBI lineage: Bacteria > Bacillati > Actinomycetota > Actinomycetes > Streptosporangiales > Streptosporangiaceae > Nonomuraea > Nonomuraea sp. NPDC059023. Next base: position 243,526 of record NZ_JBHYIO010000003.1, on the reverse strand, counting down.
CGTAGGCGGCGTCGTCGCGGGCGCCGGGCTCGAAGCGCCGGTCCAGGCGCCAGGTCGCGCGCAGTTCCTCGGCCGAGTCCCAGACGCCGGAGCCGAGACCGGCCAGGAAGGCGGCGCCCAGCGCGGTGGTCTCCTGGACGACCGGCCGCTCCACCGGCACGCCCAGCTGGTCGGCCTGCACCTGCATCAGCAGGTCGTTGCCGCTGGCGCCGCCGTCGGCCTTCAGCCCGGCGACCGAGCCGCCCATCACCTCCACCACGTCGCGCACCTCGAACGCGATCGCCTCCAGCGTCGCGCGCACCAGATGGGCGCGCGTGGTGCCGCGGGTGATGCCGGTGATGAGGCCGCGCGCCTGCGGGTTCCAGTGCGGGGCGCCGAGGCCGGTCAGCGCGGGCACGAAGACCACGCCGCCGCTGTCGGGGACCGTGCGGGCGACGGCCTCCGACTCGGGTGCCGTCCCGATCACGCCCAGGCCGTCGCGCAGCCACTGTACGGCCGCGCCGGTCACGAAGATCGAGCCCTCCAGCGCGTACGTCAGCTCGCCCGACGGCCTCTGCCACGCCACCGTCGTCAGCAGCCCGGCATCCGAGCGGACGATCTCCGAGCCGGTGTTGGTCAGGATGAACGAGCCGGTGCCGTAGGTGCACTTGACCTCGCCGGGCGCGAAGCACGTCTGGCCGAACAGGGCCGCCTGCTGGTCGCCTGCCATGCCGCTGATCGGCAGGGCGAGGCCCAGGAAGGCGTCCGGGTCCGTGCGGCCGATCGGGCCGTAGTTCGGGACGATCTCCGGCAGCGCGGACTCCGGGACGCCGAACAGCTCGCACAGCTCCGGCTCCCAGGTTCCGGAGGCCAGGCCGTACAGGAGAGTGCGTGAGGCGTTGGACGGGTCGGTGACGTGGCGCGCGCCCGCGGTCAGGCGGGCGACGAGGTAGCTGTCGACGGTGCCGAGCGCGGTGCGGCCCGAGGTGACGCCCGCCCACGCGGCGGGGTCGCGCTCGGCCAGCCAGGTGAGCTTGGTGGCGGTGAAGTACGGGTCGAGGCGCAGGCCGGTCAGCTCCGACACGCGCGGTTCGTGTCCGGCGGCGCGCAGGCGCTCGCAGATCCCGGCCGTGCGGCGGTCCTGCCAGACCACGGCCCTGCGCGGCGCGGCCAGCGTCCGCCGGTCCCACAGGACGGCGGTCTCGCGCTGGTTGGTGATCCCGGCGCACGACGGCGGCGACTGCGCGCCGCGCAGGGCCGTCGCGCACGCGGCGAGCGTGGCCTGCCAGATGTCCTCCGGGTTGTGCTCGACCCAGCCCGGTTCGGGGAAGTGCTGCGGAAACTCCTCATATCCCCGGGACTCGATCCGGCCGTCCTCGGTCACGATCAGGGCGGTGACTCCAGTCGTTCCCGCGTCAATGGCCAAAACAGTCACGGAACCGCCTTCCTGTTACTAATCTGGGCCGTGAATTTTGGTCTAGACCACTGCCCGAGGCCACGGGCACAATGCGATTCTGGGTCGTGAACCCCATTGGGAGGAACCCGCCATGCGTATTGGAGTGCTCACCGGCGGCGGCGACTGCCCCGGTCTCAACGCTGTGATCAGGGCCGTCGTCCGCAAGGGCGTGAGTGTTTACGGTCATGAGTTCGTCGGATTCCGTGACGGCTGGCGTGGCCCCCTGGAGGGGGACACGATGCCGCTGGACATCCAGGCCGTACGCGGCATCCTGCCGCGCGGCGGCACCATACTTGGCTCGTCCAGGACCAACCCCATCAAGATCGAGGGCGGCGTCGACCGCATCAAGGAGAACCTCGCGGCGGGCGGCGTCGACGCGCTGATCGCCATCGGCGGCGAGGACACGCTCGGCGTGGCCAAGCAGCTGTGGGATCGCGAGGTCAAGGTCGTCGGCGTGCCCAAGACGATCGACAACGACCTGTCGGGCACCGACTACACCTTCGGATTCGACACCGCGGTCAACATCGCCACTGAAGCCATCGACCGCCTCCACACCACGGCCGAATCGCACCACCGTGCGCTGATCTGCGAGGTCATGGGCCGGCACGCCGGCTGGATCGCGCTGCACGCCGGCATGGCGGGCGGCGCCAACGTCATCCTCATCCCGGAGAAGCCCTTCGACATCGACCGGGTCTGCGAGTACGTGGAGTCGCGCTTCCGCACCCGCTACTCGCCGATCATCGTCGTCGCCGAGGGCGCCCACCCGATCGAGGGCCAGATGACCCTGCAGACCGGCGAGCTCGACTCCTTCGGCCACGTACGCCTCGGCGGCATCGGCGAGATGCTGGCCAAGGAGATCGAGAAGCGCACCGGCAAGGAGGCCCGCACCACCGTGCTCGGCCACATCCAGCGCGGCGGCACCCCGACCGCGTTCGACCGGGTCCTGGCCACCAGGTTCGGCCTGCAGGCGATCGACGCCGTGCACGACGGCGCCTACGGCTCCATGGTCGCGCTGCGCGGCACCGACATCGTCAGGGTCGGTCTCGACGAGGCGACGGCCGAGCTCAAGACCGTCCCGGACGAGCGCTACGCGGAGGCCGAGGTCTTCTTCGGCTGAGCGTGCAAGCGGACCGTGATCATCCGTAAGCGGCTTGCAAGCGGCAGGCCGTACCTTTCAACGCAGCGGGGTTAGACGAACCGCTGCAACCCCTCTCAGGGTACGGCTCGCGCCGCGGAAGCATCGGCGGCCCACCGGGGCGCGAGCCGTACCCAGGACATAGCTCAACCGCGAGGCGTGCCGAAGAGATTCACCTCCGGCGCGCCTTCGTCGTCTCTGGCGGCCTTTCTGGCCTGGAAGGCGATCTCGCCGCGCAGTTCCTTCTCCGAGGGGGAGAGGATCACCAGCAGCAGCAGCCCGACGGTGACCACGCACAGGCCCACGATGAGCGGCAGCAGGAAGTCCAGGGCGCGCGAGCCCGGGATGGGCCCGGCGGACGGCACCAGCTCCACGGACATCGCGAACATGCCGGTGTAGTGCATCCCGGACACCGCCGCGCCCATCATGAGCGCGGCCCCGCCGATGCGCCAGGCGCCCCGCACCCGCAGCGTGAACCAGAGCGCCACCGTGGCCGCGACGACCGCGATGAGGATCGACAGGGCGACGACGAGCGGGTCGTAGTGCACGTGCCCGGACATGTTCATGGCGGCCATGCCGAGGTAGTGCATGCCGGCGACGCCGAGCCCGGTCAGGGCGCCGCCACCCAGCAGGTACGGCGGGCGGGACCCGCCCCGGCCGACCAGGAGGAGCCCGGCGCCCACGACCGCCACCGCGAGGACCGCCGAGGCCACCGTGAGCGTGACGTCGTAGCGGATGGGCGTGCCGGTGACGGCGAAGCCCATCATGGCGATGAAGTGCATCGTCCAGATGCCCGTGCCGCCGATCGCGAGCGCCGCGCCGACCAGCCAGAACCGGCCCTCACGACCGCCGACGAGGCGGGCGCGGGAGGTCAGCAGGAGGCCGAGCATGGAGCCCGCGCTTGACATCACGTAGGCGAGAGCGGGTGTCAGGAACCCGAAGGAGAAGTGATCGACAGCTGACATGGGCATGCGTCCCTTGATGAGTAAAGCAAGGGGAGTATGGGGCCCAGGTCGCTGCCTGTGCAACTACCGGCGGCGCGACCTCCCCGCGGGCTGCGGCCTGGGGGCCGGCGCGGGGTAGGTGAGCTGCTGTGACGTCCGCCTGCGCAGCTCCAGCCTGGCGAGGAGCTCGGCGTCCTCGTGGAGCTCCTCCTCCGAGGGCGACAGGATGACCATGAGCAGCATGGTCAGCGTGATCAGGCTGATCACGGTCATGAGCGGCACGAGGAAGTCGAGCGCGTCGGCGCCGGGCACCGGCGCGGGCGCGTGGTGCGGGGTGACGGTCATCGCGAACATCCCCGTGTAGTGCATGCCGGCCACCGCGACGCCCATGACCAGGGCGGCGGCGGCGATCCAGATGGGCCGCCTGACCCGCAGCGTGAACCAGAGCGCCACCGTCGCGGCCACGACCGCGATCGCCACCGACAGGGCCACCGTCAGGCGATCGTAGGAGACGTGGGCGGACATGTTCATGGCGTACATACCGAGGTAGTGCATGCTCGCCACGCCGAGGCCGGTGAGCAGTCCGCCGCCGAGCAGCGCCAGCACCCGGCCGCCGCCGTAGGAGACGAGGAACAGGCCGGTGCCCACGACCACGATCGCGACGAGCGCGGAGGCCACGGTCAGCGGGACGTCGTAACGGATCGGGGTGCCCTCGATGTCGAAGCCCATCATGGCGATGAAGTGCATGACCCAGATGCCGGTGCCGCCGATCGATACGGCCGCGCCGAGCAACCAGCGCACCCGCGAACCACCGCGCGAGGCGTGGGCCTGAGCGGTCAGCCGCAGTCCGAGCATTGACCCGATGCACGACATCACGTAGGCGAGGGCCGGGGTGAGCGGGCCGTGGGTGAAATGATTAACAGCGGTAGACATGTATCGATATTTCCTTGCATTAGGGATCACCGGATTCTGGCAGTGGTGTGGCCCGATTCGCATGGATACTTCGACTATCTGTCAACCGCCCCTGTCGGAAACGTGAGAATGATTCATGGGTATCGAGGGACCGTTCTGGCGCGCGATCGCCGTCTTCAGGATCGCGTCGCTGGTCTACGCCGGTGTGCTCCTGGTTCAGCACGACGGGTACGCCCGGCCCGTCATGGGGTGGTTCGTCCTCAGCCTCATGGCACTGTGGACCGCGGCGTCGATCTTCGCCTACTCCGTGGAGGCGCTGCGCGGCTGGCCGCTGCTGGTCATCGACATGCTGGTGACACTGGCCTGCCTGCTGGCCTCGCCGTACGTGGAAGGGCCCTACCAATACGCCGAAGGCGTCATGCCGCTGCCCGCCACCTGGATCGCCGGGCCCGTGCTCGCCTGGGCCGTCTACGGCGGACGCCGCCTCGGCGCCCTGGGCGCGGCCATCGTCGCCGCGGCCGACGTCTGGCTGCGCGTACGCACCCCCGACGCGCCCGTCCTCATCAACGGCGCCGTCCTGCTGTTCCTGTCCGGCGTCGTGGTCGGCCACGTCGCGCGCCTGGCCAAGCAGGCCGAGGAACGTATGCAGCGGGCCGCCGAGATGGAGGCCGCCCAGCGCGAGCGCGACCGCCTCTCGCGCGGCATCCACGACTCCGTGCTCCAGGTGCTCGCGCTGGTGCAGCGGCGCGGCCAGGAGATCGGCGGCGAGGCGGCCGAACTCGGGCGCCTGGCCGGAGAGCAGGAAGCCGCCCTGCGCGACCTGATCTCCCTGCGCCCCGCCCCCTCCGGCGACCTGCGCTCCCTCCTCACCAGGTACGGCTCCGCCACCGTCACCGTCTCCACCCCCGCCACCCCCATCGTCCTGCCCCCGGCCACGGCGGCCGAGATCGCGGCAGCGGTCGGCGCGGCCTTGGACAACGTCCGCACCCACGTGGGGCCGGACGCCCGCGCCTGGGTCTTCGCCGAGCAGGAGGAGGACTGCGTCATCGTCAGCGTCAGGGACGAGGGCGACGGCATCCCCCCTGGCCGCCTGGAGGAGGCCGAGCGGGACGGCCGGATGGGCGTGGCCCAGTCGATCAAGGGCCGCATCGCCGACGCGGGCGGCACCGTCACCATCATCACCGCCCCCGGCGAGGGCACCGAGATCGAAATCAGGATCCCCGTCCGGCCCTAGAGCGTCGTCGCGCTTTGGGGGTTCGCCTTTCCACGCTCGCACCCGCCTTGGGCACGATCGTGCGCCCCTCCACAAGCCCCGCCATCGCCCGTCCCGGCATCGCCTCCCGACGCCGCCCGCCCCGGCGCTGCCCGTCCCGGCATCGCCCGGCCTCTGGCGGCGGTGTCGCCCCTCCCGGGCGCGGCCGTCTCTCGGGAGGTGTCTCACCTTCGCTCGTGCTTCAGGCGGCATCGCCTGCTTGGCGCTCGCTCGCCACGTGCCCATGCCTCGGGGCGTCGGCCCGAGCTGCCGGGGTGTCGCCCTTCTCGTTCGGGGCGCTGTGTCGCTTTCGCGGCCAGGCGTTCGGGTGATTTCCGGGTGCGTCTGTGGAGGGGTGCCGGGATTGCTGCCCCCTTGGGGTCTGGGCGGTGACCGCTTCTGGGGCCCTAGCCCGCTGCCGTACGCTGCGGGCATGGTGCGGGTCATGGTGGTGGACGACCACCCGATGTGGCGTGACGGGGTGGCCAGGGATCTGGCGGAGGCCGGGTACGAGGTCGTGGCGGCCGTGGGGGAGGGGCGGCAGGCGATCCGGGTGGCCGGGGCGGTGCGGCCCGAGGTCGTGGTTCTCGATCTGCAACTGCCGGATCTGTCGGGCGCCGAGGTGGCGCAGGGGCTCAGCGGGCTGGAGAGCCCGCCCCGGGTGCTCGTGTTGTCGGCCAGCGCCGAACAGGACGACGTGCTGGCGGCGGTCAAGGCCGGGGCCTCGGGGTATCTGGTGAAGTCGGCCTCCCGCGAGGAGTTTCTCGACGCGGTACGGCGGACCGCCGAGGGTGACGCGGTGTTCACGCCGGGGCTGGCGGGGCTGGTGCTGGGGGAGTACCGCAGGCTGGCGGCCCAACCGGCGCAGGAAGAGGACGGCCCGCGGCTGACCGAGCGGGAGACCGAGGTGCTCAGGCTCGTGGCCAAGGGGCTGTCGTACCGGCAGATCGCCGACCGGCTGGTGCTCTCCCACCGGACCGTGCAGAACCATGTCCAGAACACTCTCAACAAGCTCCAGCTGCACAACCGGGTGGAGCTGGTCCGATATGCGATCGAGCGTGGTCTGGACGAGGACTAAACTCGGTAGGTCGAAAGCACTGGAAATATCGGAGGACCCCCATGACGATCACCGCCCTGGGTGAGCCGTGCGTACTGCTCAAGCTGGGCGAGATCGTCCTCAAGGGCAAGAACCGCGAGCTGTTCGAACGCCGCCTGATCGGCAACATCCGCAACGCGCTGCGCGAGCTCGACATCAAGGTCGACGTGCGCAAGCGGCACGGCGTGATCGCCATCTTCCTGCCCACTGGCACCACCGTCGAGCAGGCCGACGCGGTGGCCGCCCGGGTCGCCGACGTGCCGGGGCTGGTCTGGATCCACCGCGCCTGGCGGGTCGCCAAGGACCCGGACACGGTCGTCAAGGCCGGTCTCGAACTGGTCCGCGACACCGAGCAGGCGGCCCGCAAGGCCACTTTCGCCGTCCGCTCGCGCCGCCGCGACAAGCGTTTCCCGCTGCGCTCCAACGAGCTCGACCGCATGGTCGGCGGCGCCATCAACGACGAGTACGGCCTGCCCGTCGACCTCAAGAACCCCGCGCTCACCCTCCACATCGAGGTCGACCGCGACGAGGTGTTCGTGTTCACCGACGGCCTGCCCGGCCAGGGCGGCCTGCCCGTCGGCTCCAGCGGCAGGGCGCTCGTGCTCATGTCCGGCGGCATCGACTCGCCCGTCGCCGCCTACCGCATGATGCGCCGCGGCCTGCACGTGGACTTCCTGCACTTCTCCGGCATTCCGTTCACGACGAGCGAGTCGATCTACAAGGCGTACGCGCTGGTGCGCAAGCTCGACCGCTTCCAGGGCGGGTCGAGGCTGTGGGTGGTGCCGTTCGGCAAGGCGCAGCAGTCCATCCGCAACTCCGGCCAGGACCGGCTGGCGGTCATCGCGCAGCGACGGCTCATGCTGAAGACCGCCGAGGAGGTCGCCCACCGCATCCGCGCCGCCGCCCTGATCACCGGCGACGCGCTCGGCCAGGTCTCCTCCCAGACCCTCGCCAACATCACCGCCCAGGACCACGCGGTCGAGCTGCCGATCCTGCGGCCGCTGGTCGGCTGGGACAAGACGGAGATCATGGCGGAGGCGCGCCGGATCGACACGCTGGCCATCTCCGAGCTGCCGGACGAGGACTGCTGCTCGCTGCTGGCGCCGAAGCGGGCCGAGACCCGGGCCAAGATCGAGGACCTGAAGCAGATCGAGAAGCGCCTCGACGCCGAAGAACTGGCGGTCCAGCTGGCCGACTCCATCCAGGAATACACCCTGGAAGGCGTCAGCCCCACCGCCTGAACCCCAGCCAACGAAGAACCCCGGCCCACCCACAAGACCTTCGCAGCCGGAACCACGGGACCACCACAAAACCTCTGCGACCCGGTCCAAAAGGCTCCCCGCTCGGCCGGCCCATGGGATCTCTACGGGCCGGTTTCCGGGGTGTGTTGCCTGGCGGGGTCCACGAGGTCGTCGCGGGTTCTTGCTTGCCCCGTCGGGTGGTTCACGAAGGCCCGTGACGGTGGCGCGTTCGTCCAGCGTGAGAAGCGATCCCGCCGACCCGCCGGCGCGCGTCGGCGGGTGGTGGTGGGGGCGGCTGGGCCGTAAGGGATCAGCGCCCTTAAGACAGCGTTGGGCCGTAAAGGATCAGCGCCTTTAAGACAGCGCGACAGAGGCCGTGCGGCCCAGGAGCGGGGGGAGGGTGGCGAGCACGTCGGCGAGCACGTCGAGGTCAGAGTCGACCAGGGCCTGGGGGCCGTCGCAGAGGGCTGTCTCCGGCGCCGGGTGGACGTCGATGATCACGCCGTCGGCGCCCACCGCGATGGCCGCGCGGGTCAGCGGGAGCACCAGGTCGCGGCGGCCGCCCGAGTGGGACGGGTCGACGATGACCGGCAGGTGCGACAGGCGCTGCGCCACCGGCACCGCCGACACGTCCAGCGTGTTGCGCGTGGCCGTCTCGAACGTGCGGATGCCGCGCTCGCACAGCACGATGTCCAGGTTGCCGCGCTGGGCGATGTACTCGGCCGCCATCAGCCACTCCTCGATCGTGGCGTTCATGCCGCGCTTCAGCATCACCGGCCGGCCCGCCGCGCCGACCGCCTGCAGCAGCGCGAAGTTCTGCGCGTTGCGGGTGCCGACCTGCAGCATGTCTGCGTAGGACGCGACCAGCTCGACGTCGTGGGCGTCCACGACCTCCGTGACGACCGGCAGCCCGGTCTCCTCGCGCACGTCGGCCAGGATGCGCAGGCCCGCCTCGCCGAGGCCCTGGAAGGCGTACGGGGAGGTGCGCGGCTTGTACGCCCCGCCGCGCAGCAACGTCGCCCCGGCCTTCTTGGCCATCAGCGCCGCGTCCAGCGTCTGCTGCGGCGTCTCCACCGCGCACGGCCCGGCGATCAGCGTCACCGTGTCCGGGCCGATCGGCACCCCGCCCACGTGCACGGTGGAGCGTTCGGGATGGTTCTCCCGGCTGACGAGCTTGTACGGCGTGGACACGCGCATCACGTCCCGCACCCCGGCCATGCCGCGCAGGTTGCCCTGGTCGAGCTGGGCCACGTCGCCGACCAGTCCGACGATCGTGCGCCGTACGCCCCGGCTCACGAACGCCTCCACCCCGGCCGCCTGCACGACCGCGACGATCGCGGCGACGTCGTCCTGGGTGGCCTCGGGGCCCATCACGATGACCATGGTTTTCTCCTCTGAACATGCGAAAGGCCCCGGATCCTTACGGACCCGGGGCCTTTCGATCGTCTGTGTCTGCTAGCGCAGCGCCACATGGCGATCGGTCCTCACGGGTCCGTCGCCATACCAAAAGATGAATGCGGTGCGCATAGGCCGCAATAGTAGCGCACTCCTACCCGGCGACGAGCCGTACGCCGGGCGATGACAGGATGGCCGAATGAACGAGGAGGAGTCGCGCCTGCCCCCAGGCCAGTACGTCCCGCGCGGCCGGCCCGTCATCCACTACGGCCGGGTGCCGCAGTTCAAGCCCGACAGCTGGGACTTCCGCGTCTTCGGCGCCACCGCGTCAGGGGAGATGCACCGCTTCAGCTGGCCGGAGTTCGAGAAGCTGCCGCACACCGGCGTGCTCGCCGACTTCCACTGCGTCACCAAGTTCTCGATCATGGGGAACGAGTGGCGCGGCGTCAGCCCGCAGGAGATTCTCGCCGTCGCGCCGCCCGCCGAGGGAGTGACGCACGTGATGATCTGGGCGGAGTACGGCTACAGCGCCAACGTCCGTCTCTCCGACTTCACCGCCCCGGAGACGCTGTTCGCCACCGAGCTCGACGACAAGCCCATCAGTCCCGACCGGGGCTTCCCGCTGCGCGTCGTGGTCCCCCATCTCTACGCCTGGAAGAGCGTGAAATGGGTGCGCAGCATCGAGTATCTGCTGGAGGACCGGCGCGGCTTCTGGGAGGAACGCGGCTACCACAACGTGGCCGATCCGTGGCGAGAGCAGCGCTACTCATATCAAGAGGAGCCGGGGGAGGGGCCACCGTAGCGTTTCCGCCCGAACACCCCGCGTGACGGGCTACGGTTTGCCGCATGTCGATCGCCGCCTCCGTGGCGCTCGCCTCCCTCCTGGCATTCGCGCTCGGCTACCTCGTCGCGCGCCGCCGCCCCGAGCTGCCCGAAGGCGGCTGGAAGGACGAGGCGACGTTCATGACGCTGCACATCGCCGCGCTGGCCGCGCCGTCCCTGCGGGGCGGGCTCACGAAGGAGTCCGCACGCAAGGCCGTAAGGCATCTGCGCGTACTGCTCGGCACCCACGCGCTCGCGATCACCTCCACCGACGCGGCACTCGCGTGGGACGGGCCCTGCACGGACGAGGTGCTCGACCACGCCCGCGCGGCGCTGACCTCGGGCCGGGCGGAGGTCTTCGCCGGTCAGCCGCACGGCGCGGTCGTCGTGCCGCTCACCGTCGACGACCGGGTGGTCGGCGCGCTGGCCGCCTACGACGAGGAGCTGAGCGCGGCGCTCGTGCGCACCGTCACCGAGGTCGCCCGCTGGGTCTCGGGCCAGCTCGAGCTCGCCGAGCTCGACACCTCCCGCCGCCGCGCGCTCGAAGCCGAGATGCGCGCCCTGCGCGCGCAGATCTCGCCGCACTTCGTCTACAACGCCCTCACCACCATCGCCTCCTTCGTGCGCACCGATCCCGGCCGCGCGCGAGAGCTGCTGCTCGACTTCGCCGACTTCTCCCGGTACGCGCTGCGCCGCGCCCAGGACTTCACGACCCTGGCCGACGAGCTGACCTGCGTCGACCGCTACCTGCTGCTGGAGCGCGCCCGGTTCGGCGACCGGCTGCGCTTCACCGTCCAGGTGTCGCCGGAGGTGCTGCCGGTGCCGGTGCCGTTCCTGTGCCTGCAGCCCCTCGTCGAGAACGCGATCAAGCACGGCATGCGCGCCGCCGGCGGCGCGGGCGAGGTACGCGTGGTGGTCCGCGACGCCGGCCCCGAGGCGCACATCACCGTCGAGGACGACGGCGCCGGCATGGACCCCGAGCACGCCAGGCAGGTGCTCGACGACGGCCCGTGCCGCGAGGGCGGCGGCATCGGCCTGGCCAACGTCGACGTGCGGCTGCGCCAGATCTACGGTGAGAACTACGGGCTCGCGGTCGAGACCGCGCCGGGCGCCGGCACCCGCGTACGGCTGCGCGTCCCCAAGACCCGGCCTAGCTCTTTGTAGTCAAATCTTTACTCAACGTAGGCGTGTCACTTGTGAGCAGGGCGTTCTTGCGGCAGCGTGGACGGCATGCTACGCGTTCTGGCCGTTGACGACGAGGTGCCGGCTCTGGAAGAGCTGGCCTACCTGCTGCGCCGGGACAGCAGGGTGGAGCAGGTCCTCACCGCAGCCGACGGGGTCTCGGCGCTGCAGGACATGGTGCAGATGATCGGTGCGGGGGAGCGGCTGGACGGGGTCTTCCTCGACATCCGCATGCCCGGCCTCGACGGGCTCGACCTGGCCCGGCTCATCGGCGGGTTCCCCAGCCCGCCCCGCCTGGTGTTCGTCACCGCGCACGACGACTGCGCCGTGCAGGCCTTCGAGCTGCAGGCCGTCGACTACCTGCTCAAACCGGTGCGCGCCGACCGGCTGGCCGAGGCCGTGCGCAGGCTGGAGGCGGTCTCCGCGCCGCCCGACGACTGCGGGCCCGACGACGTCATCCCGGTGGAGCTGGGCGGGCGTACCCGGTTCGTGCCGCAGCAGGCCGTCTGGTTCGCCGAGGCCAAGGGCGACTACGTGCGGCTGCACACCGTCGACGGCAGCTACCTCGTGCGCATGCCCCTGGCCGCGCTCGAACGCCGCTGGGCCGGGGCCGGCTTCATCCGCGTGCACCGCAGCACGCTCGTCTCCGCCCGCCACGTCAGCGAGCTGCGCTTCGAGGGCGGCAAGGTGATGCTCACCGTCGGCACCGAGACGCTGCCCGTCAGCCGCCGCCACACCAGGCAGGTGCGCGAGCAGCTCGTCAACCAGCATCGGAGCGCGCAGTGACCGTGCGCCGCGTGCTGGTCGAGCGGCGTCCAGCGGCGGTCGGGCGCCTGGATCCGGCGCCGCCCGCCGACGTCTCCCGCGGCCTCTCCCGCGACGCCTCGCGCGACACCTCCCGAGACGCCGAGACGCGGGCGGCCATGCGCCGCCAGCTCTCGGCGGGCGCCGTCACCGCGGGGGCCGGGCTGGCCGTGCTGGTCGGGGCGCCGGTGCTGGCCGCCGGGTTCACCGACGTGCGCTGGTGGGTGGCGCTGTCGGTGGGGGTCCAGCCGGTGTGGGTACTGCTGGCCGTACGCCATCTGCGGCATGCCGAACAGGCCGAACGAGCGGGACCGTGACCGTCGCGGCGCTGGCCGGGATCGCCGTCGTGCTCGTCCTCGCCGTGACGGTGGGCACCGTGCGGCCGCGCCGCTACCTCAGCGTGACGGAGTTCTACGTGGCGGCGCGGGCGGTGCGGCCGTGGCGCAACGGCGCGGCCATCGGCGCCGAGTTCACCGGGGCCGCCGTCTGCCTGGGGCTGGCCGGGCTCATCGCCACGCACGGGGCGCCGATGCTGTGGTACCCGGTGGGGGCGGCGGCGGGGTTCGTGGTGGTGCTGGCGCTGGTGGTCGCGCCGCTGCGCAGGTCCGGGACGTTCACGCTGCCCGACTTCGCCGAATGGCGGCTGGGCTCGGCGCGGCTGCGGCGCTTCACCACGTGCTGGGTGCTGGGGATCGGGTTGTTGTTCCTCGTGGCGCAGTTCCAGGCGGCCGGGGTCGTCACGCGGCTGCTGACCGGGCTGCCCCCGTGGGCCGGCTGGGCGGCGGTCGCCGGCACCGCCGCCTGCGTGGCGCTGGCCGGTGGCATGGGCAGCGTCACGAGCGTGCAGGCCTCGCAGTTCTGGGTGAAGCTGGTCGCCTTCCTCGGCGTGGGGCTGGCGTTGTGGTGCACGTGGCATTGCGGCCAGGTGCCCGTGGAAGGCCTTTCCGGCGGGTACGGCTCTGGCGACCAGTCGTTGCCCGGCGTGCTGACGGTGTTGCTGGCCTGCGCGCTCGGGACCATGGGGCTGCCGCACGTCGTGGTCCGGGTCTACGCCGCCCCGGACGGGCGCGGGGCGCGCCGGGCGATCGTGGCGGCGCAGGTGTTACTCGGGGTGTTCGCCGTGGTGCCTCCCTTATATGGAATTCTCGCGCATGTGCATTTTCCCGGGGCGGGGGGCGAGGAGGTCGTGCTGCTGCTGCCGTCCCGGATGCTGCCCGGGGTCGTCGGGAACATGCTGACCGGGGTGCTGTCGGCGGGCGCCTTCGCGGCGTTCCTCGCGACGTCGTGCGGGGTGCTCGGGGCGGTGTCGGGGGCGGTGTCGGCCTGTGTGGCGCGGCCCGGGGTGCGCTCGTTCCGTACCTCGCTGGCCGGGGTGACGGTGGCCGCCCTGGTGCTGACCGCGACGACCGTCCCCGTCGGGTCGGTGGAGCTGGTGCTCGCCGCCTTCAGCCTGTCGGCGGCCACGTTCTGCCCGCTGCTGGTGCTGGGCATCTGGTGGCGGCGCCTGACCGCGCCGGGCGCCGTCGCGGGGTTCGCGACGGGCGGGGGCTTGACGGCGGTGCTTGTGGGGCTGGAATGGGTGGGCGTGAAGCCCTTCGTCCCGCCGGCCGCCGGCGTGCCGCTGGCTTTCGCCGTGATGGTCATGATTTCCCTGCTCACGCCCGGTCGGATCCCGGCCGGGGTGGCGGCGATGATGGCGCGGATGCACCTTCCCGAGCCGGCTGCGGGCCCCTTGATCGACCGTTCGTCGCGCGAGGGTGACCGTTCAGCCTCTTGACACGCTCCGTATATCGATGACTACAGACCGTTCAACGAGCTGTCCGTAAACGGGGTTTCGCCCACAAGATCGCAACCGTAGTGTTGCCCGCATCGAAGCCGCACCGCCGCATCGGGGGGGACGAGCCGGAAGGCTCACACAGGCCTGATGTGGCGGATTCACCGGTGACCACGAGGTCACCACGGCGGTCGGGCCCTCGACCGGGGGGTGGGGCCCGCGGCCGGAATGTGGAGGGGCGCCCGCTGAGCCGCGGAAAACGGACCGCGATCCGGCCTAACGGGGGCGGCCGGATCGCGCGAGCGGGCGCCCCCTCACATCACCCCCGCAGGACGTCGGCGAGGCGGGTGAGACTGTCCTGGCCGTGACCGGCCGCGATGCCGCGGCGGAAGGTGTCCAGCATGGCCCGCGGGATCGCGACGTCCACCCCCGCGGCCTCGGCCGTGCGCACCACGTGTTCCAGGCTCGCCGCCGCCATCCCCAGGTTCTCCATGTCCCCGGAGTGGTCGCCCGCGTCGATCCGGGGCGCGTAGAGCTCCACGAAGTACCGGAAGTCCATCGACTTGACCGCATGCTCCCGGAACTGCCGCGCCGAAACGCCGTACGCCCGCGCCACCGTCTGCCCGTGCAGGTAGCCCACGAGCCCGGTCCAGAACATGTCGATGCCGATCTGGTAGTACAGGGCGGCCAGGCCGGGGTCCTCGCCCAGGTAGTCGATCCCGGTCAGCGCTTCGAGGGCGGCCCGGTGGGTTTCCACGGCGCCGGCGGGGCCGCTGTAGTACGTCGAGGTGCCGGGCGCGCCGATGCCGGGTGGCGGCGTCTGCACGCCCCCGGTGATCTGCGTTCCGCCGTGCCCGGCCACCCACTCGGCCGCCGTCCGCGCCTGGTCGGGCGTGTCGGAGGTCAGATTGACCACGGTACGGCCGGCCAGCGCCTCCGGCGCCTGCTCCAGTACGGCGTAGACGGCGTCGTAGCCGGTCAGGCTCAGCACCACGAGCTCGTTGGCCCGGAGCGCCGCCTCCACGCTCGGGGCCAGGCGCGCCCCGCGGGCGACCAGGTCGCCTGCCTTGCGGGCGGTGCGGTTCCAGACGGTGACGTCGTAGCCCTTGTCCAGGTAGGCGGCGGCCATCGCGTGGCCCATGGGGCCGAGGCCGATGACGGTGACGGACATGCGTACTCCCTAGAATGAACGTTCTATCTAGCGACGGACTGTAGCACGGCACTAGAATGAACGCTCTATCCAATAGAATGCGGAGTCATGAAGACCAAGGAGCGCATCGTCCGCTCGACCGCCCGCCTGATGCAGCGGCAGGGGTACGCGGCCACGGGCCTCAAGCAGATCTCCCAGGAGGCCGAGGCCACGCTCGGCTCGGTCTACCACTTCTTCCCCGGAGGCAAGAGCGAGCTGGCGATCGCGGCCCTGCGGCACGGCGGCCAGGAGTTCGCCGGCATGCTGCGGGAGGCGCTGGAGCGCGAGGACGACCCGGCCGTGGCGATCGCCGCCTGCGCCGACGAGCTGGCGGAGGGGCTGCGCGCCTCCCAATGGCTGGACGGCTGCCCCATCGTCATCACCGCGCTGGAGAGCACCGGCAGGGCACCCGAGATCCAGCGGGCCGCGGAGGAGGAGTTCGCCGCCTGGCGGGAGCTGGTCGGCGGCAAGCTGCGCCGTAGCGGCTTCCCCGAGGACGTCGCCCACGAGCTCGCGCACACGGTGATCAGCACGCTGGAGGGGGCCGAGATGGCCGCGCAGGTCGCCGAGAGCGAGGAGCCCCTGCGCATCGCGGGCCGCCACCTGGCCCGGCTCATCGCGTCCTACCGCTGAGAGCTCATCGGCGGGTTCGTGGCGGTGGGACCGCCCGCCGCTGGCTATCCTGTGGCACGTCGAGCCAGGTACGGCTCCCCACCACGAGCCCACCGGGAGGCGGCGACCGTGACAGCCGCCCAGCGCCGGAGCACATGGCCGGCGACGACGGTGGCGGCGCACGTGGTCCTGGCTCTCCTGACAGTGATCGTCCTGGCGGCCGCCCGGTACTTCGGCGCGGACCTGTGGCAGACCCTCGCCGCGGCGGGCGCCGCCGTCCTGCTCCATGGGGGAGCGCTGGAGGCCCGCCGGCGGCCGTGGGCGGGGTATGCGATCGGCGCGCTGGGCATGCTCGTCCTGGTGCTGCTGCCCTTCCCGGGCTGGTCACCGGTCATGCTGCCCTCGGCCGTGTTCTTCCCCCTGACGTTGTGGCGGCTGACCGGCCAGGTTCCGGTCAGGTCCTCGGTGCTCGCGTTGGCCGTCGCCGCGCTCGGGATCGTTCTCAACGAGCTGGTGGCGTGGTCCCGGCTGCCCTCTGGCGTTCCCGGGTGGACGCGCCTGTCCGAGGGCGGGCTGCTGATGCTCGTGGTCGGCGGTGTGTGGCTCGCGGCCCTTCTGGTACGCCGCAGGCACGAGTCACGCCGCCGAGCCGAGAGCGAACGGCTGGCCGCGGCGGTCGCGGACGAACGGGCCAGCATCCGCCGCGACCTGCACGACGTGATCGCCCACACGGTCACCGTCATGGTCGCCCGGATCGAGGCAGCGGCGGTGACGACGGCGGATCCGGCGACCCGCAGCGAGCTCGGCGACATCGCCGAGGCCGGCCGGGACGCCCACCAGGGCCTGCGGGCGATGCTGGCCACCTTGGGCCCGGCCACCGCGGCGCCGCGCGGGCAGGCCCCGATCTCGCTCGACGCCCTCCCCGACCTCGTGGCCTCGGCGGCGAGCCCGCTCCACGCGGTGACGTTCGCCGAGGCGGGCGAGCGACGGCCGCTGAGCCTGAGCGCCGAGGTCGCGGCGGTCCGTACCGTGCAGGAGGGCATCACCAACGCGCTGCGCCACCTCGAACCACCGGTCAAGGTGACCGTTCACCTGCGCTGGAGCCCGGCCGAGGTGACGGTGGAGGTGCGCGACGACGGCGGCAGGGCGCGTCGCGACACCGGCGGCCAGGGGACCGGCCTGCTGGGGATCGAGGAACGTGTGCGTACCGCCGGCGGCACCCTGTCGATCGGCGCCGGGGACGACGGATGGGTGCTGCGGGCGCGGCTCCCCACGAAGGAGGGGGTATGACGGGGATCCGCGTCATGCTCGTCGACGACCAGGAGTTGCTGCGGGCCTCGCTCCGCACGGTGCTGTCGGCCGACGAGCGCATCGAGGTCACCCACGACGTCGGGAACGGCGCCGAAGCGATCGAGGTCGTCCGGCGCCACCGCCTCGACGTGGTGCTGATGGACATCCGCATGCCCCGCATGGACGGGGTCGCCGCCACCGCGGAGATCGTCAGGATCGCACCGGAGACCCGGGTGCTCATGCTGACGACGTTCGACGACGACGAACTGGTCGTGGCCGCCATCCGGGCCGGCGCGAGCGGCTACCTGACCAAGGACGTCCGCCCCGCCGCCCTGGCCCAGGCCGTGTGCGACGTCGCCTCCGGGACGTCGGCGCTGGCCCCGGGGGTGGCCGCGACGATCCTCGATCTCGTACGGCAGGTGCCGATGCGAAGGGCGAAGGCCCTGGCCGGCCTCACCCCGCGCGAGGTCGAGATCTTCGGCCTGCTGGCCCGCGGCAGGTCCAACAGCGAGATCTGCGCGGAACTGGTGCTGAGCGAGAACACCGTGAAGTCCCACGTCCGCGCCGTCCTGCAGAAACTGGACCTGCGCGACCGCGTGCACGCGGTGATCCACGCCTACGAGAACGGGCTCGTCGCCCGCCACGAATTCCATCCTGAAGGGCGGCACGGGATTCACCCCTCGGGGTGAGGCCCGCCGGAGGCGCCCGATCTAGGTTCGACGTCGTGCGTTTTCCTCGGGTGTCCTCCATGCTCGCCTTCTGCGGTGTGCTCGTCGCCGTGCTGCTCGGCTGGACGGCACCGGCCCACGCCACCGCCGAACGGCTGGTCGACGACTACCGCTCGGTCTACGGCACGCCGGGCGTCGCCGCGGCCGTGATCGACGGGTCGTCGGTCGAGACGATCGTCCGCGGCAGGGACGGGGACGGCAACGCGGTGTCGGCGCGGACCCGGTTCCGGATCGCGTCGATGAGCAAGTCGATGACGGCCGCCGCGATCATGCTGCTGGCCGACGACGACCGCCTCTCCCTGAACGACCCGGTCGTCAAGCTCCTGCCCGGCTTCACGATGGCCGACCCGCGCTTCACCGGGATCACCGTGCGTCAGCTCCTCAGCCACACCTCGGGGCTGTCGAACAGCACGAACAACGAGTACGTGTTCCCTCCGCCGCGTAGCCCGCGGGAGATCGTGTCCAGGCTGGCCGGCAAGCGGCTGGCCGCCGATCCGGGCACCCGCCCGGAGTACCACAACACCAACTACTCGATCGCGGCGAGGATCGTCGAGGTGGTGTCGGGCAGGTCCTTCGGCTCCTTCCTGCACGCCGAGTTGTTCACGCCGCTGGGCATGACCGCCACCAGCTCGACGCTGGGGTGTTCCGACGCCGCCGAGGGGCTGCCGTCCGCGTACCAGGTCGTGCTGGGGGTCGCCGTCGCGGCGCCGGAGATGCCGGGGACGTGCGCCGGCAACGGCGGGGTGATCTCGACCCTGGACGACATGGTGCGCTGGGTCCGGTTCAACCAGGGAACCTTCGGGGCCGGCCTGCTGAGCGCCGCCTCCCTGGCCGAGCTGCACACCGTCCAGCCGAAGGCCGGCCACTACGCCCTCGGCTGGCAGTCGCGCCCCGTCGCGGCAGGCGCCCCGCCGTCGGTGATCGGCCACGGCGGAACGCTGGCCACGTGGACCGGGGACATGGTCTTCTCGCCCAAGACCGGCAAGGCCGCCCTCGTCCTCACCAACAGCGCCGGCGATCCCGGCGTGCTCTCGGCCAACCTTCTCGCCGAACGGATCGGGGCCCCGGCGACGCCGATGAGCAACCCGCTGACCGTCGTGAACGCCGTCCTGCTCGGGCTCACGGTGGTGATGGCCGCGCTGCTGATCACCGCGATCGTCCGGGCGCGCCGCTGGGCCTCGCGCCGCCGCCTGGCGCGCCGGCCGTTGCTGGTCCTGCGGCTCGTGCCCCTCGCCCTGGTGATCGTGGCGGGCGCGCTGCTGCCGATGCTGGTCTGGGGGGCGGTCAACCTCCAGTACTGGATCGTCACCGTCTGGCTGCTGCCGCTGCTGGCGATCTTCGGCCTGGTCTGCTGCGTGCTCGGGGCGGTCGCGCTCGGCCGCCGCCTCCTGCGCTACCGCCGCGCCGTTCGGGCGGCCTCCTCAGCGGTACGGCCGGCGATGGCGAACACCTGACCGGAGCCTAGAGCCCGTCGTCGGCGTCCCAGTGGTTCTGCCAGCGCGGGTCGACGACCTCGGTGGCCGACTGGTAGCGGATGTCGGTGGACAGGCGGACCATTCCCGCCGGGTCGACGTTGTCCAGGGAGGCGTGGATGAGGTGCGCGCCGTGCACCATCATGTCGCCGGCCCGGAAGCCGGTGACGAGCCAGCGGGCGTCGTACTCCTCGGCCAGCGCGGGCAGGTCCGCGGTGATCGAGGCGGCGGGACGCCGGAGCGTGCCCGCGGCCTCCTCGGCGAGGACGCGGTGGTGACTGCCCTCCAGATAGATGAGCGGCCCGCGCTCGACGGGGCAGTCACCGAGCGGAATCCACGACGACAGCACCTTGTCGGTGCCCTCGCGCAGGTAGACCAGGTCGTAGTGGGCCTGGGTGGCGGTGCCGACACCCGTCTCGCCCGGTCCGATGTGCCGGATCAGCTTCCTGCGGTGCAGGTGCACCTCCTCGGTGTCCAGCAGCCACCGGTAGAAGCCGGCGATCCGGGGGTGGCGGCACAACGCCTCGTACTCGGCGCCGGGGACGATGTCGCGAAACAGCGCGCGGCGCATCGCCGCGCGGTCGAGCTCGCCGCGGCCGGCCCTGCCGAGCCGGGGGTCGCTGCCCGGCTCGGTGACGCCCGTCCCCTCCAGGGCCGCGAAGTAGTAGCGGCGGAACTCCAGGATCTCCGCACGATCGAGGAAACCCGGCAGGAACAGGTAGCCGTCGCGGGCCAGCCGGTGCCGCAACGCGGCCCGGTCGTGGCGTTCGGCGGGGCGGACGGGCTCGAGCCGGCCGAGCCGCCGCGGGCTCGGGTCGAGCCGGTGGCCGTTGGAGGTCAGGACATCTGTCGATACCGGTGCGGTCGCGGTGCGGAACATGACCCCATGTTCAGGGCACGGGCGGCCGCCATGGTATGCAGTGTTTCCGGATCCGTTTGCACTTTTGTCGGGAGGTGGGTGGGGGTGCCGGAGCAGATCGCCCACTACCGGACCCCGCCCGAGGGCGTCAGAGCCCTCGGCCTGGCCGTCACCGGAGCCGGCACCATCCTGGGCCAGGGCCGGCCCCGGCCCCGGCAGGCGCTGACGGGGTACGCCGGGGTCCTGGTCACGGCGGGCACCGGGCATCTCGTCCTGCACGACCGCCCCGGACGGCACCGGGTCGGGCCCGGCACCTTCTTCTGGCTCCCACCCGGAGTCCGGCACACGTACGGGCCCTCGGGCGGGACCTGGGACGAGCACTGGGTGCTGTTCGAAGGACCGGGCGCCGGCGGCTACGAGAACCTCGGCTACCTCGGCGGGGGAGTGGCGGCCGTGGAGGTGGCCGACCCCGCCGCGGTGGAGGCGGCGATGGCCCGGCTGGTCGAGCTGGCCGGACGGGCCACCACCCTGCCCGACCACGTCGAACTCGGCGCGGCGCTCCACACGGTGATCCACGCCGTCGGCCCGGGACGCGGGCTCCCGGCGGACCGGGCGCCCGCCTCGCCGCTGGGCCACCGGGCGATCGCGCTGCTCACCGCCGATCTGGAGCGCCCGGTGCGGATCGGCGAGGTGGCCCGGGAACTGGCCGTTTCGCGTGACACGCTGATCGCGGCGGTCCGCGCCGTCACCGGGGACACCCCGATCGGCTACCTCACCCGGCACCGCCTGGACCGTGCGAAGGTGATGCTCGCCGACACCGACCTGCCCGTGGGCGCCATCGCCCGCAGGGTCGGGTACGCCGGCCACGCCTACTTCACCCGCGTGTTCACCCAGCGGGCGGGAATGTCACCGACGGCCTTCCGCGAGCAGGCCTTCCGTGAGCAGTCCCCGCCGGAGGACGCCCGCCCCCGGCCCGCCTGACGGTACGCCGATGCCGCATGGACCCACGCCTCGGCTCGCACCCCCCACGGGCCGCCCCCTCTGACACCCCGGCGATGCCGAGTGTTGAGGAACCGGCGGCAAGGACAAGGGCCGCCGCCGCGTGATGCGGCGACGGCCGGGAAGAGCGCTCACGCGGCGAGCACGCTCTCCTCGTAGGAGCGGCGGACCGCCTGCGGCTGCGGGGCCGGACGGGTGAGCAGGGCCTCGGCCAGGTTCGCCTTGATCATCGCCGCGATCCGCACGGCCGCCGGGAGCGTCAGCGCGAACAGCAGGCCGGCCGCGGTGTTGAAGGCGACGAAGACGCCGTCGCCGTCACCCAGCCCGAGCAGCGCCGGCAGGCCGCCGTCGAGCCCGGGGATCTTGGCCAGCGCCCAGCCGTAGATCGGGAAGGTCAGCCCGGCGATCGCGCCGGTCCACCACACGGCCGTCAGGACGAAGGAGACGATCGCGAACGGCAGCGCCACGATCGCGTGCAGCAGGTCGAGGAAGGCCTGGCCGTTCGCGATCGGGGTCATCGTGCGGCGGAACCAGCCCGCGCCCGCCGGGGCGGCCGGGTACTCGGGCCGAGCCAACGGCCGGCCGACGACGCCGGGCAGGGCGGCCCGCTCGGCGTCGGCGAACTTCCTGGCCAGGAACGCGGTCGCGGCGAGCACCGGGAGGCCGACGAAGGCCACGGCGCCGCCCAGACCTGCCGCCACACCCACGACGACCAGGACGAAGGCGATGACGGTGACCGGGAAGCCGGTCAGGACATAGCGGGTGTCGGTGGTGATGCGGTGCTGGAGGGTTCTCATGGCAAAGACGCTACGGAGCGGGCGGGGGCGCGACGACCCTGCGTACCGGCGTCGTGGGGGTAGGGCTGTCCCTACCCTTGGCAAAGTTCATTAGATAGCTGTACTATCTAATGAATCGCTATCCACGTGGAGGGGTCATGTTTCTCACCGTCATCGTGCTCGTGGTCGCCGTGCTGGGATTCCGCCTGCTGGGGGCGCTCGGAGTGGGCAGGTTCGCGTCGTGGCCGGTCAGCGCGGCGCACGGGATGGCCGTGCTGCTCGTGGTCACCGCGAGTGCGCACTTCGTGCCCGCGGGTTCGCCGCTGCCGATGCCCGGACACGCCGACATGGTGGCGATGGTGCCGCCGTTCGTCCCGTTCCCGAGCGCCGTCGTCTACCTGACCGGGGTGCTGGAACTGCTCGGGGCCGCCGGGCTCGTGCTCGCCCGTACCCGCTGGGCGGCCGGGTTCGCGCTCGCGGCGCTGTTCGTGGCGATGTTCCCGGCCAACGTCCACGCGGCGCTGGCGGGGGTCTCGTTCGCCGGTGACGAGGCCACGCCGCTGTGGTTCCGCACGCCCGAGCAGGTGCTGTTCATCGCGGTCGCCCTCTGGGCGACCAGGGGTGCCGACCGCACGCTCCTGCCCGTCGCGCGCCGCCGTCCCGTCGCCGGATGAGGTACGGCTCAGCCGCCGGCCCCACCAGCTGAGGTACGGCTCAGCCGCCCGCCCCGGCGGCGAGGCGGCGTAGCACCTGGGCCCGTGCCCCGGCGTCGCGGACCTGGTCACGGGCGGCGAGGTGGCCGGCCACCCGCTCCCGGAGCTCGGCCGGCTTGTGGCTGTCGTACTTGAACTTCGCCCGCGCCTCGACGACCTCCAGCCGCAGGCCGCGGATGGCCGAGAGCATCTTGTGGTACGGCCCCTCGGTCGCCGACATCGTGCCGTGGCCGCCGCCGGGCTGGTGGTGGGCGAGCTGGCGGCGCAGGATCTCGGCCTTGTCCTCCCGCCCGTCCAGGATCTCGGCCCGGCAGATGAGCTGGACGGCGGCGTAGTAGCTGGTCGGCACGCCGTCCACGGGGGCGCGCCAGGTGGAGGGGATGTAGGCGTAGTCGTCGGCGACGGTCAGCGTCACCTGCGGGTCGGCCTCCAGCGCCGCCCAGATCGGGTTCGGCCTGGCCAGGTGCAGGCGTACCTCCCGCCCGCCGTCGAACAGGAAGTGCGAGGGGACGACCACCGGCGGCCCGCCGTCCACCCCGTTGGCCGCCAGCAGGCCGAAGTCGCGCCCGCGCAGCCACTCGTGCCACTCGTCCTCGCCGCGGGCGGCGTCCCAAGGATGGATCAGCATCTTGAAAATCCCTTTGTACTAATACAAAATAGACTTTGTGCTAGTAAGCTACACGTTTGCCGGCGGGACGGCCAGCGAGATCGCCGCCGGCATCGAGGCGGCCGTGGCCGAGGGCGCGCTCGCGCCCGGCGCGGCCCTCCCGACGGTGCGTGAGCTCGCCGCCAGGACCGGCGTCAACGCCAACACCGCCGCCGCCGCCTACCGCCTCCTGCGCGAGCGCGGCATCGTGGAGACCGCCGGCCGCCGCGGCTCGCGCGTCCGGCCCCGCCCGGCCAGCACCGCCCGCGAGGACATCCGCATCCACGTCCCGCCCGGCGTCCGCGACCTGTCGCGCGGCAACCCCGACCCCGCGCTGCTGCCCGACCTCACCGAGGCCCTGGCCGCCGCCGCCCGCGCCCACGCCGCCGGCCCCGCCCTGTACGGCACCGCCGACCTCCCCGACCTCGTGGCCCACGCCGCCGCGGCCTTCGAAGCCGACGGCATCCGCGACGCCGCCCGCCCGGCCGTCACCTCGGGCACGCTGGACGCGGTGGAGCGCGTGCTGACCATGCGCCTGCGGCCGGGCGACGCCGTGGCCGTGGAGGACCCCGGCTGGTCGCCCGCCCTCGACCTCGTCACCGCCCTGGGCCTGCGCCCGGTCCCGGTGCCGGTCGACGACGACGGCCCCGGCGCCGCCGGGCTGGAGCGCGCCCTGGCCGCGGGCGTACGGGCGGTCATCGTCACCGCCCGCGCCCAGAACCCCACCGGAGCCGCCATATCGGCCGGGCGCGCCGCCGCCCTGCGCCCCCTCCTGGCGGCGTACCCGCAGGTCCTGCTCATCGAGGACGACCACGCCGCGGGACTGGCGAACCTGCCCATCCACACGCTGACCGGGACCACCGCCCACTGGATCCTGACCCGCTCCACCGCCAAGTCCCACGGCCCCGACCTGCGCCTGGCCGTCGTCACCGGCGACGCCCAGACGGTCGACCGCCTGCGCGGCCGCCAGCGGCTGGCCGCGGGCTGGGTCAGCCACCTCCTGCAGCGCACCGTCGCCCACCTCTGGCAGACCGGCGCCGTCTCCACCCCGAGGGTCGCGGCCGCCTACACCGCGCGCCGCCAGGCCCTCATCACCGCCCTGGCCGGGTACGGCATCCCCGCACACGGCCGCAGCGGCCTCAACGTCTGGATCCCCGTCGCCGACGAGACCACCGCCATCACCGGCCTGCTCGCCCGCGGCTGGGCCGCCGCCCCCGGGGCCCGCAACCGCCTCGCCACCCCGCCCGCGATCCGCGTCACGGTGGCCTCGCTGGCGCCGGAGGAGATCCCCACCGTGGCGTCCGCCCTCGCCGCCGCCGTCCAACCCACCATACAGGGCCGTTACGGCTGAGCTGCCCTCCCCCGGCCACGCAGGGGGGCCTTATGGCTGAGCCGTCCTACCCGCCACGCAGGGCCGTTACGCCTGACGCCCCGGCTCAGCCGAGCAGGTCGTGGACCGGTTCGCCGCCGATCACGGTGGCCAGTACCGCGATGTCCCTGATGGTCTGCGGCGCCACCGCCAGCAGGTCGTCGGACAGGACCGCGAAGTCGGCCAGCTTGCCCCGCGTCAGGGTCCCCTTGAGGTGCTCGTCGAAGACCGCGTACGCCGAGCCCGAGGTGTAGGCGCGCAGGGCCTGCTCCGTGGTCAGCGCCTCGCCCGGGTTGAACGGCCGCCCGCCCGAGGTCCGCTGGTTGACCAGGTCGTGGATGCCCAGCAGCGGCGCCCCCTCGACCACGGGGCAGTCGGAGCTGCCCGGCAGCACGATCCCGGCCTCCAGGAACGAACGCTGCCGGTAGCACCCGGCCGACCGCTCAGGTCCCAGGGCGGCGAGCATGCCGTCGCCGATCTCCGAGATGAACCGCCCCTGCGGCACCGGGATGACGCCGAGCGCGGCGATCCTGGCCACCTGCGCGGGGCTGGTGACGGCGCAGTGCTCGATGCGGTGGCGGGCGTCGGCCCTGGGCCAGCGCGACTGGGCCTCGGCGTAGGCGTCCAGGACCACGTCGACGGCGCGGTCGCCGATGGCGTGCGCGGCCACCTGCCACCCGGCCCGGTGGGCGCGCAGGATGAACGCGTGCAGCGCCTCGGCCTCCTCCTGCAGGAAGCCGCGGTTGCCCGGCTCGCCGGCGTAGTCGCAGCACATGGCGGCGGTACGCCCGATCAGCGAGCCGTCGGAGAAGACCTTCACCGGCCCCAGGCGCAGCCGCTCGTCACCCAGCCCGGGACCGATCCCGAGATCGAGGCCGAAACCGTCGCCGACCTCGTGCAGGTTGGGCGAGCCCGGCATCAGGACGGCGCGCTGGAGCAGCAGCCCGCGGCGCCGCGCCTCCTGGAACGCGGCCACGTCGAGCGGGCCGTTCCCGGCCAGTCCCCGGCCGACGCCGGGCTCGGCGAAGCTGGTCAGCCCCTCCGCCGCCGCGGCCCGCGAGGCCAGGCCGATGCCCTCCACGAACTCCTCCTGCGCCACCGGCCGCAGCACCCGGTGCGCCAGGTCCTGCGCCTGCTCGGTCAGCAGCCCGTCGGGCCGGCCGTCCGGGCCGCGGCCGACCGAACCGCCGGGCACGTCCGGAACGTCCAGGCCGGGAAAGCCCATCAGCGCGAACGCGGCGGTGCTGGCCACGCCCATGTGGCCGGAGTTGTGCTGCAGCCAGACGGGCCGCCCGCCGGCCGCGCGGTCGAGGGCCTCGCGCTCCGGGTGCGCGCCGAGCTTGTTCTGGTCGTAGCCCGCGCCGCGTACCCACGCCTCCCGCGGCAGCTCGGCCGCGCGCGCGGCCACGAGCGCGTAGAGCTCGTCGAGCGTGCCGACCCGCAGGTCCAGCTCGCGCAGCCGCTGGCCGCGCATGCTGAGGTGGTGGTGGGCGTCGTTGAACCCGGGTACGGCGGGCCGCCCGCCCAGGTCCACCACCCGCTCGGCGGTGAGCCCGTCGAGCTCCTCGTCCAGCCCGGCGATCCGGCCGCCGAACACGCCGAGCCGGGAGGCCGACGGCCGGTCGGGATCCAGCGTGGTGAACCGGCCGTTGACGTAGAGCGCGTCGAGGCGCATCACACCTCCACAGGAGAAGGAGCCGGGCGGCCGGCCGAGCGGCGGCTCAGGGCCAGCACGCAGGCCATGGTGAGCAGGATGACGACCAGGTACTGGCCGACGACCGCCCAGATCGTCCCGGTCGAGCTGAGCAGCGCCTGGGCGATCATGGGCGTGGTGCCGCCGATCAGCGCCCCGCACAGCTGGTAGGCCAGCGAGATGCCGGTGTAGCGGACCCGGGCGGGGAAGGCGTCGGCCAGGAAGCCGGCCAGCGCGGCGTAGGAGGAACCGCTGAAGACGACGCTGAGCGCGAGGCCGATCGTGGCCCACGCCGGCGAGCCGGTGCCGACCATCAGGAACGTGACCGGCGTGCACACGATCAGCGCGGTGAACGCGATCAGCATGTACTTGGCCGCGCCCATCCGCTGGCCGAGTACCGCGCCGATCGGCTGGGTGACGAACTGGGTGACCGAGACGATCAGCAGCACGTTGAGCATGGTGCTCTTGGTGATGCCCAGGTCGGTGGTGGCCCAGGACAGGATGAAGGTGTTGGTGAAGTAGGCGGAGGCGATGCCGACGCCGCTGGCGCCGATGCCGAGCAGGACGAGCGGCCACGACGTCCGGAAGACCTCGGCGACGGGGAGCTTCACGACCTCGCGCTTCTCGCGCATCCGCACGAACTCCGGCGACTCCTCCACCCGCAGCCGGATGACCAGGCCGACGATGACCAGGACGGCCGACATCAGGAACGGGATACGCCAGCCGTAGGACAGGAAGGCGTCCTCCGGCATGAGGCTGACCAGGGCGAACACGCCGGTGGCCAGGATGGATCCGGCGGGGGAGCCCTGCTGGGCGAAGGCGGCGTAGAAGATGCGCTTCGGACCGGCGTGCTCGGCGGCGATGAGGACGGCGCCGCCCCACTCGCCGCCGACGGCGATGCCCTGCACGAAGCGGAGCGTGGCCAGCAGGATCGGGGCCAGGATGCCGATGGAGGCGTAGGTGGGCAGCACGCCGACCAGCGTGGTGGCACCGCCCATGAGCAGCAGCGTCGCGACGAGCGTGCCCTTGCGGCCGATCCGGTCGCCGAGGTGGCCGAAGATCACGCCGCCCAGCGGCCTGGCCAGGAAACCCACCCAGAACGTGGCGAAGGACGCCATCACTCCCGCGGTCGGGCTGGCCTCGGGGAAGAACAGCCTGCCGAAGACCAGCGCGGCGGCGGTGCCGTAGATGTAGAAGTCGTACCACTCGATGGAGGTTCCGACGAAGGACGCGATTCCGGCGCCACGGGGATTGCTCATGAGGGGGGTTCCTAGGCGAAGTGGTGGAGTTGGGCCAGCGGCACCTGGGTGGCGGGGTCCATGCTCACCTCGGCGCCGTCCACGAGGACGGGTCCGGGCTCGCGGGGCACCACCACCGACGGCGTCGCGATATTTCGGTACATGTCGGCGCGGGTGAGGCCGCGCGCGTTCTTGATCGCCGCGTACCGGAGCCCGCGGGGGAGCGCGTCCCTGGTGTCGGCGGCGTCGAGGGCGTCGTGGGCGACGAAGATCCGCGACAGTTGCGCGGGCGCGTCGCCGAGGCCGCCGAAGTAGTCGCGGTACACGCGGGGCTGGGTCAGCCGCGTGGAGCCGGACCCGCTGCCGGACACCCCATGGGCGACAAATCCGGACTTGATGACCAGCTCCGGCTTCGCCCCGAACCAGGCCGGATGCCACAGCACAATGTCGGCCAGCCGCCCCGGCAGCAGCGTGCCCACCTCGTGCGCCATCCCGTGGGCCAGCGCCGGATTCACCGTCAGCTTGGCCAGATACCGCAAAATCCGCTCATTGGCACTCCGCGACCCCCCGCCGCGCCCGCCCACCGGCCCACCGCCGGGCCCGGCAGCGCCGATCGCCGCGAGCTCGCGCAGTTCGTGCAGGTGGGCGAGCTGCCAGGTACGGCGCACCGTCTCGGCCACGCGGCCCATGCCCATCGAGTCGGAGTTCACGATGCTGATCGCGCCCAGGTCGTGCAGGACGTTCTCGGCCGCGATGCCGTGCGCGCGCACCCGGCTCCTGGTCACCTCGACGTCGCTGCCGATGTGGTGGTTCTGCCGGTGCACGGTCATCGTCATCGGGAACAGCTCGCCGACCGTGTTCGTCGTGTACGGGATCGTCGGCGTCGTCGAGGACGGCAGCACGTGCGGCTCGCTGAGGATCTCCAGCAGGTCGGGATGCCCGCCACCCCCCTCCACGTGGTACGCGTGCACGGTCCGCCCGCGCGTCGCCGAGATCGTGTCGGCCAGGTACCCCGACTCGTTCATCGAGTCGGAGTGCAGCGCCACCGGCAGGTCGGCGTCCTCGGCCACCCCGAGACAGGTGTCGATGATGCGCGGCGTCGCCCCGAAGTCCTCGTGGATCTTGAAGCCTCCGGCGCCCGCCAGCACCGCCTCCTCCAGAAGCTGCCGCGAGCTGGAGGAGCCGCGGGCCAGGAAGGCGACGTTCAGCGCGGTCCCGCGCCAGGCGGACATGAGCATGTGCAGGTTGCGCGCCGGGTTCACGCCGACGTCCCACACCCCGCCGAGCCCCATGCCGACCACGGTCGTGACGCCCGAGGCCAGCGCCGCCGGGGCGATCTGGGGAGAGGACAGGTGCACGTGCGAGTCCACGATGCCCGGCGTCGCGATCAGGCCCTCGCCCGGCACGATCGCGGTGTGCGAGTCGATGATCGCGCCCTGGAACGGCACGACCCGCCCGTCCTTGACCCCGATGTGCGTCTTGCGCACCCCGAGCACCGGGTCGATCAGCACCACCCCGGCCACGACCAGGTCCAGCGCCGACTCCCGGTCGCCGCGCGGGCGGGCCAGCAGGCCGTCGCGCAGCGTCTTGCCGCAGCCGCCGAGCAGTTCGTCGCCGTGCGGCACGTCGTCGTGCTCGACCTCGGCCCACAGGCTCGTGTCGCCCAGGCGGATCCGGTCGCCGGTGGTGGGGCCGTAGATCGCGTTGTAGGTCTCGCGGTCGATTCCGGGTGTGGTCATGACTCGATCACCTCCACGTCGACGCTCTCGCCGGGGCGGAACGCGGTAGCCGTACCGGCTGGGATGTCCAGGCGCAGGCCGGATGGGTCGCGGTCGAAGGTCAGCGCCGCGTTGACCTCCCCGAGCGGGAAGTGCGACGAGACGAAGACCGTGCGCGCGCCCTCGTTGGTCACCCGCAGCCTGGCGCGCGGGCGGCCGGGGTTGATCGCGACGGGCTCGGCGGCGGTCCGCACCGCGCCGGGTCCGCCCTCGCGGGCCGGGCCGATGGGGGCGTCGACGGCGACCAGCGCGGTGCCGTTCGGGAAGAGCGCCTCGACCTGGACGTGCGTGACGAGCGCGGCCACACCGTCCATGACGTCGCTCTCGTCCAGTACGGCCTTCGCCCCCGCGATGACCTCCTCCAGGGACAGGCCGTCCCAGGCGAGCTCCAGGATCTCGTCGCAGATGAGGGCGATGGACTCGGGCGCGTTGAGCGGGCGGCCGCGGGCACGGCGGCGGCGGGCGAGCTCCGCGAGCGTGAAGATGGTGAGCCGCTCCTGCTCACGAGGCGTCAGATGCACGTGCTTCCTCCCTTGCGGCCACCGTAAGCCCAGGTCACGGAGGTGGCCAACGGTGATACGGCGCGTAAACAACGCGTTAGATTGTGCATATGACCAACGATGTCGTCTCGCGGCTGGCCACGCGATGCCTGAGCGGCTACGACGACCTCATCGACGCCTGGCTGCCCGAGGTGATGGCCATCGAGCCCTACGCGCGCGGGCTCGTGCCGCCCGAGGAGGTGCGGGCGGGGGCGCGGGTGGGGTTCGCGCTGATCCTGCGCGTGCTGGCCGACGGGCGTACGCCGGAGGAGCTCGCGCCGCATTCGGAGGGCATGGGCGAGCGCCGGGCGGGGCAGGGTGTGCCCCTGGAGTCGCTGCTGGCCGCGGCGCGGCTGGACGCGAAGGTGCTGTGGCACGGCCTCATCGCCCAGGCCGAACCGGACGACCTGCCCGGCCTGCTGATCTCGGCGAACCTGGTGTGGGAGGCGGTCGAGCAGCACAACACCGGCCTCATGACCGGCTACCAGCGGGCGGTGCTGGAGATGGGCCGCCAGCGCGAGGACCAGCGGCGCACGTGGTTCGCCCGGCTGCTGGACAACGACGGCCGCAACCCCGACGTGGTGCGCGACGCCGGACGGGTCCTCGGCTTCGACACCTCGGCCGCGTTCGTCGCCGTCGTCACCGACGGCAGCACGGGCCCGCTCCGCTCCGGCTCCGCGCCGTCGTCATCGCTCGCCGACCCCGCCGCGGGCGCCTCGCTCCGGGCGGCGGTCTCCACGCTGAGCTCGCTCGGCCTGCGCCTGCACCGCCACGACGCGCCGACCGGCGACATCCTCGTCGTCCAGCTTCCGGCCCGCGCGGGCGGGGCGGAACGCGTGGTGCTCGACGCGCTGGCGGGCGTCCCCTGCGGCGTCTCGCCCGAGGTGGCTGGCCTGGCGAGAATCCCCCACGCCGTACGGCTGGCCGCCGCGACCGCCCGCGCCTCGGCGCCGGAGGGCGGCCCGGTCCGCCTGGAGGACAGCTGGCTGGAGGTCTTCACCGCCCACAACCCCGAGCTGTCGGCCGAACTGGCCGCCCGGGTCCTCGGCCCTCTCTACACGGTGGGCGCGGCCGAGCGGGAACGGCTCCTGGAGACTGTCCGCGTGCACCTGGCCGGCGACGGGGCGATCGCCGCCACCGCCGCCGCCCTGTACTGCCACCGCAACACCATCCAGCACCGTTTCGCCCGCTTCAAGGACCTGACCGGCCGCGACGTCCGCGCCCCCGAGGACGCCGCGGTGATCGCGCTGGCCCTGCGCGCGGCCACGTTCTGACCTACTCGGTGACCGTCCTGGCCGGGGCCGGGTCCAGGTGGTCGGCGGTGCGGCGCAGGGTGCGGGCCAGCCGGGCCCTGACGCGTTCGACGTCTCGGCCGGGCTGTCGCGGGGCGTCGGGCAGCGCGGTGCGAAGGCCGTCCTCATACCCCATCGCCGTCTGGTGGGCGAGCACTTGCATGGCATCCATGTTGCCTCCTTAATCCATTAAGAGCTTAACTGATTAAGAAGCCGTTCGCTAGGGTGTGTGGATGACCGAGCGAGTGACCCTGCAGACGATCGCGGACCGCGTGGGCGTCTCGCGCGCCACGGTCTCGTACGCCTTCTCCCGCCCGGACCAGCTCAGCGCCGAGTTGCGCGAGCGCATCCTGCGGGTGGCCGACGAGCTCGGGTACGCCGGCCCCAACCCGACCGCGCGATCCCTGAGACTCGGCAGGGCGGGGGCGCTGGGCCTGATCTTCACCGAGACGCTGCCCTACGCCTTCGCCGACCCGTACGCGATCGGCTTCCTGCAGGGGCTGGCGGTCGCGGCCGAGGAGGCCGCGGTCGGGCTGCTCATCCTGCAGCAGCCGCGCGGCGTCGAACGTACCGAGCTGGTGCGCGACGCCGTGGTGGACGCCTTCTGCGTGTTCTCGCTGCCCGACGGGCACGCGGCGCTCGACGCCGTGCTGGCCAGGCGGCTGCCGACGGTGATGGTGGACGAGCCGTTCGTGGAGGGCGTGCCGTTCGTGGGAATCGACGAACTCGCGGCGGCCGGATCCGCCGCGCGGCATCTGCTCGACCTCGGGCACCGGCGGGTCGGGCTGGCCGTCGTCGGGCTCCACCAGGACGGCCGCCACGGCTGGGCCGACATCGAGCGGCAGGAGAGCGCGGTCTTCCAGGCCATGCGCAACCGGGTCCTCGGCTACCGCGCCGCCTTCGAGGCCGGGGGAGTCGACTGGGCCGACGTGCCGGTCTACGAGGTGGTGGGCAACGAGCGCGAGGCGGGCCGCGAGGCCGGCCGGGCGCTGCTGGCCCGCTCACCCCGGCCCACGGCGGTGCTGTGCAACACCGACGTGCTGGCGCTCGGCGTGCTGGACGCGGCGGCGGAGGCGGGCGTGAAGGTGCCCGGCGAGCTGTCGGTGGTCGGCTTCTCCGACAGCGCCGCGGAGGAGGCGGACCTCACGTCGGTCAGGCAGCACAGCCAGCTCGCCGGCCAGACCGCGGGCCGGTTGCTGCTGTCGGGCGACCCGCGGCCCGAGCGGCTGCTGCTCCCGCACGAGCTGCACGTCAGGAACAGCACCGCCGCGGCCCCGTCCTAGCTCGGGGCGTCGCGCAGGTCCTTGAGCGCCTGGATGTCGATGCGGTACTCCGGCGGCTTGCCCGGCGTCTCGATGCAGACCGGGACCCCGGCCACGATGTCGTGCCGGAAAAGCTCGCCGAAGGCGGCCAGCCCGATCTCGCCCTGGCCGATCTTCTCGTGGCGGTCCTTCTTGGAGCCGCAGACGTCCTTGGAGTCGTTGGCGTGGACCAGCTTCAACCTGCCCGGCGCGATCTTGTGCAGCGCGTCGAGGGTCTCGGTGACGCCGCCCTCCTTGGCCAGGTCGTGCCCGGCGGCGAAGGCGTGGCAGGTGTCGAAGCAGATGCCCGCCTTCGGATGCCAGTCGAGCGCCGCGAGGTAGGGCTCCAGGTCCTGGACCGTCGCGCACAACATCGCGCCCTGCCCGGCCATCGGCTCCAGCAGCAGGTCGGGGCCGCCGTCGGGGATCTCCTCCAGGAGCGGCAGCAGGTGCTCGTGCAACTGCGCCATCGCGGCCTCGCGCGGCTGCGTGACCGCCGAGCCGGTGTGCACGACCACGCCCTTGGCGCCCGTCTCGACCCCGCGCCGCAGCGTGTAGCGGGTCAGCTCGACGGAGTTGGCGAGCGTGTCGGGGTTGGGCGAGCCGAAGTTGACCAGGTAGGGGATGTGGATGAAGCTCTCCACTCCCGACTCGGCGAGCTTGGCGTCCTCGTCGGGCTTGCGCTCGGTCAGCGCCCACGAGCGCGGGTTGGTGACGAAGACCTGCATCATCTCGGCGCCGATGTCGGCCATGAACTTCAGGCCGCCGGTGGCCAGGCCGCCCGCGACGGAGACGTGCCCGCCGATGAGTGAAGTGGGAGTCATGATGGCGTCCAGTCTATCGCCGCGCTCCGTCCGTCTCCGTCGCCATGACCTCTCTTTACCCGCCTAGCCCAGCCGCAGCGCCAGGAAGAAGTCCACCCGGTCCTCCAGCCGCGACAGGTCGCGCCCGGTGAGGTCCTGGATGCGCTGGATGCGGTAGCGCAGCGTGTTGACGTGCACGTGGAGCAGCTCGGCGCACTTGGTCCACGACCCCGAGCACAGCAGGAACGCCTCCAGCGTGCGCACCAGGTCGGCCCGGTGCACCTGATCGTAGGAGCGCAGCGGGTCCAGCAGCCGCACCCGGAACATGTGCCGCACGTCGTCGGGCACCGACGCCAGCAGCAGCACGTGCGTGGCCAGCTCGTCGTGGCCCACGACCGCGTCGGGCTCGGCCCTGCCCTCGGCCATCCGGCGCGCGTAACGGGCCTCCTCGACCGCGCCGCGCAGGCCCTCCACCTGCGCCTGGCCGCTCACCCCGACCTTGAGCCTGCTGCCGCCCAGCCCCGGTGCCAGCGCGTGTACGGCGTCGCGTACCCGGCCGGTGACGTCCTCGCCGGTCGCCGGCACGAGGGCGATCGTCTCGTCCTCGACGACGCCGATGACGGGGCGCAGGCCGTACAGGATCTCCTTGACGACCGCCCGCAGCTCGCCGGGGCGCAGACTGCCCCCTGCCGCGGCGGCGACGGCGACGTAACCGGCCGCGTCGGCCAGGCCGGTCACCTGCAGGCGCGGCAGGATGTCGCTGGGCCGTCCGTCGGTCAGCACGAGCCGGACCAGCTCCTGGCCGATGCGGCCCTCGGGGCTGAGCCGGTCGTCCAGCCGCATGCGCTCCAGCGCGGCGACGGCCGCCAGCTCCGCGGCCAGCGCGAGCCGTTCCTCCGGCCAGTCGTCCATGGAACCCTCGAAGGCCACGAACCAGTCGGCCACCCGCGAGGTGGTCTGCTCGTCCACGGGGAAGATCGTGTAGCCGCCGCGTACGCACGGCAGCCGCTTGGCCGTCAGGAACGCCCTGGCCAGCATGGCCGTGTCGGATGGCGGCTCGGCGCCGGCCACGGTACGGCCGGAGGCGGTCAGCACCCAGCCGCGCATGCCGAGGTCGCGCCCGATCATCTCCATCACGGGGTCGAGCCCGGCGCCGGAGACGAGCTGGCGGTGCCGGTCGAGCACGGCCTTGACGTCGGAGGCCCGCGCGCCCGACAGCCGGCGCACGATGTGCTCGGTCACCTCGGCGAACCCCAGCGCCTGCGGCACGTGGAACAACGGCACCCGGTGCCTCTCGCACGCGGCCACCAGGTCGGCGGGCAGGTCGCCGGAGGCCGCCTCGCAGGCGCCCAGCCCCGAGACGCCGGCGGCGGCCAGCGCGGCCACGAACGTCTCGCTGTCGGCGGGGGAGTTGCGCCAGATGAGGCCGGTCAGGACGAGTTCGCCGCCGCTCAGGTAGCGGCCGGGGTGGAGCAGGTCGGTGGTGACGACCCAGCGCAGCGGCCGGTCGAGTTCGTCGTGTCCGACCACGGTCGACAGACCCAGCTCCGGCATCTCCAGCAGCGCGTTGAGTCGCATGCACGGACAGTACCCGCGGGTGCGGGCTCCAAGAACTTGGAGCATGACACGAAAAGTCCTGACCAACCCCTGGAGCAGTTCGGAGTTCTTGCGGATGGACCGGGCACGAGAGCCCTGTGTGTACTTCTGACATGCCGAACCTGCAGACCGTGTCCGGGCTGGCCGACTTCAACGCCCTCGGCCCGGCCGACGCCGAGCGCGAGCTGATGGCCTGCTGCGCCTCGCCCGCCTTCGCCAGGACTGTGGCCGCGCTGCGGCCCCACCGGGACCTGGCCCAGCTCACCGCCACCGCCGACACCGCGGTGCGCGCGCTGGAGTGGCCCGAGATCCTGGAGGCGCTCGGCGCCCACCCGAGGATCGGGGAGCGCACCACGGAGGCGTGGTCCCGTCAGGAGCAGGCCGGAGTCGGTGACGACGTGCTGGCCGAGCTCGCGCGGGGCAACCGGGACTACGAGGACAGGTTCGGCCACGTGTACCTGATCTGCGCGACCGGTCTGAGCGGCCGCCAGATGCTGGACCGCCTCAACGAGCGCCTGCTCAACGACGAGGAGACCGAGCGCCGCGTGGTCCGCGACGAGCTCGCCAAGATCACCCGGCTGCGCATGGCGAAGCTGGTGGGCGTGGCATGAGCTTCTCCACCCACATCCTGAACGCCGCGACGGGCCGCCCCGCCGCGGGAGTCCCCGTACGGCTGGAGCGGGACGGCGAGGTCGTGGCCGAGGGCCGCACCGACGACGACGGCCGGATCAAGGGCTGGAACCCCGGCCGGGGCGTGCACCGCGTCGTCTTCGACACCGGCGCGCTGACCTCCTTCTACCCCGAGGTGGTCATCACGTTCGCCGTCGAGGACCCGGATCAGCACTACCACGTGCCGCTGCTGCTCAGCCCGTTCGCGTACTCCACCTATCGAGGGAGCTAGATGCCTGTCATTCTCGGGCCCAACCGCTACGGAAAGGCGGAGACCAGGGTCGTCCGGGTCGTGCGCGACGGCGGTGTCCATCACATCAAGGACATCAACGTCAGCTCGGCCCTGTCCGGCGACATGGCCGATGTCCACCTGACCGGCAGCAACGCGGCCGTTCTCCCCACTGACACGCAGAAGAACACCGCGTTCGCCTTCGCCAGGAAGCACGGCGTCGACCAGATCGAGGACTTCGCTCTCCTGCTGGCCAGGCACTACGTCGGCAGCCAGCCCACGATCGGCCACGCCCGCGTGGAGATCGAGGAGTACGCCTGGAGCCGCATCCCGGTCTCCGGCGAACACCGGCACTCCTTCGTCCGCGACGGCCAGGAGGTGCGCACCTGCGTGGTCCACCACGACAGGGACGGCCGCACCACCGTCGTGTCCGGCCTGAAGGACCTCGTGGTTCTCAACTCGACCGGCTCGGAGTTCCACGGCTACATCGAGGACGGGTACACGACGCTGCAACCCACCACCGACCGCATCCTCGCGACCGCGGTCTCCGCCCAGTGGCGCCACACCGGCGAGACCTCCTCCTACGGCAAGTCCTACGACGAGGTACGGCGCTGCCTGCTCGAAGCCTTCGCCGAGACCCACAGCCTCTCCCTCCAGCAGACCCTCTACGCCATGGGCAGGCGGGTGCTCGACGCCCGCGAGGAGGTCTGCGAGATCAGGTTCGCGATGCCGAACAAGCACCACTTCCTCGTGGACCTGGCGCCGTTCGGGCTCGACAACGACAACGAGGTCTACTACGCGGCCGACCGGCCCTACGGGCTGATCGAGGGCGCCGTCCTGCGGGACGACGCCCCCGAGGCCGCCTTCGCCTGGGAGTGACTGACTGATGGAGTTCTTGCGGCCCACCACGTGGGCGGAGGCGCTGGCCGCCAAGGCGGACCAGCCGGAGGCCGTGCCCATCCAGGGCGGCACCGACGTGATGGTGGAGATCAACTTCGACGTGCACAGGCCGCCGGCGCTGCTCGACCTCAACCAGGTGGGCGAGCTGGCCACCTGGTCGCGGGAGGGCGACACCTACCGGGTCGGGGCGGGCCTGCCGTACGTGAAGATCATTGAGGAGCTCGGCGGGGTGCTGCCCGGGCTCGCGCAGGCCTCGCGGACGGTCGGCTCGCCGCAGATCCGCAACCGCGGCACCGTCGGCGGCAACCTCGGGGCGGCCTCGCCCGCGGGCGACAGCCATCCGCCGCTGCTGGCGGCCGGGGCGGTCGTCGAGGTGGAGTCGCGGGCGCGCGGCGTGCGGATGATCCCGGCGCACGAGTTCTACCTGGGCGTCAAGCGCAGCGCGCTGGAGCCGGACGAGCTGATCAGGGCGGTGCGGGTCGAGGCCGCGGGCGGTCCGCAGTACTTCTCCAAGGTCGGCACCCGCAACGCCATGGTCATCGCGGTCTGCTCGTTCTCGGTCGCGCTGCACCCCGGCGAGCGCCGGGTCGGGACCGGGATCGGCTCGGCCGCCCCCACCCCGCGCCGCGCCCTTGAGGCCGAGGAGTTCCTGGCGAACGAACTCGACTGGGACACCCGCCTCGACACCGCGCTGCTCAGACGCTTCGGCGAGCTGTGCTCCCGTGCCGCCTCGCCGATCGACGACGTGCGCGGCACCGCCGACTACCGCAGGCACGCCATCGCCGTGATGGCCCGCCGCACGCTCACCTGGGCGTGGAACGACTACCGGAAAGTGAGGGCCGCCTGATGAGGGTCTCCTTCACCGTCAACGGCCGCGAAGAGTCCGTCGACGACGTGTGGGCCGGAGAGAGCCTGCTGTACGTGCTGCGCGAGCGGGTGGGGCTGCCCGGCTCCAAGAACGCCTGCGAGCAGGGCGAATGCGGCTCCTGCACCGTCTACCTGGACGGCACGCCGGTCTGCGCCTGCCTGGTCGCCGCGGGACAGGCCGAGGGCCGCCAGGTCCGCACGGTCGAGGGCCTGGCCGACGGCGACCGCCTCGACCCCGTGCAGGAGGCGTTCGTCGAGTGCGGCGCCGTCCAGTGCGGATTCTGCACACCAGGGCTGATCGTGCAGGCGCACGACCTCATCGGCAGAGTGCCCGATCCGTCCGACGCGGAGATCCGCGAGGCGCTCGCGGGCAACCTGTGCCGCTGCACGGGCTACGAGAAGATCCTCGACGCGGTACGGCTGGCCGCGTCCCGAAAGGCCGCCACCCCATGATCATCGAGAACGTCTACATCGCGCCGGTCACCGGCCCGGAGATCCCGTCCGGATACATCAGGATCGAGGGAGACCGGATCACGGAGGTCGGCTCCGGCGCCGTCCAGGCGAACCCGGGCGAGACCCGCATCGACGGCACCGGCTGCCTGGCCACGCCCGGCCTGGTCAACACCCACCACCACCTCTACCAGTGGGCCTCGCAGGGCCTGGCCCAGGACGCCACCCTGTTCGAGTGGCTGGTCGCCAGCTACCAGGTGTGGGCCGCCATGGACGCCGAGGTCGTCAAGGGCGCCGCCGCCGCCGGGCTCGGCTACCTGGCGCTGTCGGGCTGCACGCTCTCCAGCGACCACCACTACGTCTTCCCGAAGGGCCGCGGCGACCTGTTCGCCGCCGAGATCGAGGCCGCACGGGAGCTCGGCATCCGCTTCCACCCCGCCCGCGGCTCCATGGACCGCGGTCAGTCGCAGGGCGGCCTGCCGCCGGACGTGGTGGTCGAGGACCGCGACACCGTCCTGGCCGCCACCTCCGAGGCCATCGACGCCTACCACGACCCGTCGTTCTCCTCGAAGCTGCGCGTCGCGGTCGCGCCCTGCTCGCCGTTCTCGGTCACCGCCGAGCTGATGACCGACGCCGCCGAGCTGGCCAGGGCCAAGGGGGTACGCCTGCACACCCACCTGGCCGAGACGCTCGACGAGGACGAGCACTGCGTCGAGGCGTTCGGCGTGCGGCCGGTCGACTACATGGAGAAGCTCGGCTGGCTCGGCCCCGACGTGTGGTTCGCCCACACCGTGCACCTGAGCGACGCCGACATCGACAAGTTCGCCGCCACCGGCACCGGCGCCGCCCACTGCCCCTCTTCCAACGGCCGCCTCGGCGCCGGGATCGCCCGCGTCTCCGAGATGTTGCGGCGCGGGGCCAACGTCGGGCTCGGCGTCGACGGCAACGCCTCCTCCGAGCTGACCACGCTGTCCGGCGAGATGCGCCAGGCGCTGCTGTTCCAGCGCGCCGCGCACGGGCCCACCGCGCTCACCGCCCGCCAGGCGCTGGAGATGGCCACCATGGGCGGCGCGCGCAACCTCGGCCGCGCCGGCGAGCTGGGCTCGCTGGAGGCGGGCAAGCTCGCCGACATCGCGCTGTGGCGCGTCGACGGCGCCTTCGCCGGCGCCGTCCAGGACCCCGTCTGCCAGCTCGTGTTCGCCACCCGGCAGCCGCCGCTGGCCCGCCTGCTCGTCGGCGGCGAGAGCGTCGTCGAGAACGACGAGCTGAAGACCGTCGACCAGGACGCGTCGGGACGCGCGGGCGCCGAGGCGCACCGCCGCCTGATGCGGCTGGCGCGGGAGCAGGGATTCTCCGTCGCCAAGGAGGTACACACGTGACACTCCCGCTGCGCGCGCCGCACGAGATCGCCGCCCCCGGCATCGGGGGAGTGGGCGAGAGCACGTTGCGGCCCGACGGGACGCTCAAGGTCAAGGGCGAGTTCGCCTACGCCTCGGACCTGTGGGCGGAGGGGATGCTGTGGGGCGCGACGCTCCGCAGTCCCCATCCGCGCGCCCGCATCGTCTCGATCGACGTCGCCGCCGCCCTCGCCCATCCGGGGGTGCGCGCCGTACTCACGCATGAGGACGTGCCCGGCCGCAAGCACTACGGGCTCGACCTCACCTGGGACCAGCCCGTGCTGGCCATCGGCGAGGTACGCCACCAGGGCGAGGCGATCGCGCTCGTCGCGGCCGACCACCCCGAGACCGCCCGCCGCGCGCTCGACAAGATCGCGATCGAGTGGGAGATCCTGGAGCCGCTGACCGACGCCAGGCGGGCCGCCTTCGACCCTTCCTACCCGCAGGTGCAGGACCGGCCGAACCCGGCCCGCCACCAGCCGGTCAGGGTCGGCGACGTCGAGGCCGT
Source organism: Nonomuraea sp. NPDC059023 (assembly GCF_042740095.1). Classification (NCBI taxonomy): domain Bacteria; kingdom Bacillati; phylum Actinomycetota; class Actinomycetes; order Streptosporangiales; family Streptosporangiaceae; genus Nonomuraea; species Nonomuraea sp. NPDC059023. The sequence goes on along the minus strand of NZ_JBHYIO010000003.1, from coordinate 203,621 downwards.
GCGCGCCGCCGCCGAGGTCGTGGTCACCGGCACCTACGAGGTCGGCATCCAGGACCAGGCCTTCCTCGGCCCCGAATCCGGCCTCGCGGTGCCCGCGGAGGACGGCGGCGTCGAGCTGTACGTCGCCACCCAGTGGATGCACAACGACCTCAAGCAGATCGGCCCCTGCCTCGGCCTGCCCGAGGAGCGCATCCGGATGACGCTGTCCGGGGTCGGCGGCGCGTTCGGCGGGCGCGAGGACCTGTCCATGCAGATCCACGCCGCCATGCTCGCCCTGCACACCGGCGCGCCGGTCAAGATGATGTACAACCGGCACGAGTCGTTCTTCGGGCACGTGCACCGGCATCCGGCCCAGATGCGCTACGAGTACGGCGCTTCCAGGGACGGCAAGATCCTCTACGCCGACGTGGAGATCGTCCTGGACGGCGGCGCGTACACCTCTGCCACGCTCAACGTCGTGGGCAACGCCGCTTCGCTCGGCGTCGGCCCCTACGAGATCCCGAACGTCAAGATCGACGCTTATGGCGTCTACACCAACAACCCGCCCTGCGGGGCGATGCGGGGGTTCGGCGCGGTTCAGGCGTGTTTCGCCTACGAGTCCATGATGGACAAGCTGGGTGAAGCCTGCGGGATCGACCCGGTGACCATCAGGCGAACAAACGCCGCCTCCCAGGGGTCCGCGCTGGCCACCGGGCAGATCATCCACGCGCCGCTGCCCATGAAGGACATGCTCGCCCAGGCCCGTGACCTGCCCATGCCCCCTCCGCTCGACAGCTCCGACATCCGCAACCTGCCCGGCGGCGCCTCCCAGACCACCCACGGAGAAGGGGTACGGCGCGGCGTCGGCTACGGCGTCGGCCTCAAGAACATCTGCTTCTCCGAGGGCTTCGACGACTACTCCACCGCCCGGGTGCGCCTGGAGGTCATCGGCGGGGCCGCGACCGCGCTGGTGCACACGGCCGCCGCGGAGGTCGGTCAGGGGCTGGTGACCATCGAGGCCCAGATCGCTCGCACCGAGCTGGGAATCGAGAACGTGGTCATCCATCCGGCCGACAACCAGGTGGGCAGCGCGGGGTCGTCGTCGGCGTCGCGGCAGTCGTACATGACGGGCGGCTCGGTTCAGGCGGCCTGCTGGGCCGTACGCGATCGCCTGCTCGCCCTGGTAGACGGGTTTTATGACGATTTGTCGCTCGTCGGGGGAAAAATCATCTCAGCCTCGCGGGGAGTGATCGCGACCATCGAGGACGTGCTGGGTGACCAGGTCATCGAGGAGACCCGCGAGTACCACCACCACCCCACCACCGGCATGGACCCGGTCACCGGACAGGGCGACACCCACACCCAGGTCGCGCTCTGCGTGCACCGGGCCGTCGTCGACGTCGACGTCGAGCTCGGCCTGGTGAAAGTGGTCGAACTGGCCGCCGTCCAGGACGTCGGCAAGATCCTCAACCGCCTCTCCCTGGAAGGCCAGATCCACGGCGGCACCGCCCAGGGCCTCGGCCTCGCCGTGATGGAGGAGATCGTGGTCAGCGACGGCAAGGTACGCAACCCGTCCTTCACCGACTACCTCATCCCCACCATCCTCGACATGCCGCCCATGCGGCTGGAAATCCTCGAGAACGCCGACCCGCGTGCCCCATACGGGCTGCGTGGCGCCGGAGAGCCACCCACGCTCTCCTCCACCCCGGCCATCGTCGCGGCCATCCGCGACGCCACGGGGCTCGCACTCCACCGAGTGCCTGTGCGTCCGGAGCACATCACGGGATGAACCACTCCGGGTGAGTTGATCAACAGGGGCAGCCCGCACCCCCCATGTCAGCGGGACAGACTCCACAACCGCACCCAGCGGCAGCGCAGCCGCAGGTCGACCACGCCCGAGGAGGGCCCCGACCATGACCCAACTCCAGACAAAACCCCCAACCGGAGCGCTGGACCGGTTCTTCGACCTGTCGGGCCGGGGGAGCACCGTGGGCAGGGAGGTGCGCGGCGGCATCACCACGTTCGTGGCCGTCGCCTACATCATCCTGCTCATCCCGATCATCCTCAGCGGCGCCAAGGACGTCACCGGAGCCCAGCTCACCATCCCGCAGCTGACCACCGCCGTCGCGCTGTCGGCCGCGCTCACCACCATCCTGATGGGCCTGGTGGGCAACGCCCCGTTCGCGCTGGCCTCCGGGCTCGGCGTGGCGCCGGTGGTGGCCTTCCAGGCGGCGCCGTTCATGACCTGGGACCAGGCCATGGGCCTGGTCGTGCTCGAAGGCGTCGTGATCGTCGTCTTCGCCCTCACCGGCATCAGGCAGCTCATCATGGACGCCATCCCCACCGGCCTGAAACACGCCATCGGGGTCGGCATCGGCATGTTCATCGCGCTCATCGGCCTCGTGGACGCCGGATTCGTCGGCAGGGGCGAGGGCACGCCCATCACCCTCGGCACCGGCGGCCATCTGCAGGGCTGGCCCGTGGTCGTCTTCTGCGCCGGGTTGCTGCTCATGCTCGGCCTGTACGTGCGCCGCGTGCCCGGAGCCATCCTCATCAGCATCGTCGCCGCGACCGCGCTGGCCATCGTCATCAACGCCGCCGTCGACGGGCTGAAGTGGGGCGTCGTCACCCCGGCCATGCCCAAGGACATCGTCGCCACCCCCGACTTCGGGCTGCTCGGCTCCGTCGACCTGTTCGGCGGCTTCGGCCAGGCCGGAATCCTGACCGCCACCGTGGTGCTGTTCACGCTGGTGCTGTCGGGCTTCTTCGACGCGATGGGCACCATCATCGGCGTCGGCGAGGAAGCCGGGCTGTCCGATGACAAGGGGCAGATCAAGGGCATCGGCAAGATCCTCACCATCGACGGCTTCGGCGCCATCATCGGCGGCGGCACCGGAGCCTCGGCCAACACGGTCGTCGTGGAGTCGGCGGCGGGAGTCGGGGAGGGCGCTCGCACCGGCCTCGCCAGCCTCGTCACCGGCGGGTTGTTCGCGGGGGCCATGTTCCTCACCCCGCTGGCCGCGGTCGTGCCCGCCCAGGCGGCGGCGCCCGCGCTGGTGCTGGTGGGGGCACTCATGATGACGGCCGCCCGCAAGATCTCCTGGGACGACCTGGAGCTGGCCGTTCCGGCCTTCCTCACGATCTCCCTGATGCCGTTCACCTACTCGATCACCAATGGGGTCGGGGCGGGGATCGTCGCCTACACCGTGATCAAGGCGGCGCGCGGCAGGTTCTCCGAGATCCACTGGCTGCTGTGGCTGATCACGGCCATTTTCGTGGCCTATTTCGGGATCTCGTTCATCGAGGGGCTGTTCGGCTAGGCCCCTTCTGCCCGGGGGAACGCCCGGTGGCGTTCCCCCGCCTACAGCTCAAGGAGACACCATGCGTGATCTCGTCGACGACCTCCTGGCCTGGACCGGGGAGGGCCGGCGGTTCGCGGTCGCCTCCGTCGTCGGGGTCAGCGGCAGCGCGCCCCGCGAGCCGGGAGCCGCGCTGGCCGTGGCAGAGGACGGCACCGCCGTCGGCAGCGTCTCCGGCGGTTGCGTCGAAGGCGCGGTGTACGAGCTGTGCCTGCGCTCCCTCGAAGAGAACCGGCCCGTGCTGCAGACGTTCGGCTACAGCGACGACGAGGCGTTCGCGGTCGGGCTGACCTGCGGCGGCATCATCGAGATCCTCGTCTGGCCGAACACCGCGGAGCCCGCCTTCCGCGCCTACCTGCGGGCGCTGGCCGCCGGTGAGCCGGCCGCCCTGGCCCGGATCCTGCCTCCGGCCGGCGGCGGCCCCTCCACCCCGACCCTTGAGGCCTCCCCGGCCCTTGCGGCTTTCCCGACCCTTGGTGCATCCCCGGCCCTTGAGGCCTCCCTGACCTCTGAGCCATTCCTGACGCTTGGGGCTTCTCTGACGTTTGAGGCCAATGGGGGAACCACCGGCACGGCCGGCGACCCGGTCGTCGACCGCCTGGTGGCGGCGGAGGCGGCGGCCATGCTGGACACCGGCCTGACCGGCGTCAGGGAGGTGGGATGCGACGGCCTGCGGATGTTCGTGGAGACCTACGCGCCCCCGCCCCGGCTGCTGGTCTTCGGCGCCGTCGACTTCGCCGCCGCCCTCACCCGGGCCGGCCGCTTCCTCGGCTACCACGTCACCGTCTGCGACGCCCGCCCGGTCTTCGCCACCCGCAAACGTTTCCCCGACGCCCACGAGGTGGTCGTCGACTGGCCGCACCGCTACCTGGAGCGCACCCCCGTGGACGCCCGCACCGCCATCGCCGTGCTGACCCACGACCCGAAGTTCGACATCCCCCTGCTGGAACGCGCCCTGCGCACCGATGCCGGTTACGTGGGCGCGATGGGTTCGCGCCGTACCCACGACGAGAGGGCGCGCCGTCTGCGCGAGGCGGGCCTGTCCGAGGCGGAACTGTCGCGCCTGCGCTCCCCGATCGGCCTCGACCTCGGCGCCCGCACCCCGGAGGAGGTCGCCGTCTCCATCGCCGCCGAACTCGTGGCCACCCGCCGCGGCGGCACCTGCCGGCCGCTGACCACCACCTCCGGCCCCGTCCACGCCCTCACCCGCTAGGCACGCCTGCGCTCCCGGTAGGCGCGGACCTTCGCGATGCTCCCGCACCCCCGTGAATCCGATCCACCCGGGCTCATCACGCACCACCGGCGGCTGCCGTTGCGGCTGTGGTCGTAGAAGACCCACGAGCAGTCGGGACAGGCCTTGAGCCGCGCCCACTGACCGGCCCGCACCGCCTCCGCCACCACCGCCAGAACCCGGCCCGCCGCCGTGCCGTCCTCGGGGGTCAGCACGAGCGGCGGGCTCCCGGGGTCGGACGAGAGCTCGGCCCGCAGCGGGTGCTGCTCCAGCCATGACGCCAGTACGGCCGGCCGCTCGACCCCCAGAGCCGCCCGCAACGCCGTCCTGAGCTCCGACATCTCGCCGAGGTCGGCCGGATCGGCCAGCGTCTCTGGCAGCCTGTCCTCGGCCACCCGCGTGTCGTTGGGCACCCACCACGTGTTGAGGAACGTCCGCACCTGCTCAAGCGCGCCCGGCGCCACACTCTCCGTCATGTAACCAGTTTACACGATAGCCGGTAACTGTTACCGTCTATAAGTATGACCGGTAAACAGTATGTGACAGTACTGCGTTCGCCGGGGGTCGGGGTCTGGTTCGCCGTCCTGGTCTGCCAGCGGTTCCCGGTGGCCGCCGCGCCGCTCGCGCTGGTCTTCCTCGGGCACGCCGTCACCGGCTCCTACGCCGTCGGCGCCCTCCTGGGCGGCGGCCACGCGCTCGCCGAGGCGGTCGCGGCGGGCCCCCTGGGCAGGCGCTTCGACCGCCGCCCCGCCCCCTCAGAGACCGCCCTGGTCCTGGGCGTGGAGGCCGCGGCCTTCGCCCTGCTGGCCCTGCTCGCCACCGCTTCGCCCCGCGCCGAGTGGTGGACGCCCGCGGGAATGCTCGCCCTGGCCGGGCTCGGCGGCGCGATCTCCGCGGGCGCCCACGGCGGCCTGCGCGCCCTCCTGGTACGGCTGGCGCCACCCGAGCGACGCGTGCCCGCGCTCAGCCTCGAATCCGCGGCAAGCACGACCGTCTGGACCGTCGCCCCCGCGGTGGTGGCGCTCCTGGCCGTCGTGGACGCCCGCCTCCCGATCCTCCTCATGGCCGCAGTGGCGGCGGCCGGAGCGCTGGCCGGACGCCGCCTCCTCGACCCGCCCAGGACCACCACCGCCCACCGCGCCCGCCTGTGGCGGATCAGCTGGCCCGCGATGGCGTACGACGGGGCGATGATGTTCGCCTTCGGCGCCGTCAGCCTGGCCCTGCCGGTCCTCCTGGCCACGCACGACGCCGGCGCCGCCCTGGCCGGCCCGGTCCTGACCGCGTACACGCTGGCCGGCATCGGCGGCGGCCTCCTGTACGGCTCCCGCGCCTGGCCGGGCACCCCGCTGGCCCAGGCGGCACTGCTGTCGGCCGGCATCGGTCTCGCGCTGGGCGCGGCCGCGCTGGTCCCGGTGCTCGGCCTGGTCGTGGCCCTGTTCGCGGTCGCCGGCCTTCTGCAGACGCCCGCCCTGACCGCCCGCGCGGTGTCCCTGCAGGACCGGCTGCCGGAGTCGCAGTGGGCCGTGGGCTTCTCCGGCATGTACGCCGCCGGCGGACTCGGCTACGGCGCCGCCGGCATGACCGTGGCCTGGCTCGTGGAGCGCGTCGGCGCCCAGCCCGCCATCGGCCTGTGCGTGGCCCTGAGCACGCTGGTCGCCCTGGGCTCCTCCGTCGCCGAACGCCGCCAGCTCGTCACGGACGCGGCGATGGCCTGAGGCCGCTCACGCCGGGTTGCCGTGCAGGCGGCTCACACCAGGTTGCCGGGCGGGTGGCTCACGCCAGGTTGCCGTGCAGGCGGATCCTGGCCAGGCCGCCGTCCGGGTAGATGTCGGCCCGCACGTGGGTGACGGGCCGGGCCTCCTCGACCCGGAAGCGGTGCGGGGTGTCGGGCTGCAGGCCGGTCCGGGGGAGCAGGTCGAACCAGTCGCCCTCGCCGTCCCTGCCCCGCAGCCGGATCGCGCCCGGCGCGTTGAACAGCAGGTTCGTCGTGTCGATCTCGGCCAGCCTGACGACGCCCCGCCCGGCCAGGCGCACCACGATCCAGTCGTTGCCGTCGTCGCGCCGCCGCGCCGTCTCCCAGCCCTCCGCCTGGTGCCTGCCCAGGCCGGGGGCGATGGCGTTGTGGGGCGCGGAGTAGAACTCGTCCGAGCACCCGGTCACCACCGCGCCGTTGGCCAGCGCCGCCAGGTCGAGGCTCAGCCCGTCATACAGCGACAGGTCCGGGCGTACCTCGCCGTGCACGCGCAGCCGGGCGATCCCCCCGTCGGGGTACATGTTCAGCCGCACATGGGTGTAGCGCCGCTCGTCGCGCACCTCGAAGTGATGCTCGGCATCGCCCTTGAGGTCGGCGCGCGGCACGATCTCCACCCACGCGGCCGTCGCCAGCTCCTCCGGCGACGGGGTTCCGGCCACCTCGCACGCCTCCACCGAGGCGTGCGGCGGGAAGTTCCCCTTGAACCACGCCGTGTCGATCACCACGCCGCGCACCGTGCCGGGCAGCCCCAGCCGGATGATCGCCCAGTCGTGGCCGGGCGTGCGGCGACGGCGGGTCTCCCAGCCGTCGTACACCTGTCCCTTGTTGCCGAACGTCTCCGCCTGGAAGGCCGGTCTGCCCGGCCGGACGAGCGCCTCCTTCTCGGCGAACGACTCATCGCTCGCGGCGATGACGGCGCCGCCGTACCCGCGCAGGGCGAGGTCGGGAAGTCTGGTGAAGGCGGGCATTCAGTGTGCTCCCAACTGCAGAAAGGTTCCGTACGGCGCCGCCGTCACGTCGACGCGCCGGCCGCGGAGCCAGGTGGTGCGGACGACGCCCCGCAGGGCGCGCCCGTGGTAAGGGGTGACGGGGTTCTTGTGGTGGAGTGCCTGGGCGTCGACCCGGTGACCGGCCTCGGGGTCGAAGGCGACCAGGTCGGCGTCGTACCCGGGGCGGATGGCGCCCTTGCCGGCCACGCGGGCCAGGCGGGCCGGGTTCTCCGACATCCAGCGGGTGACGTCGGCCAGGCCGTACCCGCGTCGCGATCCTTCGGTCCAGACGGCGCTCAGCCCGAGCTGCAGCGAGGCGATGCCGCCCCAGGCGGCGGCGAAGTCGGGCACCTTCAGGTCGGCGGGTGACGGCGAGTGGTCGGAGACGACGCAGGTCAGCACGCCGTCGGCGAGTCCCTGCCAGAGCAGGTCGCGGTTGGCGGCCGAGCGGATGGGCGGGCAGCACTTGAACGCGGTCGCGCCCTCGGGCACCTGCTCTGCGGCGATGGTCAGGTAGTGCGGGCAGGTCTCGGCGCTGATCGGCAGGCCCTCGGCCCGCGCGGCGCGCAGCGGCTCCAGGCAGTCGGCGCTGGAGACGTGCAGGACGTGCGTGCGGGCGCCGGTCTCCCGGGTCAGCCTGATCACCTGCTCGACGGCGCTGCGCTCGGCCGAGCCGGGGCGCGAGCCGAGGAACTCGGGGTAGCCCGGGCCGGCCGGATCGGTCAGCAGCGCGGGGTCCTCGGCGTGCACGATCATCAGGCCGTCGAAGGCGGCGATCTCGGCCAGCGCGCGGCGTACCTCGTCGAGTGACAGCGGCGGGAACTCCTCCACGCCCGACGGCGACAGGAAGCACTTGAAGCCGAACACGCCCCGTTCGTGCAGCGGCCGCAGCTCCTTGACGTTGCCGGGCACCGCCCCGCCCCAGAACCCGACGTCCACGAAGCACTGCCCGGCGGCGGCGGCCCGCTTGGCGGCGAGCGCGGCGGGCGTCACGGTCGGCGGCAGCGAATTGAGCGGCATGTCCACGATCGTGGTGACGCCGCCCGCCGCCGCCGCGCGCGTCGCGGAGGCGAACCCCTCCCAGTGCGTGCGGCCCGGCTCGTTGACGTGCACGTGGGTGTCGACCAGGCCGGGCAGCAGCGCCACCTCGCCGAGGTCGAGCTCGGCGGCCGCGGGCGTGCGCGCCTCGTGCGGGCGCACCGCCGCGATCTTCCCCTCCCGTACGGCCACCGCCGCCGCGCGCACCCCCTCCGGGGTCACCACGCGCCGCGACCGGATCACCAGGTCGTCCATCTCACCTCCATTCGGCGGCGATGCGCGCCGCCAGCCGTTCGAGCAGCGGGCCGGCTTCGGCCATGCAGCGGTCCAGGTCGGGCTCGATGTCGCTGAGCGCGTAGGCGGCGCGGATCCCGGCGGCATTGAGCTGCTCGTCGGTGAGCGTGCGCCGCCCGCAGACGGCCACGACGGGTACGCCCGCCCTGGCCGCGGCCCTGGCGACGCCCACGGGGGCCTTGCCGCGCAGCGACTGCTCGTCGAGCGAGCCCTCGCCGGTGACGACGAGGCGGGCGCCGCGTACCTGCTCGCCGAAGCCGAGCAGGTCGAGCAGGTACTCGATGCCCGGCTGGATCTCGGCCTTCAGGAAGGCGAGGGCGGCGAACCCGACCCCGCCCGCCGCGCCCGCGCCGGGCGCGCCCGCGACGCCCATGGGCCGGGGCGTGCCGTCGTGCTCCACCGCGCCGACCAGGCCATGAGTGGCGGCGGCCCTGGCGGCCAGCCGGGCCAGCCCGGTCTCAAGCACCTGGACGTCCTCGGCCGAGGCGCCCTTCTGGGGCCCGTAGACGGCGGCGGCACCGTGCGGGCCGAGCAGCGGGTTGTCGACATCGCTGGCGACCACCACCTCGACCCCGGAAAGGTCGATAAAGGCGGACATGTCGATCTTCGCCAGGTTCCGCAGCGCGGCCCCGCCCTCGGGCAGCTCCGCACCCGTCTCGTCCAGGAACCGGGCGCCCAGCGCCCGCGCCATCCCGGCGCCTCCGTCGGTGGAGGCGCTGCCGCCGATGCCCAGCACGATGCGCGTGGCGCCCCGCTTGACCGCGTCCGCGATCAGCTCGCCGGTGCCGTAGCTGGTGGCGCCGAGCGCGTCCGGCGCGCCGGGCAGCCTGCGCAGCCCGGAAGCCTCGGCCATCTCGACGACGGCGACCGGCGCCCGCCAGGCGTACGCGGCCTCGACGGGCTCGCCGGTGGGACCGGTGACGGTCAGGGGCACGCGCTCGAAACCGCAGGCCACGGCGGCATCGACGGTTCCGTCGCCACCGTCGGCCACGGGCAGCTCGACCGTCGCGACACCCAGGCCGGCGCTGACCCGGGAGGCCACTTCGGCCGCCGTGAGCGACCCCTTGAACTTGTCGGGGGCAACAAGCACGTGCTCCACCACTACGAACTCCTCGCGAGCTGTTACAGAATGGCCGGACGCGCCTTCCTGCCCGGTGCGAGCGGGCAGGAAGGCGTGCCTATCATCACACCTGCTCCGGAAGGGGTTCGAACTCCCGCACCGCGTCGATGGACGACAGGCTGTGCGGGGTGTTGGCCTCACGCTCGATCATGATCTCGACCAGCACGGGCCGCGAGGTCCGCCCGGCCTCCTTCGTGGCCCATTCCAGCGAGGAACGGATCTCGGCCGGGTCGAAGACGCGCGTGCCGGCGCAGCCGTACGCCTCCATGATCTTGACGTTGTCCGAGCCGAACTCGTCGTAGTGGATGTTCACCTCGTAGTTCATGTCGTAGCCGATCGAGGCCTGCCGGATCAGCCCCAGGTACTCGTTGTTGAGCATCACCAGCACGAACGGCACGTTGTACTGCGCCGCCACCGCCAGTTCCTCGACCAGGAACTGGAAACCGTAGTCGCCCACGACTCCCACGACGGTGGCCTCCGGCCTGGCCTTCTTCACGCCGATGGCCGCCGGGATCTCCCAGCCGAGCGGCCCGGCCTGCCCGCACACCTGGTAGCGGCGCGGCTTGCCGGCCTTCTGGTGCTGGCCGCCCCAGATCTGGTAGAGGCCGATCGCGGTGACGAAGTACGTCTCGTCGTCGAAGTACTCGTTGATCTCCTTGTAGACCCGCGGCGCCTTGATCGGCACGTCGTCGAAGTCCTCGCGGCGGGTGAGCGTGCGCTTGAGCTCCCGCACGCGCGCCACCCACGCCCCCGGCGTACGGCTCACGCCGCGCTCACGCGCCAGCGCGATGACCGCCCGCAGGAACAGCCGGGTGTCGGAGACGATGCCCAGGTCAGGACCGAAGACCCGGCCGAGCTGCGTCGGCTCGATGTCCACGTGGATGAACTTGCGCGAGCCCCGGTAGACGTCGAGCGTGCCGGTGTGCCGGTCGCCGAACCGGGCGCCGAGCGCGAGCACCAGGTCCGACTCCAGGAAGGAGGCGTTGCCGTACCGCTGGGAGGTCTGGATGCCGGTCATGCCGCAGTACAGCGGGTGGTCCTCGTCGATGGAGCCCTTGCCCATGAGCGTGGCCTGCACCGGGATCTGCAGCAGCTCGGCCAGCTCGGCCAGTTCCCGCGAGGCGTCGGCGAGGATGACGCCGCCGCCGGACAGGATGATCGGCCGCTCGGCGGCCAGCAGCATGTCCAGAGCGCGCTCGACCCGCGGCGGGTGCGGGTGCGCCTGGGTGACGGGCAGCGGCGCGTCGATGACCGGGTCGTACTCGATCTCCTGCTTGGCGATGTCCACCGGGATGTCGATCAGGACCGGCCCCGGGCGGCCCGATCGCGCGATGCGGAAGGCCTCGCGGAAGATCCAGGGGGCCTGGGCGGCCTCCTTGATCTGCACGGCCCACTTGGTGACGGGCTTGGCGATCTCCACGATGTCGACCGCCTGGAACGCCTCCTGGTGCAGCTTCGTCGAGGCGGCCTGGCCGGTGATGCAGATCATCGGGATCGAGTCGGCGATCGCGGTGTACAGACCGGTGATCATGTTGGTGCCGGCCGGGCCCGAGGTGCCGATGGCGACGCCGACCCGGCCGTTGGTGCGCGCCCAGCCGTCGGCCATGTGGGTGGCGCCCTCTTCGTGCCTGACGATGAGGTGCTCGATGCCGCCGAGCCGTTCCATGGCCTTGTACAGGGGCAGGATGGCCGCGCCCGGGCAGCCGAAGGCGACGTCGACGCCCTCCGACCGCAGGACGTGGACGACGGCCTCCATCGCTGGCATCTTCATCGGCTGAGCCCTTCGACGACCTTGAGCAGGGCGGAGTGGTCGAGGCCGCCGTGCCCCTGTGCCCGCGCGGCGGCGACGAGCTGCGCGGTCAGCGCGCCCATCGGGATGGCCACCTCGGCGCCGCGGGCGGCGTCGAGGATGATGCCCATGTCCTTGTGGTGCAGGTCGATGCGGAAGCCCGGCCGGAAGTCGCGGGCCAGCATCGAGGCGCGCTTGAGCTCCAGGATGCGGCTGCCGGCCAGGCCGCCGGCGAGCACGTCCAGGCCCGCGGCGGCGTCCACCCCCGCCGCCTCCATCAGCACGATCGCCTCGGCGACGAGCGCGTAGGTGCCGCCGACGACGAGCTGGTTGGCGGCCTTCACGTACTGGCCGGCCCCCGGGCCGCCGACCAGCTTGTACGTCGTGCCGACGGCCTCGAAGACCGGCTTCGCGGCCTCGAAGTCGTCCGCCGAGCCGCCCACCATGATCGACAGGACCGCGTCGACCGCGCCCTTCTCCCCGCCGGAGACCGGGGCGTCGAGGCTGCGCTTCCACTGCTGGGCGACCTTCAGCGAGGTCTGCGGGGTGATGGTGGAGAAGTCGATGTACAGGGCGTCCGGCCGGGCGTTCGCCGAGATCTCCGGGAAAACGGCCTCGACCTGCGGGTCGGCGGGCAGCATGGTGATCACCACGTCCGCCCCGCTCACCGCCTCGGCCACGCCGCCCGCGAGGGCGCCCCCGAACTCCACGGGGTTCAGGTCGTAGCCGGTCACCTCGTGTCCCGCCTTGACCAGATGCCCGGCCATGGGCCTGCCCATGATCCCGAGCCCGATGAAACCGATCTTCACTAGCTGAACTCCTTGATCCAGTCGAAGTCGAGGCCGGGGTCCTTGTACTCCAGCCCCACCCAGCCGTCGTAGCCGTCCAGGAGGCGCTTGAGCGGGATCTCCCCGGTCCCCGGACGGCCGCGGCCCGGCGCGTCGGCGATCTGGACGTGGCCGACCAGCGGATGTGCGAGAGCCGCGGTCAGGTCCTCGCCCATGCGGGCCAGGTGGTACAGGTCGCACAGGAAGCGCACGTTCGGCTCCCCGACGTTCTCGATCACGTCGATCGCGCCCTTCACCGACACCAGCGGGTAGGACGGCGACTCGTAGCTATTGAGCGCCTCGACCAGCACCACCGCGCCGATCGCCGCCGCCTTGCGCGCGGCCAGCGCCAGGTTCTCCAGCGCCAGCACGTCCTGCTGCCGCTCCTGGCCGGCGACGCGGTTGCCGTACAGGGCGTTGAGCGCCGTGCATCCCAGCCGCTGCGCGATGCCGACCGCGACGTCGAGGTTGTCGCGCAGCCGCGCCCGGTCGGCGGGCCGCGAGAACAGCCCGCGCCCGCCCTCGGCGATGTCGTCGGCGAAGTTCAGCCCGACCAGCCGCACCCCCGCGTCCTCGACCGCGGCGACGAACGCGTCCACCTCATGGTCATCCGGTACGGCGGCCGCGAACGGCCACCAGAACTCCACCCCCTCGAACCCGGCGGCCTTGGCCGCGGCCGGCCTCTCCAGCAGGGGGAGGCCGGTGAACAGGATGGAGCAGTTGACGTCGAACCTCACGCTCTCTCCTTGTAGGTCGTCCAGGAACCGAAGTCGGTGATGTCGGCCAGCTCGGCGTGCGAGGTGTTCGGCCGGCGCAGCAGCATGGCCAGCGCCGACCTGCCGTCGGCCAGCTCGATCACCCCCAGCTCCAGCTCCGGCGGCTCGGCCGGCAGGACCTGGTCACGCAGCCGGTCCAGGTCCAGGTCGTACAGCTCGCCGTCGATCTCGGCGCCGCCGTGCGAGACCGGGTACAGCGCGGGGCAGCGGCCGCCGACGGAGTAGAAGCGGTACTTGGCCGCCGTACGGGTCTCGGCCACGAGTGGCGCGTCGCCGAGCAGGTGGTGCAGCGGTCCGCCCCGCATGGCGCCGCCGTTCAGGAACATCAGGGTCATGCAGGCTCCTTCGCTGTGGACGGGGCCCGTAGGTCTGCCCGGTGGCGGGCAGCGCGGTGCCTGAGTGCCGTTTCAGTACACCCAGCGGCCTCGTGGCCGGTCTAGCCGCCAGACGTCCGAAGCTGGCGGGTGCCGTACGCGATCAGCTTGTGCGTTGTGCCAAGCCGGTGCGGCTGAAGAGCGCGTTGTGTGCGATGGTGGCCTCGGCCAAAAGGATGGAGGCACTCGTGGAGCGGATCACCGCGCGGCAGCGGCGCGCCCGCCTGGGCGTACGGCACGCGCTGGCGCGCAAGGCGGCCGGCGTCGAGCAGGCCGTGGAGTCGGTCGTGGCACTGCACGCGACCGATCCCGCGACGGTGTTCCTGTCGGCGGGCGCCCGCCTCGCCCTGCCCACGGTCTCGGCGGTGGAGAAGGCGCTCTACGCCGACCGGACCCTCGTGCGGATGACCGGCATGCGGCGCACCGTCTTCGTCGTGCCCGAGGCGCTCGTCCCCGTCGTGCACCACTCCTCGACCGTGGCCATCGCCGCCAGGGAACGCCGGGTGCTGGTCAAGCACTTCGCCGAGGGCGGGCCGTACGACGAGGAGTGGATCGCCGCCGCGGAGGCCGCGGTGGTCACGGCGCTGGGCGAGCTCGGCGAGGCCGCCGCCACCGAACTCGGCGCCGTCGTGCCCGAACTACGCCGGCAGATCGTGTACGCCCCCGGCACCCGCCAGGAGACCCGCCAGGGCGTGGCCACGCGCCTGCTGACGTTGATGGCCATGGACGGCACGGTGGTGCGCCGCGGCCGCCCGGCGGGCTCGTGGATCAGCGGCCAGCACAAGTGGGCCCTGGCCGGGCCGATGCCCGGTCTGCCGGTGGAGCAGGCCCAGTCCGCGCTCGTGGAGCGGTGGCTGCGCGCCTTCGGCCCGGGGACCGAGGCCGACATCAAGTGGTGGACCGGCTGGACGCTGGGCGACACCCGCCGTGCGCTGAAGGCGCTGGACGCGACAGAGGTCGAGCTGGACGAGGGCACCGGCTACGTCCTCCCCGGCGACCCCGAACCCCCGGAGCCTGAGCCGTGGGCGGCCCTGCTGCCCGCGCTGGACCCGACCCCGATGGGCTGGCAGGGGCGCGACTGGTACCTCCCCCGGGAGTACCGCGCCGACCTGTTCGACCGCAGCGGCAACGTGGGCCCGACCGTCTGGTGGAACGGCCAGGTGGTGGGCGGCTGGGCCACCCGGGCGGACGGCGAGATCGTCTGGCGCCTGCTGTCCGACGTGGGTTCCGAGGCCCGCTCCGCCATCGAGGTGGAGGCGGCCGGCCTGGCCACCTGGCTGGCCGGAGCCAAGGTCACCCCCCGCTTCCGCACCCCTTTGGAACGCGCGCTGACCGCCTGATTTATCGGGACTTAGCACCACTGGCCCTACAAAGATCCTCGGCGTGAGGGACACCTCCTCGTGCCGCCGGACGTTGAAGGGACCATTGTGGGGAAACGTATGACCGCGGGACTGGCCGGTGCCGTACTCGCGCTGGGCCTGGCCCAGCCCGCCACCGCCCGGGTGGACCCCGGCACGGACGACGTACGGCGGGCCATCGCCGGACTGGCCGACGCGAACGGCGTGCTGGGGGCGATCGGCGAGCTGTACGTGGACGGCAGGCGCGTGGGCCGCAGCAGCGCCGGGTCGCGGCTGCTCGGCGGGAAGGGCGGGAAGATCCCGACGGACGCGCGCTACCGGATCGGCTCCCAGACCAAGGGGATGACCGCCACCGTGATCCTCCAGCTCGTCAAGGAGGGCAGGCTCGGCCTCGACGACAAGCTCGCCGACGTGCTGCCGGTCGTGGCCGAGAAGGACCTGGTCGAACGGGCCGCCGAGATCACCGTGCGGCAGCTGATCAGGCACACCTCCGGCGTACCGGAGTGGTTCAGGCCGGACCTCGTCGACGTCTTCGACTTCACCACCTACTACCGCCCGGCCGACCTGCTCAGGGTTTCGCGGGCGCAGGCGCGTACCGGCGAGCCGGGGGAGAAGTACTCCTACTCCAGCGCCAACTACACGCTGCTCACCATGATCATCGAGCGGATCACGGGCAGGAGCCTGGCGACCGAGTTCGAGCGGCGGTTCTTCCGGCCGCTGGGGATGAGCGGGACCTACCTGCCGATCCGGCCCCCGCAGGCCATCAAGGGCCCGCACGGCCACGGCTACGCGCCCGGCCCCGACGGCAGGCTCCACGACATGGACCGCCTGAACGCCAGCTGGGGACACGGCGCCGGCGGCGTCATCTCCACGGCCCGCGACATGAGCACCTACCGGCGGGCCTTCCTCCAGGGCAGGCTCCTGCCGGCCGACCTCCAGCGAGTGATCACCGACCCGCCGGAGGGCGGGCCTCCGCTGCCGCCACCGCCGTGCGGCGGGCAGATCGTGCAGACCAACGGCGGCGCCCCCGGCTTCACCTCGGCGACCGTCAGCACCCGCGACGGACGCAAGCACTTCGCGATCTCCACCACGCTGGACGCCGAGCCAAGCCTGAACGTGGTCAGGGCCATCTCCAAGGCGGCGGAGTCGGTCCTCTGCCCGAACACCCCGGGCAGCCCGCAGAGCGGGGGGAGCCAGGGATAGCGGGGAAGCGGTCAGCGCGGGGCGAGGACGGCGACTTCGCCCCGCGCGACCGGCAGCCGCTTCACCCGCACCGCACCCTCGCCCGGCCGCCAGTCCACCACCATCGACGCGTAGTCCGGCTCGGCCGGATACACCTTGTCCGTCATCACGTAGTCCCCCGTCAGCACCAGCCGCCCGTCCGGGGTCCACGCCATGGACGTGGTCTTGATCGAGGCGGGCACCGGCATCGACGGCAGCCGGGTCCACCGGAGCGTCCCGATGTCCAGCACCCACACGTCCAGGTACTGCCGGGGCCCGGGAAACGCCGGATCCACGAACCGGACGGCCAGCAGCCGCCCGTCCGGGCCGGGCACCGCCTCCGCGGCACGCCCTTCTGTGGCCGGAAACGGCACCGGGGTGACCCGGCGGGTGGCGGGATCCAGCAGCCCGAGCGACTCACTCCCGGAAGCCCCGAGCGAGCGCACCAGCGCCCGCGCCTGCCGCCGCGTGGTCCCCAGCACGTGCCACCCGGGCTCACCCCTGGACACGCTCAACGGCCGCCCGCTGTCGCGAGAGAGCACGGCCATGGTCCCGTCGTTCCGGTTGGCCAGCAGGCCGAGCACGGAGTCGGCGAAGGGCGCCTCGTCACAATCGACCGGGAACCCGGGCCGCGAAGCCGTACCGGTGAAGGAGAACTCGCGCAGCTCGCACCGGGACCCGGCGGGCCGCGTCACCCATACCCCGCGCCCGTCGCGCGAGGCGAACGCCCACACCCCGTCCGCCAGCGCCCGTGCCCGCACGCCGTCGAGCACGTAGACCCGCCCGGGATCGCGCCGGCCGGGCCTGACCGCGGCCACCACGGTCCGCCCCGCCGAGAACCCCCAGTACTCCCTGCCGGGCGGCAGCCCCTCGATGGCCGTCCGCCGCCCGGAGTCCACCTCCAGCAGGTACGCATGAGCCCCGGTCACCAGCAGCCGCAGCCCGCTGCCGGTCAGCGGCTCGCCGGCCAGCGGCGTCATGGGCCGATCGCCCCGGGCGAAAGCGGTGGGAGGAGGCGCGGCCGTACCCGATGACGTGCACCCGGCCACGACCGCCACAGCGGCCAGTACCACAGCGACTCTCATGAACCTCATACCGCGCGAGACGGCGAAAGGTTCACCGCCAGAGGTACACCAGCGCGCCCGGCGGACGCTCGCTGTTCGGCGTGGGCCGCTGGTAGCGCACCACATCCCCGCCCAACAGGCTGCGCACCCTGACCTTGAACCCCTGCGCCGACAACTCGCTCCTGGCGTCGTTGACGGTCTTGCCGATCACCTGCGGCACGATCCGGAACTCGGCGTCGTCACGGGCCTCGTCGTCGTCGCCCCGGAACCAGTCGAAGAAGTCGCGGCAGCGCGAGATCGTGAGCTGCGCGGGCGTGCCCTTGTCCACCTCGGACTTGGCCTTGGGGCTCTGGGCGATGACCGTGCACGGCTCGGCGTCGTCGTCGACCTCGTTGACCTGCACCCCGAGCCCGCGCTCGCCCAGGTAGGCGGCGGCCTCGTCCTTGGGCATGCCGCCGACGTCCGGCATGATCAGCCCGGCGCTGACGAACAGCCCGATCTTCGAGCCCTCCTTGACCTGCTCGCCCACGTCGGGCGAGGAGCGGATGACGGTGCTGCGGGGCACCTGGAGGTTCTCGATCCGCCGCACGTTGCCGACCTGCAGCCCCGCCGCGGCGATCGCGGCGCGCGCGTCGGCCTCCGACATGCCCTGGGTCTTGGGTACGGCCACGCGCTTCGGCCCCAGCGACGGCACGATCGTCAGCGTCGAGCCCTCCGCCAGCTCGGACCCGGCGACGGGATCGGTGCTGAGCACGAGCCCCTTGCCGTACTTCTCGTCGTGGCGGCCCTCGGCGGGCTTGACGACGAAGCCCATCCCCTGGGCGTTCTTTATGGCGACGTCGACGTTCTCCCCGATCAGGGTGGGCACCTTGACGTAGCGGGTCTGCGCGAAGTACGCGCCGGTCATCGCGATCGCGGCGACCATCACGGTGGCCAGCCCGATGAGGAACCAGCTGGGCTTGAACCCCTTGCCACTGCCACGCGACCGGCGCGGCGGCGCCGGCGGGGCGGTGTGGAGGTCGGCGCGCGGCTGGATGAGCGTGTGGCTGGGCGGCGGCACGTGCTGCGGGCCCGACATGCGGGCGTGCGCCCCGCTGTGGGGCGAGGTGTGCGGCGGGGTGCTCTGCCTCGGCAGCATCCGGTGGGCGTCGACGGCGGCGACCAGCATCGCGGTGGCGTCGGCCGGCCGGTCCTGCGGGTCGCGGGCGGTGGCGTGGGTGACGAGCGTGTCGATGAGCGGCGGCGTCTCATGCACCAGCGACGACGGCGGCGGCACGCTGTCGTGCACGTGCCGGTAGGCCACCGACATGGGCGTCTCGCCGTCGTAGGGCTGCTGCCCGGTGACCAGCTCGAACAGCATGATCCCCGCGGCGTAGACGTCGCTGCGCACGTCGGCGCCGCCGGTCGTCACCTGCTCGGGCGACATGTAGCCGATCGTGCCGATCATCACGCCGGTGCGAGTCTGGTTCGTGGCCTCGATGGCGCGGGCCAGGCCGAAGTCCACGACCTTGACCCGGCCGTCGTCGGTCAGCAGGACGTTCTCCGGCTTGACGTCGCGGTGGACCATCCCGCTCTGGTGGGCGGCGCCGAGCGCGGCGAGCACCGGGATCATGATCTCCAGGGCCTCGCGGGCGGGCAGCCTGACCCGCTCGCGCAGGATGTCGCGCAGCGTCTTGCCCGGCACGTACTCCATCGACAGGTAGACGATGTCGCCGTCGGTGCCCTGGTCGAAGACGTGCACGACGTTGGGATGGGAGAGGCTGGCCACGGACTTGGCCTCGCCGATGAACCGGCGTACGAACGCGGGGTCCTCGGCCAGCGAGCGGTGCATGACCTTCAGCGCTACCGTGCGGTCGAGCCTGACGTCGAGCGCGAGGTAGACGGTCGCCATCCCGCCCCGGGCGATCCGGGACTCGATGCGATAGCGCCCGTCGAGCAGTCGCCCGACGAGAGGGTCCGCGGTCGTCGTGTCCACGTGGCCGAGTTTACGGTCGTTTTGCCACTGGAGGGGCCTGACCATCCGAAACCGATGCCATTACGTGGCACTCCGTCGTCACTAAGGGTGCATGGGCGAGGACGCTTCAGCATAGCGGCGGCGGGGGATGCGCCCGGCCCGGCGCGCCATCAGGCCGGCCTGAACGGCCTGCTTCATCGCCGCGGCCATGAGCTCGGGCCGCTGCGCCCTGGTCACCGCGGTGGCCAGGAGCACCGCGTCACAGCCCAGCTCCATGGCGAGCGCGGCGTCGCTGGCGGTGCCGATCCCGGCGTCCAGGATGACCGGCACGGAGGCGGCCTCGACGATGAGCTCGATGTTGTGCGGGTTGCGGATGCCGAGCCCGGAGCCGATGGGCGCGCCGAGCGGCATGACCGCCGCGCACCCGGCCTGCTCCAGGCGGCGGGCCAGCGCGGGGTCGTCGCCGATGTAGGGCAGCACCACGAACCCGTCGGCCACCAGCCGCTCCGCCGCGTCGAACGTCTCGATCGGGTCGGGCAGCAGCGTGCGCTCGTCGGCGATGACTTCGAGCTTGACCCAGTTGGTGCCGAGCGCCTCGCGGGCCAGCCGGGCGGTCAGGACCGCCTCGCCCGCGGTGAAGCACCCCGCGGTGTTGGGCAGCACCTTGATGCCGCGCTCGCGCAGCACGTCGAGCACGGAGCCGGGCGCCGACGGGTCGAGCCGCCGCATCGCCACCGTGGTCAGCTCGGTGCCCGAGGCGGCCAGCGCCTGGTCGAGCACCTCCAGCGAGGGGGCGCCGCCGGTGCCCATGATGAGGCGGGAGGCGAACTTCTCCCCGCCGATGATCAGCTCATCCACCCTGCACCGCCGTCAGCACCTCGACCCGGTCGCGGTCGGCCAGCGCCGTGGTCTCCCACGAGCTGCGCGTGACCACCTCGTCGTTCACGGCCACCGCGACGCCCTTGGTGGCTTCGGTCAGCGTCCGTACGGCCTGCGCCACCGTCGTCCCGCGGGGCACCTCATGCGCGGCCCCATTGATCGTCACATTCATGAAATATCCCCCTTCGGGATGAAAATTCGGGTTGTTTCTGGAGGCGGTGCGACCTAGGGCGTGAACCGGGCGGGCGAGCACAAGGACGACAGCTCGCGCTCCTCGCCCATGAGGACGGCGGCCGTGAGCGGGGCCAGCAGCACCCCGCCCCGGTGATGCCCGGTGGCCACCAGCAGCCCCGGCTCAGCACCCGGCCCGATGAGCGGCAGGTTGTCCGGCGTGCCGGGCCGCAGCCCCGCCACCACCTCCGCCAGCTCCAGCTCGCTCACCCCCGGCACCAGCTCGCGGGCGTCGCGCAGCAGCTCGTACACCCCGCCCGCGGTCACCCGGGTGTCGAACCCCAGCTCCTCCTGCGTGGCCCCCACGACCAGCTCGCCGTCGCCGCGCGGCACCAGGTAGACGGGCAGCCCGTGCACCGTGCCCCGCACGCACCTGCCCAGGAGCGGCCGCTGCGAGCGCAGGCGCAGGATCTGCCCCTTCACCGGCCGCACCGGCACCGGGGCCAGCGCGCCGCTCCACGCCCCCGCCGCCAGCACCACCCGCTCGGCGCGCAGCTCCTCCCGATCCGGCTCTGGGTACGGCTCGCCGCCGGAGTCACCCGGGCTCAGCCGTACACCCTGGACGCCCTCATCGCCGCGCAGCAGCTCGCGCACCCGCGCCCGCACGATCGGGACCCCGAGGCGCTCCAAGGCGGCCAGCAGCGCGCCGGCGACCCTGCGCGGGTCCACCCAGGCGTCGCCGGGCGCCAGGAGGCCGCCGCGCACCGACGGCGCGAGCATGGGCTCCAGGCGGCGGCACTCGCGCCCGCTGAGCCGTTCGACCCGCAGGCCCAGCTTCTCCATGAAGCCCGCAGTCTCCTCCAGGACGGCCAGGTCGTCGGCGCCGAAGGCCACGTCGAGCGTGCCGTCGGCGCGGTAGTCGAGCGCCCCGGGGCCGAGGCCCGCGTCGGCGATCAGTTCGGCGGCGAAGGCGGGCCAGCGCGCCAGCGAGGCCGCGCCCAGGCGCAGCAACGGCTCCTCGGTGAACGTGACCTCGCTCACCGGCGCGAGCATCCCCGCCGCGGCGTGGGTGGCGCCCGAGGCGGGCGCGGGGTCGACGACGGTGACGGGCCGTCCTGAGCGGGCCAGGCGCCAGGCCACGCTGAGCCCGACGACGCCGCCGCCCACGATCACGTGCATGTCCGCTCCCTACGCCGGCATGATCCGGATCAGGTGTCTTGCGGTCGAAGGCCCGATGAAGCCTTCCTCTCAGTCCGGTTAAGGCCGGACTCCCGCGCGTCTTACGGTCCCAGCCTACGGCCTCGGCAGGCACTCCCACGAATGACCCCGGTATGGTCGGAACCGTGGATCACGTGGTGGTGGTGGGAGCCGGCCTGGCCGGAGTACGCAGCGTCGAATCGCTGCGCGGGCGCGGGTTCGAAGGAAGGATCACTCTCCTCGGCGAGGAGCGGCACCGGCCCTACGACCGTCCACCCCTGTCGAAGGCGGTGCTGCTGGGCACGAGCGACGACAGCTTCGTCGACACCGACCTGGCCGCCCTGCGAACCGACTTCCGGCCGGGCGTGGCCGCGAAGAGCCTGCGTGAGGGCGTGGTGGAGACCACCGAGGGCGAGCTGCCCTACGACGGCCTGGTGATCGCGACGGGTTCCGAGCCGATCCGGCTGCCGGGCGAGGGCCCCCAGCTGGTGCTGCGTACGCTCGACGACGCCCACGTGCTGCGGGCCGCCCTGGTGCCCGGCGCGCGGGTGGCCGTGGTGGGCGCGGGCTGGATCGGCGCCGAGGTGGCGACCGCGGCGCGCAAGGCGGGCTGCGTGGTCACCGTGATCGAGGCGGCCGGCACGCCGCTGTCGCACGCGATCGGCGAGATGGGCGCGCGCACGCTGCCCTGGTACGAGGGCGTCGACCTGCGGCTCGACACGATGGTCAGCGAGGTCGTCGAAGGCGGCGTGGAGCTGGTCGGCGGCGAGTTCGTGCCCGCGCACGTCGTGGTCTCCGGCATCGGCGCCCGCCCGGTGCTCGAATGGCTCGCCGACGCCGACATCGACCTGCACAACGGCGTCGTCACCGACGAGCACCTGCGTACCTCCCTGCCCGGCGTGGTGGCCGTCGGCGACTGCGCCAGCTGGTGGTCGCGCCGGTTCCAGACCCGGATGCGCGTCGAACACTGGGACACCGCGCTCAACTCTCCCGACGTGGCCGCCGCCACGCTGCTGGGCGAGAAGGCGGTCTACGACCCGGTGCCGTACTTCTGGTCGGAGCAGTTCGGTCACATGCTGCAATACGCCGGATATCACCCCGCGGGCGGCCGGGTCGTGTACCGCGAGGGGGAGAAGTGGTCGGCGGTGTGGCTGACCGCGGAAGATCGGATCACCGCCGTGCTGGCCGCCGACCGGCCCCGCGACCTCGTCCAGGGCCGCCGTCTCATCGAGGCTGGCGCCCGTCTTGATGTGGAACGCCTGGTAGATCCGGATGTGACCCTACGAGATTGTGTTGTTTGAGCAAGCACTCCATGTGGTAGTTGTGGTTTCGTGACGCTTTCTGTTGCACAGATCGACCGGGAGACCGACCAGCTCGTCAGCGAGTGGCTCACTCTCCCCGAAGTGGCCGCGCGCCTGGATCTCACGATCGGGCGGGCCAAGCAACTCCTCAAAGACCACAAGCTCCTCGGCGTACGGCGAGGCAGCGGCGGGCCCCAAGTGCCCGCGGTCTTCCTCGACGGAAAGGAAGTGATGAAGGGCCTGCCAGGCACGCTCACCGTGCTGCAGGACGCCGGCTACGACGAAGCCGAAGCCCTGCGCTGGCTCTTCACCCCAGATGACTCACTGCCAGGATCGCCCGTTGACGCGATCAAGGCCGGTCGGCACACAGAGGTCAAGCGGCGTGCCCAGGCCCTCGGTTTCTGAGGCCCGCCTCTACCTCTGCACCGACGGGCGGCGAGGACGCGGCGACCTGGCCGACTTCCTCGACGCCGTGCTGGCCAACGGCGTGGACATCGTCCAGTTGCGGGAGAAGGGACTCGAGGCGCGCGAAGAGCTCGCGCTGCTCGAGGTCTTCCGCGACGCCTGCGACCGGCACGGCAAACTGCTCGCCGTCAACGACCGGGCCGACATCGCCTACGCGGCCCGCCCAGACGTGCTCCACCTGGGGCAGGACGACCTTCCAGTGACGGTCGCACGAGAGATCCTCGGCGACGACATCGTCATCGGACGGTCCACCCACTCCGCCGCGGAGGCTTCCGCCGCCGCGGTGGAGCCGGGCGTCGACTACTACTGCTGCGGCCCGATCTGGCCGACGCCGACCAAGCCCGGACGCCACGCGCCCGGACCCGCGCTGCTGAGGCACGCGGCGGCGCTCGGCACGGACCGGCCGTGGTTCGGCATCGGCGGCATCGACCTGGACAACCTCGACGAGGTGCTCTCCTACGGAGTGCGCCGCGCCGTGGTCGTCCGTGCCATCACCGAGGCGGCCGACCCCGGCGCCGCGGCGGCCGAGTTCGCCAAGCGCCTGTCCTCCTGATGCGGTAGGCGTCCGGGGCCGTGCGTCGGTCAGACGTGCGGCCCCGCCGCTCGGCCGGGTCAGGACTTGCGGGACGTGGCGGCGACGGCCAGGCCGTCCAGCGCCGCCCGCGCCTCCTCCGTGATCGGCGCCCTGGCCAGCGCCGCGAGCGCCTCGTCCAGGTAGGACGCGATCAGGTCCTCGCACTCCTGCAGCGCCCCGGTGTCGGCGATGATGCCGCGCAGCGTCGCCACCCCCTGCTCGTCGAGCGCCGGATCGCCCAGCAGGCGGCGCACGATCTGGGCGTCGTCGGAGGAGGCGGCCGCCAGCGTCTTGGCCACCAGCATCGTCCGCTTGCCCTCGCGCAGGTCGTCCCCGGCCGGCTTGCCCGTCTGCGCCGGGTCGCCGAACACGCCCAGGATGTCGTCGCGTAGCTGGAAGGCGATGCCGACGCGCCGGCCGTACTCCACGCAGAGCTCGTCGATCCACGGCTCCGCGCTGCGGGCCGCGAGCACGAGCCCGAGCCGCAGCGGCTGCTCCACCGAGTACTTGCCGCTCTTGTACAGCGCCACGCGCAGCGCCGAGTCGAAGGAGTTCTCGCCGTGGGCCTGCTCCAGCAGGTCAAGATACTGGCCGCACATCAGCTCGGTGCGCATGTGGTCGTGCAACGGCTGCGCGGCCGCCAGCGACTCCGGCGGCAGCGCGCTGGTGCGCCACATCTCGCCCGACCAGATGAGCAGCAGGTTGCCCAGCAGGATCGCGGCGCCCTCGCCGAACTGCTCGGCCGCGCCGTGCCAGCCGGCCTTTTCGTGCAGCGCCTGGAAACGGCGGTGCGCGGACGGCATGCCGCGGCGCAGATCGCTCTTGTCCATGACGTCGTCGTGTACAAGAGCGCTGGCCTGCAGCAGCTCCAGCGAGGCCGCCGCGGCGAAGATGCCGGGCCCGTCCTCGCCGCCCGCGCCGCGCCAGCCCCAGTAGCAGAACGCCGGGCGCAGCCGCTTGCCACCCGACAGCAGGTCGTTCGCCGCCGCCAGCAGCGGCTCCAGGTCGGGATCGCCGAGGGCAGGCTCCTGCCGCCCGACGAACTGCCTGAGCGAACGGTCCACCTGCTGGCGCAGGGCGTCAGTGGTCATGCTCATGAGACTAACGGGCGGTGGACCAGGCTACGATCTCCGCTCGATCCGCGGGCGGTAACCTTGGTGCATGGCGCTTGGTCGACCCTCCATCCTGCCCGATCGTGTTCCCACCGTGCGCGAGCTGCTCGCCTCCGGTGGACGGTCGTTCTCCTTCGAGTTCTTCCCGCCGAAGACCGACGAAGGCGAGCGGCAGCTGTGGCGAGCCATCCGCGAGCTGGAGTCGCTCCGCCCCACCTTCGTCTCTGTGACGTACGGCGCGGGCGGCACCACCCGCGACCGCACCGTCGACATCGTCGAACGCGTCGCCCACGAGACCACGCTCACCCCGGTGGCGCACTTCACCGCCGTCAACCACTCCATCCGTGAACTTCGTCACCTGGTGGGCCGCTTCGCCGACGCCGGCGTACGCAACATCCTGGCCGTGCGCGGCGACCCTCCCGGCGACCCGGGCGCCGAGTGGGTCCAGCACCCGGAAGGCGTCCTCTACGCCGAGGAACTGGTCCGGCTGATCCGCCAGGCCGGCGACTTCTGCGTGGGCGTGGCCGCCTTCCCCTACAAGCACCCCCGCTCGCCGTCGATCGAATCGGACACCGACTACTTCGTACAGAAGTGCCGCGCGGGGGCCGACTACGCGATCACCCAGATGTTCTTCCAGGCCGAGGACTACCTGCGGCTGCGCGACCGGGTGGCGGCCAAGGGCTGCGCCACCCCGATCATCCCGTGCATCATGCCCGTCACCCAGATGAGCACGATCGCCCGTTCCGAGCAGTTGTCCGGGGCGCCGTTCCCGCCGGACGTGGCCGCGCGCTTCGAGGCCGTGGCCGACGATCCGGCGGCGGTGCGGCGGCTGGGCATCGACCACGGCGCCGAGCTGTGCCAGCGGCTGCTCGACGAGGGCGCGCCGGGCATCCACTTCATCACGTTCAACCGCTCCAGCGCCTCCGCGGAGGTCTTCGCGCGGCTCAACCACTCGGCGGTGGCGGTCTGAGCTGAGGCCCGCCGTACCCGCTCAGAATCCGCACAGCGTGCGGATGTCGCGGCAGGCGCCCACCACGCGGTCCACGTCCTGGTCGGACAGGGCCGCGTGCAGGGCCAGGCGCACCAGGCCGCGCTCGTGCGAGCCGGACGGCGGGAAGCAGACCGAGCCGTAGACGCCGCGCTGTTCCAGCAGGTCGCGGGCGAGCAGGACGTCGGTCCTGCTGCGCGCGCCCAGCGCGAGGATGTGGGCGTGGCCGGGCTCCGGGGCATAGCCGAGCGTGGTGATCTCCTGGCGCAGGCGGCGGGTGATCTCGCGCAGCCGGGTACGCCGCCAGTCCTCCTCGCGCACCAGCGCCAGCGCCGCGGCCAGGCCCGCGATGTCGTGCGGTTGCAGCGGCGAGCTGAACACCGCGGGAAAGGCCTCGGCCCGGAAGTACGGCACGAACTCCGGGCGGTCGCAGACGATCAGTCCCGCCCGCCCCGGGATCGCCTTGGCCAGGCTGGCCGTCCTGAAGTCGGCGCCCACCCGCGCGGCCAGCCCCTCGCCGTGCGGCCCGTGCGTGCCGAGCGCGTGCGACTCGTCCACCACCAGCAGGCTCTCGTACTCCCGCGCCGTCGCGGCCATCTCCGCCAGCGGGCAGACCGCGCCGTCGACGCCGTAGACCGCGTCCACGGCGATCACCCCCGAGCCGTTCCTGCGCAGGCGGCCGCGCAGGTGGTCGGGATCGTTGTGGCGGAACCACACCACCGGCGCGCGGGCCGCGTGCGCGCCCTCCCGCAGCGAGCGATGCGCGCGCTCGTCCAGGTAGACGGGCAGGTGCGGGTCGGCGATCAGCTGGATCAGCCCGGTGTTCGCCGCCCACCCCGACGGGCACAGCACCGCCGCGGACGCGCCGAGGAAGGCCGCGAACTCCGCCTCCAGACGATCCTGCTTCTCCGGTACGGCCGCCGCCTCCATCGCCCGCGCCATGGCCGAGACGATGCGCGGATGCCGGGCGATCGCCAGGCAGTCGCTGCCGGTCAGGATGATCGCGTCGGGGTCCGGCGGCCGGCTGGCGAGCACGAGCGGCCCGGCCCAGGTGCCCGAGATCCGCGCCAGGTGGAAGGCGTTGAGCCGCTCGTCGAGGCGGTCCGGGGCGCTGGGCATGGCAACCCCTTCAGGGAGTCAATCAACGGTTACGTTATGTGATCGAATGGATGCCCGGAGTGCCGGCGGTCAAACACGGCCGAGGGTCAAGAAAGGGGGAGGGGCCGGCCGACGATCGCGTACTCCTCGTAGCCGCCGGGGAAGACGAAGTGCGTCAGCAGGTCGGTGAAGCCGAGTGCCGCGTACAGGTGGCGGGCGGCCGTCGGGCGGTCGTGCGTGGACAGCACGCCGGAACGCTCCTTCCTGCCCGCGCACAACGTGTTGATCATCGCCCGGCCGATGCCCTTGCCCTGGAAGTCCGGGTGCACGTGGATCTCGGCCAGCTCGAACGCGTCGCCGAGCCAGGCGTCGGCGGCCTCGCCGCCCGACTTCTCGGCCAGCGCCCGGGTGACCACGTCGTGCCACCACTGGCCGATCGCGCCGTGGAAACCGTAGGCGAAGCCGACCACCTGGTGCTCGTCCGCCGCCGCACCGGCCGGACCGAGGTCCACGGCGCCCGCGCGGACCGCGGGCACCTGCCGGAGCTCGGCGAAATAGCACTGGAACAGCGGGTACGTGCTGTGGTTGTGCATGATGCCCTTGCGACCGGTGACCTGCTCCACCGGCGGGCGCATAGCGGCCGTGTAGACGTCGATCACGGTGTCCAGCCGCTCGACGAACTCCGCCGGTCCCGCGCCGCGAAACTCGATCACCCGGTGCACGCTACTCCACGTCCGCGGGGGTGCCGCCGGTCATCCGGACCAGTTCGTCGAACGAGGTGGGGAAGACCGTGTGCGGATGGCCACCGGCCGCCCACACCACCTCGTGCTTGCCGAGCCAGGTGTCGACCAGCGTACGGACCGGGGCAGGATGGCCGACCGGGGCGACGCCGCCGATGGGCTGGCCGGTCGCCTCCCTGACGAACTCGGGCGAGGCCCGGCGTACCTTCCGGACTCCCACGAGGCTCGCGATCAGCTCCACGTCGACCCGGTGGGCGCCGCTCGTCAGCACCAGCAGCGGGGCGCCGTCGGCGTCGAAGATGAGGCTGTTGGCGATGGCGCCGACCTCGCAGCCGAGCTGGGCCGCGGCGGTGGCGGCCGTCGGTGCTATCTCCGGCAATATCACGATCTCACCCGTCGCTCCGAGTCCGCGCAGGACATCGGCCACATGGACGGCGTTGGCAGGCAACTTCTCCGGCATGCCGACACTCTAAACAGATTGACCCGTGGATTACCTCGACATGGTGGTGGTGTAGGGTCCCTTGATTCGATTGTTAGTGATATGAGGGGTGATGTACGTGGGGGGACCTCGTCGGCGCGGGGCGCTCGGCTTTGCCGCTCTGGTGACGGTGGGGGCCGTCGCGTTCACGGGAGTGGGTACGGCCGGGGCTGAGGCCGTACCGGCCGCAAGCCAGATGGCAACAGACACGCGCACACAGGCGGCGGTGAGCACGAGCGGCACGGCCGCGAGCGCTGGAGGCGCGAGCACGTTCGCCGCCCCGAAGAAGAAGCTGAAACTCGGAGCCAAGGGCAAGACGGTCGTCCTGCTCCAGAAGCGGCTGGCGGAGCTGGGCTACCGCCCCGGCAAGGCCGACGGCCGCTACGGCGGCTCGACACTGACCGCCATCTGGGCCTTCCAGAAGGTCAACGGCATCAGGCCGACCAGCACGATCAGCAGCAGGACCTGGAACGCTCTGGAGACCCCGAAACTCCCCAAGGTCCTCGTCAAGAACGGCAAGCCGACCAGGGCCGAGGTGAACCTCAGCACCCAGATCATGGTCATGTACGTGAAGGGCGAGCCCAAGCTGATCACCCACATCTCGTCCGGCAGCGGCATCCCCTACTGCGAGACGACGACGTGGCAGGGCAAGAGCCAGCGCTTCTGCGGCTCGGCCCGCACCCCGACCGGCAACTTCCGGACCACGTGGCGCAGGAGCGGCTGGCACAAGAGCTACCTGGGCCAGCTGTACAACCCGATCTTCTTCAACGGCGGCATCGCCTTCCACGGAGCGCTGTCGGTCCCGCTGTCCCCGGCATCGCACGGCTGCGTACGTCTGCCGATGAACGTGGCACAGACGTTGCCCGGCATGCTCGGCAAGGGCGTCCCGGTCCACGTACGCGGCGCCTTCAAGCGCTGACCCCAAAGGCACGGTCCTCCCCATGGGCGCGCTTCGCGCGTCTGGGGGAGGGCTGGCCTCACGGGGGAGCCCAGCTCCCCCCGGCCCCCCCCCGGACGCGACCCCGGGCACCGTGGGAAAAGCCCTGACCGCGGATCAGATTGCCGGGGATTTCTAGTACCTCCGGCCCCGTCTCAGGCGAATCGCCGCGTGGCGGGCGTTGTAGTCGAAACAAGTGATCATGCCCCTGACATCCGGCTCTTGTCTCCGAAACGGACCGCTGCCAGTCATGGGCTCGACCTCTCGGTGCTGCTGGCGGACACGCCGCCCCTTGTACGGGGGCGGCGTGATGCTGGGCCTCACGCCGCCGTTACGGGTCTTGTTGCCGAAACCCGCCGTCACGTGCTGCCGACTGTCGCCGCGCACGCGATCGCTTCACGGCAGCGATCGAGAGCCGCTCGATGAGTGTGACTGAGGCCATGCCGGCGGGGATGCCGACTGCGGCGCCACCAAGCAGGGCGAAGAGGGTCATGAGCGCATTCTCTCCTGCAGATTCCAAACCCGTGGCCGCCACGTGCGCCGGGCACAAAACCCACGCTCGTCACTCCGACGGGCGCAACGCGAAACGTATCCGCTGGGGCCGGAGCGGAATGGCGCCGGTGATTCTGCTCGTGCCTATCGTTGGCCGGTCGATGCGGGAATACGCAACTGCTCTATTCGCCCGGGGCCACGCCACAGCCAGGTTCCGCGGAATCGGCTGGTAGGCCGCGAAGTCTCTCCAGTGCGGCCGCGACCTCACTTACCTGCTCCGGTTCCCGGACGCACCAGTCGGAGACATTGTTGAACCACCTGTTCCAGATGGTGCCGACAGCGTCGGAGGTGATCTCTTCTCCGCCGCGGATGAGAGCGACGAGATCACGCACTTCGGGGTCGTATTCGTCGTCAGGAGCCCCCATGCCCAGCAACCCTTCGGGGTCATGAGCCTTGATCAAGGCACGGACGGCAGCCATCTGATCATCGGTCATGACTCCAGCATGTACCCCACCGCACCGAGCCCGCGAATTCGTTATGGCGATGGACAGGAGATCTGATCTTCGCGCATGGATGCCGCACAATCGAGAGAACGGCACGCCGATCGAATACGAGAGGGAGCCAGCAGCATGAGATTCCCGTGCCGCACCCTGTTCACCGCCCTGGCCTTATCCGTGGCACTCGGCGTAACCGCGTGCGGCGGCGATCCCGGTGCCGCTCCCAACCCGAGCGGCCCCCCGGAAAAGACCGGGCTGAAAGTAGACCCTCCCCATCATCGACAACGCCGCCCTTTATGTGGCCCTGAAAAACGGCCTGTTCGAAAAGGAAGGGCTCAAGGTAGCCCCGGTCCCCATCCAGGCGGGCCCGCAGGGCGTTCCCATGCTTCTCAACGGCGAAGCCGACATCATCTTCGCCAACTACGTCTCCACGGCCAAGCTGGGCGCCCGCAAGATCCTCGACCCCGCCTCCGGCCCGGCCGCCGAGTTCCCGATCTCCGGCTACGTCACCACGCGGGACTGGTTCGCCAGGAACCCCGCCGCCTCGGCCGCCTTCCGGCGGGCCGTCCAGGCGGCCGGGCGGCTCATGGCCGACCGCACGTCCGTGACCTCGGTGCTGCCCGAGTTCACGCAGGTCGACCGGGCCACGGCGGAGCGGGTCACGCTGCCGTTCTTCCCGGTTGAGGACGAACCCGTCCGGCTGCAACGCGTCGCCGACTGGATGAGCCAGGCCGGGTGGTTGTCCAAGCCGCTGGACGTCACGTCCCTCATGCAGTGAACGTTCAAGCTCTCGAAAGCGGAGCTTCTGACCCGGGTGGTCCTGCCCGCCGCGCTGCCGAAGGTCTTCGCCGGGCTCCGGCTCGCCCTGTCGCTCGCGCTGATCGTCACCGTCTTCGCCGAACTGCTGCCGGGCACCCGCGACGGCATCGGCCTCCACCTGACCGAGTCGTACGCCCGCTTCGACCTGCCCGGGATGTGGGCCGGCATCGCCCTGCTCGGGCTGCTCGGATTCGCCTTCAACGAGCTTTTCGTGCTCGCCGAACGCCGCGCGCTCGGCCGGCGGAGCTGAAGGTCACCATTGCCAGTCGCAGATCGCGGCGTTTCTGGAATAGAGCCATTGTTTGTCGAGGAAATGCTCCACGAGCTGGGCGGCCGCGGCCTCGTCCTGGACGATGAATCCGTGATCCTGGGTCGTGTCGGGATACACGTTCCTGGAGCCGACATAGAACGCCGTGTCGTCCACGCAGACCACTTTGCTGTGCAGCCGGTATTTGTAGCCGCCCGGCCAGGTCTGCTCGTTCGACACGCGCAACGGCGCCAGCTGCAGGCCGTGTCTCAGCACCCGATGCGCCTCCGCGTCATACGTGGTCTTGAGCCTGACCCGCTGGTACAACGATTTGTAGGCCACGTCCACGCTGCTGATGTTGGAGTAGTCCGGGCTCCCGGGATTGCTGATGACGATCCGGACCTTGACGCCGTCCATCATCTTCTTGGCGAGAACGTCCAGCAGCCTGACGTCGAACAGCGCGTGCATCAACGGCAGGCCGGTGAATCCGTTGATGTCCTGCTGGGACAGGATGATGCTGGTTTTCGCGTGGGCGACCAGAGCCCGGATGGCGTTCGCGTCGGGATTGACCGTCATGAAAGCGCTGTCGAGGTTGGTCTCGTTGTTCAGGTAGCTCGCGGCCTGCTCTTCTCGTTCGGCGTACGGCCGTTCGTAGCCGGAGTCCTTGTCGCGGTCCAGGATGCCGTATCCGAGGCTGCCGACGGAGATCACCTGAAGGTCGCCCGGGACATAGGGCTCTTCGTCGGCCTCGTCGTACAACGACCATCCCTCGGCCGGTGGACTGGGCTTTTCCACGGCGATCCAGGCCGGATACTGCTTGCGGTTCTTGATCCAGCCTGACTTGACCCAGCCCGCGTGGGTGCGGGCCCACTCCCACAACATGTCCAGGAACTTGCCGGCCGACAGGGCCGCCGGGCCGCGCAGGGCGATGTCGAGGTCGGTCACCGGCGCCGTGTCGCCGAATCCCCGGCTGAACAACGGGCCTTCCTCGATGTAGTAGTTCGTCATCCAGTTGATGCCGCCGTGAATGACGGACCGGCCGTCCACGATCACGAACTTGGTGTGGTTGTAGGAGGACACACCGCGCGTCGTCATCGAGCAGACCCGCAGGTCGACCTCGCGGGCCAGCGTGCCGAGCCGCTTGATCAGCGCCTCGCGGAACACCCACGGATCGGCCGTGCGGTCCACGCCCACCACACCGGTCATGAACCGCACGATCAACCGGTCATCGCCTTCGTCACGGCGTCCGACGGCTTCCTTGATTCCGTCGAACATGGCGTCGAGGAAATTGCCGTCCGGAAATGGCCCGGCGGGGGAACCTATCATGTCCGGCGGCCCGAAACCGGTGATGTCCACGGTTCTGCTCGCCTGGGCGAGATTGTGCCGCAGCCGGTTCAGGAGCTTCTTGATGCCGGGTTTTTCGGCGCCTGCCGGGATGCCTTTGGAGGCGGTCCATCCCCAGCAGTCGGGAACCTGCAATATCCAGGAAGCGGCGTCATCGCCAATCGTGTCGAATTTGTTGCCCGGCGTGCGGCTCCACAGCTTCCCTTCCATGCCGGGCGAGACGGACTTCAATTCAGCTTCGACCGCGTTCAGATATTCCATGTCCGCATCGTCGCACCGGATTCGCGGACCGCCCAGGCCCATGGCCGGACCCCCATTCTGGGTGTTCAGGGCGCGCCGGCCACTCCGCCCTGCTCACAGCCCGGGCCTCGTGGCCGTTACGCCTGCCGCGTGTCCGCATTCGGCCGATAAAAGCTCCGCCGCCGGGTGGCGTCAGTGATTCCTGGGTTTGAAGTAATGCTTGACCATATAGGCGGTTACCTGCTTGCCGATCTTGGCGCCTTCGACGTCGGCGGTGCGGGTGTGGATTCCACCCCAGATGCGGGCATTGGTGACCTCCTCCAGAGCCTGGGAGAAGCTGCGGAAGTGGCGGGTCGTGCCCGAGTCGTTGCTGTAGCCGCTGAAGGAGATGTCGTCGCGGCCGAAGAAGTGCGCGAGCGCCGACATGCTCGCCCCGGTGAAGCAGGTGTGGCCGGAGGTGTAGTCGGGATGCGGCGGGGTGACCAGGAGCGGGGTCCAGTCCGGATCCTCGGCGGTCCTCGGGTTGCCGTCGGTGCCGGCCAGGCGGATGGCGGTGATGGGACGCCAGAAGTTCCAGGCGGCCTTCTCGTTGTAACAGGCGGTCGTGGCGTCGGCCTCCGCGAGGTCGACCATCGCGAACATGCGGGACGTCTGCAGCGGGGTCAGGCGCTGCTTGACGGCGAGCTGGCGCTTGATCTCCCATTCGGCCAGGTGCCGGTCGTGCCACCAGATGGCGGCCTGGGTCTGGTCCGGGGTCCTGACCGTGCTGGTGGCCGAGCCGACGGTCTTGACCTCGTTGAAGTCGCGGGCGTACCGGCTGCCGGTCAGGGCCGGCGGGCCGGCGGTGCGGAACATCGACGCCCTCGCCAGCATGAACGGCTTCAGGTAGGCGACCCAGGCGCCGTCCGTGCTCGGCACGGGCGGGGTCGGCCGCCACTGGCCCGGCTCGGTGCCGACGGGCCAGGTCTGGTCGCCGAACGCGCCGTCGTTCTCCCGCGCGGCGATCATCGCGGCGGCCGCCTGCCCGCCGACGGCGATACCGCGCCGCTTCGAAGTGCTGTCGGCAATCGTGGCGAGCGACTCGTCGTACTGCGTCCGCAGCCTTTCCCGCTGCGCCGGGAAAAGCGAGCGCAGAACGTGGAAAGCCGCGGTCGCGACGGCGGCCTGCGTCGATTCACTTCCGTCGGCGCGGGGCGCGCGAAGATAGGGCTGGTACGGCCGGCCGGCGATCGCGTTGACCGCGTCGTAAACGGCGCCGTGCACCATGGCGAAACTACGGGCCTGGACCTGCGGCTGCTGCCGGGCGATTTCCCAGATCGCCGTTTCGGCGTTCCTGTCCCAGACGATGATGGCATTCGGCGGTGAATCCGCAGCGTACGCGGGCGGCGAACCGAGCGCGACAACTCCCGCGACCACGGCTAACACAACGGGCTTACGCCGGAGGAATGCTGGTGATCTAGGCATGCCAGAAAACTACTATGCGGTTCCTATTCAGGGGGGCCAGGAATCAATGATGTCGCGTGGCGTCCACACGAGGTCCACGGAATGGGGATCGACATCCGGCGCCGCCCCCGCGAGCGAGGCGACGACGAGCGTGGTGGCCGCCGGGTCGTAGCCGGGAACCTGGACGACGGACCGGCGTACCGTGGCGAGGTCGTGGGAGTCGAAAGGGGACGCCAGCCATTTGATCGACCCGGCGAAGAGAACACGACCGGCGACGGGCGCGCGGTCGGCTCCGACCAGGTCGACCTCGGGATCGAACCGGCGATTCCACCAGCCGCCCACCGCCTCCACCTCGGGCCAGGGCAGGCGCCCTGACAGCGCGGCGAGTTCGAGCGACTGCCTGACGAGAGGTTCGACGGCCCGGCCCCGCCAGGCGGTCCAACGCCGCTCGACCAGGCGGAACCCCGCCTCGGGGCGCCCCCGGCGAGCCTGCTCCTGGACCGCGCGGAGCACGCCGAGATAGAGCCGCAGATTGCTGTCGGCGACCCGGTACAGGCCCGGTTTCCCCGGCCTGGCCGACAGCGGCTCGTCCAAGGCGAGCACACGCTTCTCCGCCGTCAGCTTCCGCAGCAGCGGCGACAAGGTACCGGACGGCAGCGCCCCGTCGCGGCTGCCCGCCGTCGCGGCGATGTTGGCGTGGGTACGGTCCCCGGCGCCGATGGCCTCCAGCACTCTGCGAGAGACGTCTGGATTCGGAAACCCGGCCATCAGCACCGCTTCGGGGACGCTGAAGACTGCCGCGCCGGGATCCTCGGCCTCCTGGCGCAGAAACTCCAGCGCGGGCAGACCACGAGGCCAGGTCCTGATGATCCCGGGCAGGCCTCCGGTGATCAGGTGGGCGTCGATCGCATGGTCGGCGTCGAGGCCGAGGGCGTCGGCGATGTCACCGGGATGGAGCGGACCGAGGACCAGGTTGTCCGCACGCCCGAAGAACGGCCGGTCGTAGGCGGTCAGCCGCTCCATCATGTGGAGATCGCTGCCGAGGAGAAGCAGCAGCACGGGCCGGGTGGCGAGCAGGCGGTCCCATGCCGTCTGCAGAGCGCCCTCGAACAGCCCGTCCTGCTCCGACAGCCACGGCACCTCATCCAGGACGACCACGCAGGGCCGCGACGGCAGAGCCGTGGTCAGCGCACGGAAGGCATCAGGCCAGTTCCCCCCGACCGCGGTTGGAATCAGAGCGGGATCCTCAGGAAGCTCCGATTCCCGCAGATCCGCGAGGAAGGCCCCGACGGCCTCCACGGGAGAGGCCCCCTTGGTCGCGGTGGTGAACAGATAGGGCACGCCCGCACGGTCGCAGAACTCCTGGACCAGCCTGGACTTGCCCACCTGCCGACGGCCGCGCAGGGTCACGGCGACCCCCGCACCCGTCTGCCGTACCCGCCTGAGCCGCTTCGTGAGCAACGACAGCTCCGCGGTCCTGCCGATGAAGCCGCTCAAGCTGGCCTCCATTTATGTAGATGACATCTACGTAGATGAAGTCTACCTAATCCTTCGATCAGGAAGACGGCTACATCACCAATGAGGGAAACTCATCCCTCTGAGGCGACTGTTCGGAGATAGTCGAGCGTGCGCAGGATTGGCCGGTCGACAAGTGAGGGGACGCCGTGCTCGAGCGACGGAACCACCAGGGCAAGTTCGCCGAAGACTATGTACGGGCCCTCGCCTCTGCGGCTGGGCTCCTGGTCTACAAGGATGACCTTGACCATGACGGGATCGATCTCGGCTTCCGCTATCCGGGAAGGACCGGATACATCGCGTCGCCCGCGATCGAGGTACAGGTCAAGTCCTGGTCAGCCCCTGTGTGCAAGGGTCCGGACCTGCACTTTCGAGGCTTGAACGAAGTGCAGTACAACAAGCTTGTCGCCGGGCCGTTCCTCGTGCCCCGGTATCTGTTCATCGTGGTGGTCCCTCCGGACATCGATCGTTACGCGCGAGTGGAAACCGAGGGGCTGACCCTGAGCAGGCTCTGCTACTACCGGGGCTTCGAGGGCGACGAGCCCATCGCGTCCGCGAGCACGAAGCGGTACCCGGCCGTCGGGGTACCACTCGGCAACGTCCTCACCGTTCGTGCCCTGCGCGAGCTCGTCGGCGCACCCGCCGGGCCGGCCGCGTGACCACTGACCTCTCGATCGCCGACATCGGCAGCTATCTCGCCGCGGCCGGCTGGGCACGCCAGGTGCAGGTGTGGCGGGGTGCAACCGTCTGGGTGCACGAAGGCGATCACGAGATACTGCTGCCGGGCGCGGACGGCCTCGGCGACGGGGCGCGGCGGATCAGGGAGATCCTCAACCTGCTGGCTCGCGTGGAAGGCCGCGCCCGCGAGGAAATCGCATCCGACATCGCCGCACCCATGGCCGACGTCCAGTGGTACCGGGCTCCCGTTGTGCCCTTGGACGGGCAATTCGCCCTGCTGGACGCGGTGACGGCGCTCACAGGCGCCCAATCGGTCTTGAGCGCGGCGGCGCGGGCCGCACTCACGGGTCCTCGGCCGGTGTTCGAGGGCGCGGCGCCCAAGGAGGTCCGGGACCTGCTGGCCCGGGTCAGAGTCGGGCCGATCGTACCGACGGGCGATCTTCTCACGGTCCGCATCCCTCTGGACGGCTACGAGACCGGTGATCCCTTGCTGGCCCGCCGTACCTTGTTCCTGCTCCAACGCGCGGCGGTGCTCCTGCAGGAGGCCGCGGCCACCGTGCGCAGGAACGGCGACATCAGCGTCTTCGACGATCTGGTGCGTGACGGGGTGTCGGCGGACCTCTGCCTCGCGCTCGCGCGCTTCGCGGGCACCGACCCCGGAACCAGATTCGAGGTCGGGTTCCGATGGGCGCGTGCGGTGCCCTCGGAGGTGCCCGCGCGCACCGTGGTCTTCGAAGCCGAGACCGGGACATTGCTCCGCCGGGTCGCGCACCGGCTGAGACGCCTGCGTCGCGACACCGCCTCGGTCACCGGCCTCATCGGCACGCTGTTCGACAACGGAGGGCAGGACCGGTTCCGCGTGCACGTCCACGGCGAGGTGACGATCCAGCACGGTGATCCCCGCCGATCGATATGGGTGCGCCTGCCCGACGAGGCGGCCTACGACGTGGCCGTCGAGGCCCACAGGAACAGAACAACCGTGCGTGCTCACGGCACGCTCATGGAGGTCAATGGCCGTCTCGAACTGAAGGCGACCAGCTTCACCCAACTGGCCAACACCCCATTCGAGGAGAGCTGATCATGGAGAACGCCGTTTCCCGAGCCCAGGAGCGTGCCCTGCTTCTTGGCCTGATGACGCTGGGTGGGTCGGCGTCCAACCCCGAACTGCGGGACCACGTCGGAAACGCGCTCGACGGCGAATCCCGGCGCCGCCTGAACAAGCTCGAGCTGGTGGAGAGCGAGAAGCTGGGCAGGGCTTACCATCACACACTCACCGAAGACGGGTGGGCGTGGTGTGTCGCGGAGCTGGCCGGCTCAGCCCCGGCACGCGGCGGTCCGCTGGGTCGTACGCTCTACGGCGTTCTCGCCACCATCAAGGGGTACCTGGACGCGACGGACCTGAGCCTCGCGGAGTTCGTCGTCACGGCCAGGCCGGACGCTTCGTCCGCGGACGACCTGGGCGGGGCGATCCGGAGCGCGTACTGGCAGCTTGCCCGCGAGCCACAGGACTGGGTGTTGCTCAGCCGGCTGCGGCCGCTCCTCGGTGACGCGCCTCGTGACAACGTCGACGCGGCGTTGCGCGAGCTGGAACGCCTCCCGGGTGTCCATCTGGTCCCGGAAGCCGATCAGAAGACCCTCGGCGACGAGGACAGGGAAGCGGCCGTCCTCGTGGGTGGCGTGAGCAAGCACCTGCTGGCGATCGAGGCGCCATGAGCGAAGCCGAGATGCGGGCGCTGCACGCTGTTTCCAGCGTCCTCGACTGGGCGGCCACGGCCGAGCACGCCTGGAACCCGCCGCCGTTCCACGTCGACGGCATGCATCCGCGAGCGGAGCGCCTGATCCTCGACGGTATCGACGACGCGTCGATCTCCTCGGGGACGAGCCCGCTCGGCGTGGTGATCCAAGGAGAGGGCGGCGCCGGCAAGACCCACCTCCTCGGTTGGGTCCGGGGCCGGATCGCGCAGGCGGGCGGCTACTTCTTCCTGGTCGACTTCAGCGCGGGAGAGGACTTCTGGCGCCAGACGACAAGGGCGATGGTCGAGGACCTAGGCCGCTCCGCAGGCGGCCTGGGAGCTCCGGTACAGGCGATGGTGGCGCTCCGTGCCCTGTCCACCCTCGCCGGGGCCGACATGCGGATGCGGACTGCGCTCGACGGTGAAGCGCCTCTGACGCGCGCAGACCTCGACGTGCTCGTGGATGGCCTGGTCGCCAAGGAACGCCGGTTGCTGCGGTGCCGGGACACGATCCGCGCGATGGCGCTCTACGCGGTCGCGTCAGGCCAGGCTCTGGACGTCGGCCACGATCATCTGATGTCCGCCGCGGAGGCGGAAGAAGGAGATCGCCAAGCATGGGGGATGAGCAGGCAGGTCAAGAGCCCGCACGACATCGCCATCGAACTGTCGATGATCCTCGCCCTCACCGGCCCTACCGTCATCGCGGTCGATCAGATCGACGCCCTCCTCGAGCACTCGCGAACGAGCGAGGGGGCGGAGATCGCGACCACGTCGCCGGGCGGGGAGCCGCGCAAGGACGTGATCGACCAGATCGCGGGCGGTCTCATGGCGCTGCGGCACGCCACTCAGCGAACGCTTTGCTTGGTGGCCTGCCTCCCGTCGTCGTGGACCTTGATCAAAGACCGGGCCATCGGAACGGCGCAGGACAGGTTCCGCACCTCGCTGATCCTCACCACGATCGCCAGCCCGGAGATTGCCACGAGCCTGGTCGAACGCCGGCTGGCCGAGGCCTTCGCGAAGTCCGGGTTCACACCGCCTCACCCGCTCTGGCCGATCGTTCCGTCGGCGTTCGACACCGCGCCCGGCAACACGCCCAGAACGCTGCTGCGCCGTATCAGCGAGCATGTCGAGGCATGCCGGGCTGAAGGCGCGGTCGGCCTGTTGGAGCGTTTCGACCAGGACGAACCGGGTCATACAAGCCCACTCCCCGCAGACGCCGAACCTGTCGTCCCCGAGAGCCACCTCGCACGACTCGACACCCGGTTCGCCGAACTGCGTGCCACGGCTGACGTGTCGGACGCGTTCGATCCCGAGCATGAGGACGAACTCGCGCCTCCGCTGCTGGGCGCCGGCCTTAATGCCTGGATCACGGAGCAGGGCGAGGCAGGCCGCGTCTTCTCCGTCGATCCTCTGCCCGGTCGTAGACCGAACCTGCACGCGCGATTGCGTCAGGCGCTGGACCCGGAGTCGGAGGAGCAGCGGCACTGGACGTTCCGGGTGATCGGCGCACGGCACCACATCGCCGCGCTCAAACGGCTCACCGATGGCATCGAGGCATCCGGGCTCAGCCCGGAGACCCCCGATCGGTGTTTCGTCGTCCTGCGCAACCAGGCCTGGTCGGACGGCCCGACCACCAGGGCGCGGCTGGCGCGGCTCGAGGAGTGCGGCGGGCGGTCACTGCCCTTGCGCGCTGACGACCTACGGGTCTTCGACGCCCTGAGGCAGATGGAGGGTGATCGAGATCCGGCGTTCGACGCGTGGTTGCGTGCCCGGCGCCCGGCGAGCGGTACCGAACTCCTGGGCGGCCTCCTCGAAGCAGCGGTCCAGGAACTGCCCGAGGAACCAGAGCCGGAAGCAACGGCACTGCCCACGGCCGCCGCCGGAATCACCGTCGGCAGGCGGCTGGACACCGGCACCGATCTCGTGGTGCAGCTCAGCACCCTGACGCGCCACACGGCGGTCTTCGCCGGATCCGGATCCGGCAAGACCGTGTTCCTGCGCAGGCTCGTGGAGGAATGCGCGCTGCACGGCGTGTCGTCCATCGTGCTTGATCCGAACAACGACCTCGCCAGGCTCGGTGAGCCCTGGCCTGCCACACCGCCGGGATGGAGTGAGAACGACGCGGCCAAGGCCGCCCGCTACTTCACCGAGGCAGAGATCGTGGTGTGGACGCCTGGCCGTTCACAGGGTCGTCCGCTGAGCTTTCAGCCGCTGCCGGACTTCGCTGCCGTCCTCGACGACCGCGACGAGCTGAACTCGGCGCTCGGCCTGGCCGTGGAGACGCTCGCTCCCCGGGCGAACGCCGAGGGGGCGAGCGCCAAGGCACGCAAGGCGAAGGCGGTGCTCCGCCAGGCACTCGAGCATTTCGCGCGTTCCGGCGGTGCCGACTTCACCGCCTTCCTCGGCATGCTCGCCTCGCTGCCGTTCGAGGCCAGCCAGATCGACAAAGCGGATCAGATCGCCGCCGAACTGGGACAGCTCCTGACCGCGGCGATGATCAACGATCCGCTGTTCGCGGGCGGGGGTGAGGCCGTGGATCCCGCGCGCTTGCTCACGCCGTCGACGGGCAAGCGGGCGCGTGTCTCGGTCATCAGCTTCATCGGTCTCAGCGACGACGCGAGGCCGGGATTCGTCAGCGGGCTCCAGAACTCCCTGTTCACCTGGATCAAGCGGAATCCCGCCCGCGGCCGTCCCCTGATCGGTCTCTACGTCATGGACGAGGCGCAGTCCCTCGTGCCCGCCGGATCCAAGACCGAGGCGCTGGCCAGCACCCTGACCTTGGCGTCACAGGCGAGAAAGTACGGCCTCGGCCTCGTCTTCGCCACCCAGATGCCGCGTGGCCTGCACAACCAGATCGCGGGCAACGCCACCACCCAGTTCATCGGCAGGATGAACAGTCCCACGCAGATCGCGGTGGTCAGGTCGCTGGCACAGGCTCGCGGCGGCCGAGCCGACCGGGTCGGGCGCCTGGAGGCCGGACAGTTCTACGCGGCGAGTACAGGCATCCCTGAAGCTCTGATCCGTGCACCGCACTGCCTGAGCCATCACCCGGCCGATCCACTCACCGAGCGGGAGATCATGCAGCGCGCGGCCGGCTGACTCACGCCTCCTCGTCCTCCTCACGCGGGGCGAGGAGGTTCCAGAGCTGGTAAGGTGGACGATCGAAATGGAGAGACGGAGAGAAGGGAGGTGAGTTGATGACCGCGCCAGGGGCCACTGTCGTGCGCAGCGTCCGGAGCATCCTCACGTCCCGGACGATGGCCTGATCCGCGCCGTTCTGACCGGCCGGGTGCGTGAGCCCGCCGGAGGACATCGTCAACTCATCACGAAACGGATCTTCATCCATCATGTCTTCACCTTCTGAGTGGATCACGCGCGCCGAGACCACCGCCGACGTCCCCGTTGTCCGGGAGATCGTTCTGGGGGCGTTCGAGACCCCGCTGGAAGCGGATCTCCTCGACGCGCTCCGCACCGACTCCGCCTGGATCGACGGGCTGTCCGTCGTCGCGGTCGACGGTGACGACCGGCCGGTCGGCCACGCGCTGCTCACCCGGTGCCACATCGGGGACACGCCGGCGCTGTGCCTGGGGCCGGTCTCGGTGCGGCCCGACCGGCAGAAGACCGGCGCCGGGTCGGCCGCCACGCGGGCCGTGCTGCGGGCCGCGGCCGCCATGGGCGAGCGGTTCGTCGTCGTCCTCGGGCATCCGGAGTACTACCCGAGGTTCGGGTTCGGGCGCGCGTCCGAGCACGGGATCGGGGTCACGTTCGAGGTGCCCGACGAGGCGCTGATGGCGATGGCGCTCGTGCCCGGTGAGGGGCTGCCGTCCGGAACCATCCGGTACGCGGCGCCGTTCGGGCTCTAGCACCAGCCGTTCAAGGCTGAGCATCGCTGACGCCCCGTCCGGAGCGTGAATCGCTCCGGGCGGGGTGTCCTACGACAGGCTGGTACGGGTGGGCTCGGCCAGCAGGGTCGTGGTCGCCTCGTCGGCCGGGACGTAGACGATCAGGCGCTGGTCGTCGGTGCCCGCCAGCGTGAGGGTCTCGTAGGCGAGCAGGAGTTCGCCTTCCGGGTGCGCCCATCGTTCGGTGCCGATGCGGGCGGGGAGCATCGCGTTCGCGTAGGGCCGGGTGAAGGTGGCTCCGGCCGTCAGGGACAGTTCGCCGGCCAGGTGCGCCGCGTGCTGGTCGCCCAGCGCGGCGCTGGCGCGCAGGTCGGCGGCGCGTTCGGCGGCCACCTCCGTCCAGCCGGGGAAGGCGTCGCGGGCGCGGGGGTCGGTGAACAGGTAGCGGGCCAGGTTCGGCGGGTCGTCGTCGAGCAGGCCGAAGGGGCCGAGCAGGCGGGCGTACGCGGGAGTGTGGGCCAGGATCTCGGTGAGCTGGTTGACGACGACGGCGGGGGTGTGGGCCAGGCGGGCCAGCATCGCCTCCACCGTGGGGCGCAGCGTGCGGGAGAGCGGCGGGGCGCCCGCGCAGACGCCGCCGGCATCCGCTTTGTGCAGCCGGTGCAGGTGGATGCGTTCGTCGGGCGAGAGTGACAGCGCGTCGGCGAGCGCGGTGAGGATCTCGGTGGACGGGCGCCGGTCGCGGCCCTGTTCGAGACGCGTGAGGTAGTCGACGCTGACGCCCGCGACCGTGGCCAGTTCGGCGCGGCGCAGGCCGGGGGTGCGGCGGCGCGTTCCCGACGGGAATCCGACCGCCTCGGGTGGCACCGCCTCGCGCCGGGCGCGCAGGAACGCCCCCAGCTCGTTGTTACCCATGGCCCGAGTGTAGAGGGTGGCCCTGCGGGAGCCAGGCTTGCGGCGGTCTCCCTCTCCCGTGTACGGCCCGGCAGTCTCGTCCCCATGAGCGCATTCACACCGGGCGAGATCGCCTACCTGACCAGCCAGCCCCTCGGCCGCCTGGCCACGACCGGAGCCGACGG
This sequence comes from Nonomuraea sp. NPDC059023, assembly GCF_042740095.1. Lineage (NCBI taxonomy): Bacteria > Bacillati > Actinomycetota > Actinomycetes > Streptosporangiales > Streptosporangiaceae > Nonomuraea > Nonomuraea sp. NPDC059023. Next base: position 160,626 of record NZ_JBHYIO010000003.1, on the reverse strand, counting down.
CAGGCCGTCGGTGCGCCCCGTCGGGGTGATCTACGATCCCGGCTCGGGCGGGCTGATCGTGGGCGGCGTCGCGGGCTCGGGCATGGCTCGCAGCAAGAAGTTCCGCGACGCCCGGCGGCACCCGGACGTCGCGTTCGTGGTGGACGACCTGGCTTCGGTGGAGCCGTGGTCTCCGCGGGGCATCGAGATCAGGGGCGTGGCGCGGACCTTCGACGAGGGCGGCGTGGAGGTGGGGGAGCGGCTCGCGGCGCCGTTCCCGTTCGAGGAGGCGTGGATGCTGATCCTGCCGCGGCGGATCCTCGCCTGGGGCATCGAGGGCGACTTCGCCGCCAGGGAGGTGGCGGCATGAGGTACCGGCTGCTGGGGCGTACCGGGCTGCGGGTGTCGGAGTTGTTCTTCGGCGCGATGGGCTTCTACGAGGGCGGCGCGGGCAAGGAGCACCGCGCGATGCTCGACGCCTACGAGGGCGCGGGCGGCAACGTGATCGACACGGCCTCGGCCTACGGCGAGAGCGAGGGCGTCCTCGGCGAACTGCTGGCCGGGCGGCGCGAGCGGCTCGTCCTGGCCACCAAGTACTCGATCTCCCGTGACCAGACGGATCCGAACGCGGCGGGCAACCACCGCAAGAACCTCGTGCACTCGCTGGAGCGGAGCCTCAGGCGGCTGCGTACCGACTATGTGGACCTGCTCTGGGTGCATCTGTGGGACCGGCGCACCCCGCTGGAGGAGACGATGCGGGCGCTGGACGACGCGGTGCGCGCGGGGAAGGTGCTGTACGTGGGGATCTCGGATGCGCCCGCGTGGGTGGTGAGCCGGGCCAACACGCTGGCGGAGTGGCGCGGGTGGACGCCGTTCGCGGGGGTGCAGGTGCCGTACAGCCTGCTCAAGAGGGACGTCGAGCGGGAACTGCTGCCGATGGCGGGCGAGCTCGGACTCAGCGTGGCGGCGTGGGGGCCGCTGGCCGGGGGCGTGCTGTCGGGCAAGTTCAGCGGCGGCGAGGGGGCGGAGGGGCCCACCCGGGTGGATCCCGCGACGCTCGGCGACCGCGATCACGCCGTGGCGCGGGCGGTGCGGGAGGTCGCGGGGGAGGTGGGCGCGAGCCCGTCGCAGGTGGCGATCGCGTGGACGCGGGCGCGGCACCCGTTCGTGCACCCGATCGTCGGCGCCCGCGACGCCCGGCAACTGGCCGACAACCTGGGCGCGGCCGAGGTCGTGCTGGACGGGGAGGCGCTCACGAGGCTGGAGGCGGCGGCCGGCTTCGAGGCCGGCTTCCCCGGGGACTTCCTGGCCGAGTGCGAGGCCGACCCCTGGGTGTTCGGCGAGGGCTACCGGCGCCTGGACGCGTCGTAGGCGGCGACGGCGGCCCTGCCGGCGATCATGCGCCAGGCCTGCTCCAGCAGGGACGCCACCTCCCGCCAGTCGGGCTCCACCTCGTGCAGCTCGACGCCCACCCAGCCCCTGACGTACTGCGGGGTGAAGTAACGCTCGGGGTCGGTGGCGAGCAGCGTCTCCAGTTCCCCGGGCGGCGCCTTCACGCACAGCGCGAGCCGCCCGTCGCCGTGGTGGTCGACCAGCACCCAGGCGAGGCGCTTGCTGCCCAGCCGGCAGGCGACGTGGCCGAACGACTCCTCGACCACCACCCCCGGCAGCCCGGCGGCCAGCTCCGCCACCCGCTCGCTCACCCTCCCGACGTCGGCGTCGGTCCAGCTTCGCGTCATGCCGCCCACCCTAGGACACTAGGCTCCGATGCCATGCGTTTCGTGATCTTAGGCGGCGTCGCCGCCATGGTGCTGTCGGCTACGCCCGCACTGGCCAAGCCTCCGGCCCCCGCCCAGCTCGCCGAGGCCGTCCTCACCCCCGAGGACCTGGGTGACGGCTACGCCGACAACGTCAAGCGCCCGCGTGAGGCGCTCGACAAGGACTCCGCGCACACCAAGGCCTGCCGGACGGCGATAGACAGGCTGAAGCCGCTGCTCAGGAGCAAGGCGGCCGCCTTCATCGACAAGCGGGGCAAGCCGTCCGGGCTGCGGCAGTTCGCGCTCGGCGCCACCCCGGCAGGGCTGGCCTCCTGGCAGGCGGCGGGCAAGGCGATGGCGCGTGACTGCGCCGGGGTGGACAAGAGCACCAAGAAGCGCAAGGAGGGCATCAAGCGGCTGTCCGTCGGGCGCGTGGGCACCTGGGTGTACGCGATCCGCTACAGCGACCATCCCCAGGAGTTCGCCCGCCCGATCCACGCCCAGGACGTCGTGCTCATGCGGGTCGGCCAGGTCGTCACGCTGGTCGTGAGCGACGGCTACTTCGGCACCTTCGACCCGGCGCTGAGCCGGCGCGCGGCCCGCCTGGCCGCGGCCAAGCTCAAGGAGGCTCAGGGCTGATGTACGGCGCGGCGGGACGGGTACCAGCTCTCGCCGACCGGCTCGCCGGCCAGATTCCAGCTCCAGGAGATCGTGGGCGTGATGCGCAGGTACACGCCGGGCCCGACCATGCCGGTGCGTTCGAAGGGCTGCTCGGCCACGCCGTACACGCGGATGCCGCGCGCGACGAACGGGTCGGAAGACGGCATGTCATCGACCACCAGCGCGACCTTGGCGCGTCCGGCGGCGACGTTGCGGAACTTGCGGGTGTCCACCACGCTCTGGCCGCCGCCGACCCAGAAGTACGTGCCGTCGAACTCGTAGGCGACCGGCATCACGTCGGGCTGGTCGCCGGCGTCGAGCGTGGCGAGGCGGGCGAGGGACTGGGAGCGCAGGTAGGCGCGCTCCTCGTCGGTGAACGTCATGGCAGGTCTCCCTTTCTGCGGCGGTCCTCTCCCTTTACACGATCGGGCGGCCCGCGTGTCGACAGACACGGGTAAATCGCGTTGCGGGGTGGACGCCGCCTTCGCCACGCTGGGCGGATGAACGTGCCCTATCGGCAGATCCGTGCCGTCTACACCGAGGAGACGATCACCGTCTACCAGGCCTACGACCCGGCCATCGCCGTTGCGGCGGTCGCGGCGCAGCGGTTCGTGGCGCCCTTCAAACGCGAGCGGATGACGTGGATCAAGCCGTCGTTCCTCTGGATGATGTACCGCTGCGGCTATGCCACCAAGCCCGGCCAGGCCCGCGTGCTGGCCGTTGACATCAGCCGCGACGGCTTCGCGTGGGCGCTGGCCAACGCGTCGCTGAGCCACCACGGCGGCGCGGAGGTACGCGGCAGGCCGGTGCGGGTGCAGTGGGACCCTGAGCGCGACGTGCACCACAACCCGCTGCCCCACCGCTCGATCCAGATCGGGCTGTCCGGCGAGGCCGTCACCCGCTACGCCGACGAGTGGATCACCGGTATCCGCGACATCACCCCGCAGGTCAAGGCCGTGCACGCGGCGCTGCGGGCCAAGCGGGACGTCACCGGGCTGCTGCCCGCCGAGCGTCCCTACCCGCTCGGCGCCGAGCTGGCCGCCGTCGTCCAGGCCTCCTAGAGCGCGGCCCACAACCCCTCGGGGACCGGGGTACGGAAGTCCGCCACGTTGGCCAGCACCTGGGCCGGAGTGTGGGCCCCGATGAGGATCGAGCGCACGGCCGGATGGCGCAGCGGGAAACGCATCGCGGCCCCGGCCACCGGCACCCCGTACGCGGCGCAGGCGTCCACGATCGGCCGGACCTCCGGCGGCGGATCGGCGGGCGGCTCGGCCAGCAGGCCGCGGTGGAACAGGCTGGCCGCCACCACCGGGACGCCCCGCTCGGCGCACAGCGGCAGAAGCTCATCGAAGGCGGTACGGCGCAGCAGCGTGCACTGGTTGGCGGCCAGCAGCACGTCGGGATCGGCGTTCCTGACGAAGGCGGCGAGCATCGCGGGCTGGTTCATGCCGACGCCGATCGCCTTCACCACTCCCTGCGCGCGCAGGTCGGCCAGCGTCGCGAACGCCTCGTCGAGGGCCTGGGGCCAGTGATGGTCGGGGTCGTGGACGAGCAGGATGTCGACATGGCCGGTGCCGAGCCGTTCCAGCGACTCCTCCAGGCTGCGCAGGACGCCGTCGCGGGAGAAGTCCCAGACGGCGTGCCGGTCGTCGGCCACGGCGAAGATCCCAGGGCCGCCGGGGCCCGGCCGGATCAGCCGGCCCACCTTGGTCGACAGCACGTACTCCGACCGGGGCCGGTCGCGCAGCGCCGCGCCGAGACGGCGTTCGGCCAGGCCGAGCCCGTAGTAGGGGGCGGTGTCGAAGTAGCGGATGCCCGACTCCCAGGCGGCGTCCACGACCGCGCGGGCCTGCCCGTCGCTGATGGGACGCAGGTAGTTGCCGAGCGGGCCGCCGCCCAGCCCCAGCTCGGGCAGGTGGGGCAGGGTCACGGGGCGGGTTCCAGGTGGAGCCAGGTGGTGACGACCTCGGTGACGGCCTCCAGGTGGTGGTCCTCGCCGGCCTCGACGATGAGCACGTCCCCGGCGGCGAAACCGGACACCTCGCCGTCGAGGTGGATCCGGCCCGTGCCGGACAGAATGAGGAAGATCTCGGGGTCGGGATGGGTGTGCGGGCCCCGGTTGTGGCTGATCTGCCCGGGGGGCAGGGTGGAGACGCCGCCGGACTCGACCCGGTAGCCGGGTAACGAGATCCCGTCGCCGTGCTCGGCCAGCGTGCTCCTGCGCATGGGGGGCTCCTTTGCGGAGAAGGGTGCGTGCGCGCCTCTGGCACCGGGCGCGCACGCGGTCTGTGGGAACGCCGTCAGCCGAGGACGCCGCTCTCCTTGGCCGCCCGCTCGATGGCGGACAGTTCGTCGGCGGTGAAGCCGAGGCGGTCCACGGCGGCGGCGTTGGCCGCGAGCTGCTCGGGGCTGGAGGCGCCGACGAGCACGGAGGTGATCCGCTCGTCGCGCAGCGCCCAGGCGAGGGCCAGCTGCGCCACCGATTGCCCACGATCAGATGAAATTTCCGACAATTGCCGTACGAAGGACAGCACCTCCTCCGTCACCCGGTCAGCCGTCAGGAACCGCCCCTCCGCCGCCCGCGAGTCCGACGGGATGCCCGCCAGATACCGGTCCGTCAGCAACCCCTGGGCCAGCGGCGAATACACCACGCAGCCCACGCCCTCCCGCTCCAGCACCCCGAGCAGTTCCTCCTCGATGTCGCGCCGCAGCAGCGAGTAGACGGGCTGGTGCACCAGCAGCGGCGTGCCCAGGGAGCGCAGCAGCCCGGAGATGGCCTCCGTGCGGCCGGGGGAGAAGTTCGACACGCCCACGTACAGCGCCCTGCCGGTGCGGACCATGTGGTCCAGGGCCGCGGCCTGCTCCTCCAGCGGGGTGTCCCGGTCGTCGCGGTGCAGATAGTAGATGTCGACGTGGTCCAGGCCGAGGCGGCCGAGCGACTGGTCCAGGGTGGCCAGCAGGTGCTTGCGGGAGTTGCCCTTGCCGTAGGGGCCGTCCCACATGGGGTTGCCGCCCTTGGTGGTGACCACGATCTCGTCCCGCATGCCGCGCAGGTCGAGCTGGAAGATCGAGCCGAACGTGCGCTCGGCGGCGCCGAGCGGCGGGCCGTACCGGTCGGCGAGGTCGAAGTGGGTGATGCCGAGGTCGAGGGCCGCGCGCACGATCGCGCGCTGGCTCTCCGGCGTACGGCCGTCGCCGAAGTTGTGCCAGAGCCCGAGGGAGACAGCGGGCAGCAGCAGCCCGCTGCGCCCGCACCGTCGATAGTCCACGTACTACCTTCCTGCGATTCCGGTCAGAGTGACGCCCCTGATGAAGGTCTTCTGGGCGATGAAGAAGATGATCACGATGGGCATCATGGCGATCAGGGCCACGGCCATCATCTGGTTGTACTGCGTGGCGAACTGGTCGGTGAACAGCCCGAGCCCCATGGGCAGCGTGAACTTCTCGGTCGTCCTGATGTAGATGACCGACTCCAGGTACTGGTTCCAGTTGCCCACGAAGGAGAACAGGCAGATGGCCGCCAGCGCCGGCTTCGACAGCGGCAGCATGATCCGCCACAGGATTCGCAGCTCGGAGGCGCCGTCGATGCGGGCGGCGTCGATGAGCTCCTGCGGGATCGTGGTGAAGAACTGCCGCAGCAGGAAGATGTAGAGCGCGACCCCGAAGAACTCCGGCACGATCAGCGGCAGGTACGTGTCCACCCAGCCGATCTTGGAGAACAGGATGAACTTCGGCACCAGCGTGATCTCGCGCGGGATCATCATGGTGGCCAGCAGCGCCCCGAACATCAGCGTGGCCGCCCGCGCCCGCATCCGCGCGAACGCGTAGGCCGGCAGGACGCACGAGATCAGGTTGCCCGCCATCGACAGCGCCGTGATCAGCACGGTGTTGAGCATGAACCGTGTGTAGTCCAGCGACCCGAACCAGCCGCGCGAGTAGTTCTCCCAGTGGAAGGAGTCGGGCAGCCACTGCGGCGGGAAGGCGAGGTTCTCCGCGTCCGACTTCAGCGACGTCGTGATCATCCACAGGAACGGCAGCACGAACACGACGGTGCTCGCGATGAGCAGCACGTACGCGCCCGCCCGCTGCGCCCGCCGGATCCGCTCGGTCTGCGCCGGGGTGAGGGTCCTCGGCTCCGCTCGTTTCAGCAGCATCGGGACCTCACTTGAACTCGTAGTGCACCCAGCGCCTGGCCAGGGCGAACTGGATGGCGGTGACGGCGATGATGATGGCGAACATGGCCCACGAGAGCGCCGCGGCGTACCCCATGTCGAAGTAGACGAAGGCGTGCCGGTAGATGTAGAGGCCGAGCACCATCGTGGCGTTGCCGGGCCCGCCCTCGGTCATGGCCAGGATGAGCACGTAGCCCTGCAGGGCGCCGATGAAGCCGGTGACCACGTTGAAGAAGATGACCGGCGACATCATCGGCACGGTGACGCTCCAGAAGCGCCGCCACCAGCCGGCGCCGTCGATCTCGGCCGCCTCGTAGAGCGACTTCGGGATGCCCTGAAGCCCGGCCAGGTAGATGACGATGGTGTTGCCGGCGCCCCACACCGCCATGAGCACCAGTGCCGGGATGGCCCACTCCTGCGAGGCCAGCCAGCCGGGGCCGGTGATGCCGACCGTGGCCAGGACCTTGTTGATCAGGCCGTAGTCGGGGTGCAGGATGTTCAGCCACAGCAGCGCCGTCGCCAGCCCGGAGACCACGGACGGCATGTACATGACGGTGCGGAACAGGCCCTGGAAGCGCAGCGGCTGGTTGAGCAGCAGCGCCATCACGAACGTGAACGTGACGCCGAGCGCGACGTAGCCGACCCCGTACTGGACGGTGTTCTCGATCGACTCCCAGAACTCGGGGTCGCCGAACATGCGCTCGTAGTTGGCCAGGCCCACCCACTGAGGCGCTTTCAGCAGGTTCCACTCCATGAAGCTGATGACGATGGCCGCGATGATCGGGCCGGCCGTGAACAGGATGAACCCCAGCAGCCACGGCGAGACGAACAGGTGGAAGCGCCGCGCCTCGCGCTGGGCGAGCGTGGCCATCACGCGATCTTGTTCTCGGCGAGCAGCGGGCCGACCTTGGCGGCGATCTCGTCCAGCGCCGCCTTGGCGTCGATCTTGCCGAGCATCGCGCGCTCCCAGATGGGCTTGGCCGTGTCGACCGCCTTCTTGGTGGCCGGCAGGCGCAGCACGCCGTCACTGGTGGCGTAGTCGGCGAGGATCTCCTTGACCAGTTCCGCCGTTTCCTTCGGGATGCCGAGCGCCTCGGCGTTGGGCAGCCACGCCGACTGGCGCGCCGGGGCGCTGATGCGGCGGAACTGGTAGCCGGAGGACGACAGGTACTCGTAGATGTAGAGCCACGCCGCCTCCTTCTGCTGGGAGGCCTCGGTGATGACCAGGGCGCTGCCGACGGCGGGGGAGAAGCGGCCCTGCGGGCCCTTCGGCACGTGCGTGGCGCCCCACTTGAACGCCTTCTGCTTGGCCAGTTCCGTCATGATCCAGGCGCCGTTGATGTGCATGGCGGCGTGGCCGGACTTCCACGGGTCGACCTTCTCCAGCAGGAGCTCCTCGGCCAGGCTCGGCGTGACGCCGTCCTTGAGCAGCAGGTCGAGCCACATGCCGAGCGTCTTGACCGCCTCGGGGGAGTTGACCTGGACCTGGGTCTCGTCGGGGGAGAGGAACCGCCCGCCGTACGGCATCAGGAAGACCGTCGACAGGTCGGGGGCGGGCTTCGGGGTCGGCGAGAAACCGAAGATCTTCGTGGCGCCGGAGCCGCTCTTGAGCTTCTTCGCGGTCTCGATCATCTTCTCGAAGGTCCAGGTCTCGTCCGGGTACTTCAGGCCGGCCTTGTCGAAGATGTCCTTGTTGAAGAAGAGCAGCTTGGGTGCCATGTCGGTGGGCAGGCCGTACAGCTTGCCGTCGCGCTCGAAGTAGGCGAGCCCGGCCTTGGGCAGGTCGTCCCTGGCGAAGTCGGGGGACCTGGCGATGAAGTCCTCCAGTGGGGCGACGATGTTGTTGGAGATGAAGTTCTGGGTCCAGGAGTAGTGGTTGTACATGACGTCGGGCAGGGAGCCGCCCGCGGCCTGGGCCATGTACTTGGTGAGGAAGCCGTCGAAGGTCGAGGTCTCGCGCTTGATCTCGATGTTCGGGTGGCGCTTCTTGAAGAAGTAGTCGAACTGCATGTTGCGCACCTCGGCGATGACGTCCGAGGTGGAGGCGATGGTGATCGTCACCTTGGCCGCGGGGTCGGCCACGTCCGACTTCGGCCACTGCAGCGAGTTGTAGAGCTTCTCGGCCTCCTCGAACGGCCAGGTGTCGTTGCCCGGCCGGTTGGGGTCGATGGTCTGGATGCCCGTCTTGACCGGCGCGGCGGCCTGCTTCTGCTGGCGCGTGTCGCCTCCGCAGGCGGCGATGACGGGCATGGACGCGGCGGCCACGGCGAGGGCCAGCATCCGGCGGCGGTTCATGTCCATGGATGACCTCTTTCAGAGGAAGATCTCGATGGCCGCACTGGCGGTCGGAGGGTTGAGGTGCCGGGCGCACACAGGCCTCACGGTCAGTCTCGCCGCAAAGGTCCGATGACTCAGGGGCATGGCCGTACCGTAGACCTGGTAATTAACTTCGTCAAGAATTGAATTGCAATCGCTTGCAACCTAGGCTCGGGCGCACTGTGAGCTAGCCATGGAGGCTTTCGTGCCCAAATGGACCTGTGCTGCCGACGATCTGGAAGCAGTGATCGAGCTCTCGCCTGACGGCGAGCTTTCATGGGAGGTACGGCACGCCGGCCGGGTGGTCGTCAGCCCGTCCCGGCTGGGCCTGAAGGCCGCCCACGCCGACCTGACCCGCGGCCTGGCGTTCGAGGGGATCACCAGCCGGGCCGTCGACGAGACCTACGAGACCGTGACCGGCAAGAGCCGGGCGCACCGCTACACCGCCACCGAATGGACCCTCTCCTTCAGCCCAGGCCTGGAACTCCAGGTGCGGGTGGGGTCGGGCGGCGTGGCGTACCGGTATCGGGTCAGCTGGACCGGCCCCGTCACGATTTGCGATGAAATTTCGGAGTATGTGGTGCCGGCGGCGGCCCGCGCCATCCTCCTGCCCTACGAGAACGGCCGCTGCGACTACGAGGAGATCCACCACCACACCACCGTCGAGCGGGCCGAGCCGATCCTGTACGGCTACCCGTCGCTGTTCCAGATCGGCGAGAGCTGGATGCTGGTCACCGAGTCGAACCTGGACAGCGGCTACGCCGGCACCCGCCTCGCCTTCGACGGCACCGCCTTCCGCCTCGACCTGCCCGACCCGTACGTCACCGCCGCCTCCCCGCTGGTCACGCCCTGGCGTACGGCGATCGTCGGCGACCTCGCCGCCATCGTCGCCGGCGACCTGGTGACCAGCCTGGCCGAGCCGTCCAAGGTGCCCGACGCCTCCTGGGTCAAGCCGGGCGCCGCCGCCTGGTCCTGGTGGTCGGACGGCCCCTCCACCCGCGACCTGGAGGCCCAGAAGGTCTGGGTGGACTTCGCCGCCGGGATGGGCTGGCCGTACGTGCTGGCCGACGCCGGATGGAACAAGGAGTGGATGCCCGAGCTCATCGCCTACGCCCGCGAGCGCGGCGTCGGCATCTGGCTCTGGTCGCACTGGCAGCACGTTGACACCCCGCTGGAGCATCGCGAGAAGCTCGCCCTCTGGAAGGAGTGGGGCGCAGTCGGCGTGAAGATCGACTTCACCGAGTCCGACGGCCAGGACCGCATGCGCTGGTTCGACTCCATCCTGGAGGCCACCGCGAGGCTGGAGCTGATGGTCGTCTTCCACGGCGGCACGATCCCGCGCGGCACCGAGCGCACCTGGCCGCACTTCATGACCGCCGAGGCGGTCAAGGGCGCCGAGTGGATCAAGCCGAAACCCGGCAAGGAACCGCTCTACCCGCCTGCGCACTACCTGTCGCTGGCCTGCACCCGCAACGTACAGGGCCCGATGGACTTCACCCCCGTCACCTTCAGCGCCGTGCGGAGCATCTCGGCCGGCTTCGAGCTCGCGCTCGCCGTCCTGTTCGAGTCCGGGGTGCAGCACTTCGCCGACAGCATCGAGGCGTACGGCGCGCGCCCCGAAGCCCGGCGCCTGCTCGCCCGGGTCCCCGTCGCCTGGGACGAGACCCGCCTGCTGTCCGGCGACCCGGCCGACCACCTCGTACTGGCCCGCCGCGACGGCGAGGTCTGGTACGTGGCCTGCGGCACGGCGGGCGAACCCCGCGTGATCACGGTCGCGCTCGACTTCCTCGCGGACGGCGTCGCGGCCGAGGAGGCCGAGGTCGCCCCGGGCGCCAAGCTCGACATCCCCGTGGCCGCCAACGGCGGTTTCACCTTACGGCTGGCCCCGCGCCGGCCGTCATGACCGGAAAGAGGACCCGTGCACCCCACCCGGATCGGCGCCGCCACGGCGGCGGCCGCCCTCGCCCTCGGTGTCTTCACCAACGCGCGGGCCGAACCCCAGCACGACAGGGGCGGCACGCTCGTCGCGCAGACCACCGCCACCCACGCCCGCGTCCACAGCGACCGCCGCCCGATGGGCGCGGGCCTGTACGACCGCAAGGCGGACCGGACCTATGTCTCCTGGATGGGCAAGGACTCCGACGCCTACTTCCAGGACTACGACCACAAGGGCGGCCGCTGGAGCACGCCGGTCAAGATCGGCTCCTCCTTCAAGGACAAGCACAACTACCCGGTCATGGTCCAGGCCGACGACGGCAAGCTGCTGGTCTTCCACGGCGCGCACAACTCGCCGCTGCGCCTGGCCACGCGGGCGGCCGACGGAACGTGGAGCGACCGCGGCCTCGGTGACGTCGCGCCCTACTACGCCTCCTACCCGATGGCGCTGAAGGCCCGCAACGGCGACGTCTACGTCTTCTTCCGCGACACGCTCAAGGAGGACGACAAGACGGCCTTCGTCGACGACCGGCCGATGCAGTACCTCATGTCCACCGACGACGGCGTGACCTGGAAGAGCTCGGGCGAGCTGACCGGCCACCCGTACATCCTCGGTTCCGAGCGCGCGGACAACATGAACGAGGTCTACGTCGCCGAGATGACCGAGTACGGCGGCCGCTTCCACATGCTCTGGACGATGGCGGGCGGCGGCAAGCCCGACGTCCACGGCCACGGCACCCAGATCCACGACGTGTTCTACGCCGTCTTCGACCCGGCCACCCGGCACTTCTCCACGGTCACGGGCGAGGACCTGGGCACCCAGCTCGACCAGGCCGAGATGCTGGACAAGGCGATCGTCTGGCGCAGCAACAGGGAACTGCTGCACGGCACCGGCTTCACCCACTCGGTCCAGGTCATGGCCGACGGCAAGCCGGTGATCGTCTTCTACGACAACCAGACCGGCGGACAGCGCGCGTGGCTGACCGCGGGCCGCTGGAACGGCCGCTCGTGGGACTTCACCCGCCTCACCCAGGAGTACGGCCTGCTCGACAGCGAGAAGACCGGCCCCCACACGCTCCGGGTCTACACCACCAGGGGCAGCGAGCCGGGCATCACCGCCTTCACCCTCGACCGCGGCCGGAACTGGCGGCAGGGACAGTACATCTGGACCGACACCAAGCTCCAGAAGGGCAACGTGATCGAGGGCGGCAAGGACCCGGTCCGCATGCTCGCCGAGACCAACACCGGCACCCAGGACCAGACCGTGCAGACCGGAAACGTCTACGCCGTGGGAGAGATTCGATGATCAGGCAGCTCGCGGTGGCGCTCGTGCTGGTGGCCGCCTTCACCCCGTCCGCGGCGCAGGCCGCGGGCGATCGCTGGGAACTGCGCTGGAACCCCAGCCCGTCGCGCGACGGCGTCAACGCCTTCGAGGCGCTGGAGGACGACCGGCGCGGCTCGCACGCCGACGGCATGCCGCACGTCTCCGCCGGCAGGAACGCCTGGCGCTTCGACATGCACACCGTGGACCGCGACGGCTCCGACCGCCAGCGCAACGAGGTACGCGGCATGCGCGACGGCCGGGGCCGCGCCCTGGAGATGCGCAAGGACGAGACCTGGCGGATCAGCTGGCAGATGTACATTCCCGACACCCTGGACGCCACCTCCAGCTTCAGCCACATCTGGCAGCTCAAGACCTCCGACATCGGCACCCCGGTCGCCCAGCTCTCCCTGCCGATCAAGAGCGGCGTGCAGAAGATCGAGGCCCGCTACTGGACGCTGGCCGACAACGCCACGCACGGCTTCGCCTCCTACGACCTGGAGGCGATCCAGAACAAGTGGGTCACCACCACCATCGAGATCAAGTCCAGCGACAAGGGCTACATGCGCTGGGTGCTGAAGGACGGCCACCGCACGCTGGTGGACCAGCGGATCGACGACATCGACTTCTACTGGACGGAAGAGCAGTACAACCGTCCGAAGTGGGGCATCTACCGCAGCATCCGCAGCACCGGCCTGCAGGACACCCACATGCTGGTCAGGGACCTCAAGGCGTGGACGCTGGGGCCGGTCAACCCGCCGGTCCGGCTGCCGGCGCCCGACCCGGCCGCGTACGAGGCCGAGCGCAAGGGCACGCTCTTCGAGGGCGCGGCGGAACCCGTCTACTGCAAGATCTGCTCCGGCGGGCTCAAGACCATCCTCATCGGCGGCAACACCTACGACTACACCACGGTCAAGGGCATCCTCTCCGAGACCACCGCGACCAAGGAGATGACCGTCCACGCCGTCGTCAACGGCACCCAGTCCTTCCGCGTCAGCGTGAACGGCGCCGACTCCGTCGAAGTGCCCATGACCGGCACCCCCGACAAGATCACCACGACGACCGTCCAGGTGCCGCTGATCGCGGGCGTCAACAACATCCGCTTCTTCAACCTCACCGCCAGGACGCCCGAGCTCGACAAGATCGTCATCAGGTAGGAGCGGAGCATGGATCTCACCAGGCGCGGGTTACTGGCCGCCGGCGGCGCGCTGGCGTTCGCCGCCGCCGCGGGCACAGCCCCCGCACGGGCGGGCGCCCTCTGGCAGTCCGCCCTCGTGCGCTACGACCGCCGCGGCCGCCTCGTCTACACCGCCGACGCCGAGGGCAACCGCGTCCCGGACTTCAGCCACGCGGGCTACCGGGGCGGCGAGCGGCCCATCCCGCATGTGCGCGTGGTCAAGGTGATCAGGCCCGTCGAGGGCGACAACACCGCGCACATCCAGGCCGCGCTCGACGAGGTGGCGGCGCTGCCCCGGCGGCGGCGTGGCGCGCTGCTGTTGCTGCCCGGCCTCTATCCGGTCGCGGGCACCCTGTACGTGCGCGCCGACGGCCTCGTACTGCGCGGCACGGGCGACGGGGCCGACCCCGCGTCGGACACGATCATCAAGGCCACCGGCAACACGCCCAAGGACCGCAACGTCATCGTGGTCGGCGGCGTCGCGGGCGGCGGCTGGCGGGGTGAGGTTCCCGGCACCCGTACCGGCATCACGAGCGACTTCGTGCAGGTCGGCGCGCGCGAGTTCCGGGTCGCCGACCCGGGCGCGCTGCGGGCCGGGCACAACGTCGTCATCACCCACCCCTGCACCGAGGAGTGGCTGAAGGCGATCGACCACGGCGGGCACGACGTCGGCCCGCCGTGGAAGGTGGGCGAGCACCCGCTGTACTTCAACCGCTACGTCACCGACGTCTCCGGGGACGTCGTGACGGTCGACGTGCCCCTCTACAACCACCTCGACCGCGCCCACAGCCCGTCCTTCCTCTACACCTGGGACCGGGCCGGGCTGGTCACCGAGGTCGGCGTGGAGCGCCTGCGCGTCGACATCGAGTACACGGGCGATCCCGAGCAGGACGAGAACCACGCCTACAACGCGATCTACCTGCTGCGCTGCGAGGACGCCTGGGTACGCGACTGCACCGCCCTGCACTTCACCCAGGCCGGCTTCGCCACCCAGGAGACCACCCGCGCCACCATCCAGAACTGCCGCGCCGTCGACCCGGTCAGCATCGTCACCGGCAGCCGCCGCTACAACTTCAACACCTACACCTACTCGCAGCAGATCCTGTTCAAGGACTGCTACGCCTACAAGGCCAGGCACGCCTTCGTCTCCAACGGCCACAGCACGGTCTCCGGCATCGTGTTCCTGCGCGGCGTCTCGGAGTACGCGCTCAACTCCAGCGAGGGCCACCGCCGCTGGTCGCAGGGCCTGCTCTTCGACGGCCACCGCGACCTCGACCCGCACTACGACTACACGCTCGGCCTGTACAACCGCGGCCGCTACGGCACCTCGCACGGCTGGTCGGCGGCCCATTCCGTCGCCTGGAACTGCGACGTGTCCACCAGCAGGCTGATCGTCCAGAAGCCGCCCACGGCCCAGAACTACGCCATCGGCTGCCGCGGGACGATCACCGGCGACGGCCCGTTCGCCCAGCCCGCGGGCTACATCGAGGGCGACAACCGGCCCGGCCTGCTACCGCCCTCGCTCTATCAGGCACAGTTCCTCGACCGCCACCGATGAGTTCCGGCTTCCTCCGGGGTCTGCATAGGAAAGCGACCCACGACCCCGGAGGAAGACATGACCAGCCCCGCCCTGGACAGCATGCTGCTGGCCAGCACCGACCCGGTCCGGCTCAGCGACTGGTACGCCGCGGCGCTGGAGCCGGCCGAGACGGCCGACCTCGGCGACTACCGCTACCTGCGCTTCGGCACGTTCGGCGTGCTCTTCGACCGGCGCGCCGACGTGAGCGGCAAGAACCCCGAGCCCGCCAGGATGATCCTCAACTTCCAGGTGGACAATGCGAGAGAGGTCACCGCCCGCATGGAGGGCCTCGGGGTGACCTGGCTGGCTCCGCTGGAGGACCGCGACGGCAGCCTGTTCGCCACCGCGATCGACCCCGACGGCAACTACGTCCAGATCATCCAGCTCAGCCCCGAGCACCGCGCGGAAATGGAGGCGAAGTGATGTTCGGCCAGACCAAGGCGTTCAGCGGATTCTCCGTCGACGACGTGCCCAAGGCCAAGGCGTTCTACGAGGGCGTGCTCGGCCTGCGGGTCTCGGAGGAGAACGGGATGCTCACCCTGCACATCGCCGGTGATCGTGACATCCTCGTCTATCCCAAGGGCGAGGCGCACGAGCCCGCCGGCTACACCATCCTGAACTTCCCCGTCGACGACATCGACAAAGCCGTCGAGCAGCTCGGCGATCGCGGCGTGGAGTTCGCCCGCTACCCGGGTTTCGAGCAGGAGGCCAACGGCGTCATGCGGGCCGGCGGGCCGCCGATCGCGTGGTTCACCGACCCGGCCGGCAACGTGCTGTCGGTCATCCAGATCTGACCAGCTCCAGCAGGCCGCCGGTGGGCACCGTGATCTGGTGCGTGCCGGCGGCCTCGAACGCGTGCGCGCCCCGGCCCACGACCTCGCCGCGGCAGTCGTAGACGGTGGCGCGGGCCGTACCGGCGAGGGCGGAGGTGAGCAGGACGGCGGTGTCGTCGTCGGCGTTGGCCAGCCACAGCGTGCCCGACGAGGGCGCCGCGACCGGCACCGGCGCGTAGCGCGCGGCGATCACCACGCCGTCGCCCCGCGCGGTGACCAGCGGATACTGCAGGTCGGGCCGCGACGGCCGCAGCCGTCCACGCTGCAGCACCTCGGCGTGCTCCTTCACGAACGCCAGCCAGAAGCGCAGCGCCGCCGTCTGCGCGGCGCTCTGCGCGGTGAGGTCCACGGAGATCTGCGGCACCGCGAACAACACGTTGATCAGCTGCACGGCGACGCGCTCGGCGCTCTCCGCCGGGTGCCACATCATCATGTCCGCGTGTACGGCCAGCGGCCCCGCGACCAGGCGCAGGTCGATCGTGCGCTGGCGGTTGTGCAGCGCGCTGAGCGGGCAGTCGGAGGCGCGCACCATCGCGGCCTGCCCCCAGAGCCCCGGGCTGACGTACGGCTGCCGCAGCTCGATCGGCGCGCCCGCGGGCAGGCGCGCGCCCAGCTCGGCCAGCAGGAGGCGCACGCCCTCGTTGACGGTGGCGCAGTCGGCCTCGGGGCCGGGCTCCGGCGGGTCCTCGACGGCGAACTGGTCGATGAAGTCGATCTTGAGCCCGTCCATGCCCCACTCCTCGACGGCGCGGGCGAGGTTGTCGGTGAGCAGGTCGCGGATGTGGGGGTAGCGGGGGTCGACGACGACGGCGTTCATGTGGGGCTTGTAGGTGAGGCTGTAGTCCTGGACCTGGTCCCAGAGCGGGGTGTGGCGGCCGACGAAGGGGAGCGCGTACCAGAGCAGGTAGGCGAGGCCGTGGGCACGGACCTTGGCGACGTGTCCGGACATGTCGGGGAATGCGGTGGGGGAGGGGAGCCACTCGCCCACGTAGCCGTAGCCCCGGCCCCGGTCGTCGCTGTGCCAGCCGTCGTCCACGATGATCGCCTCGCAGCCCAGGGCGGCGGCCGCCGCCGCCTGGCGTTCCACGCTTTCGGCGCTCACGTGCTGCTGCATGGCGTACCAGGTGGAGTAGGCGGGCATCCGCGCGGCGCGCGGCACCTCCCGCGCGCCGCGCCCGGCCGACCACCAGGCGGCGACGCCGGCCAGCGTGTCGGCGAAGTGCCGGCCGCTGAGGTCGAGCCGCAGCACGAGGCCGGCCCCCGGGGCGGCCCGGTGCTCGGCCCAGAAGCCGAAGTCACCCGTCTCCTCGACCACGCCGGTGCGGATCAGCACCGGCCGCACGACCTCGGCCACCGCGTACGTGCACACCGACACGTCGCCCGCCCCGATCAGCGCGCCCACCGGCGCGCCCTTCTCCAGCGAGGTCTGACGCGGGCGGCGCCAGAACGGCGGCAGGCCCCGGTGCTCGCCGCTGTCGGGCACCCAGAACGCGGTCACGTCCACGCACGGCACCCGCCACGCCACGCGCACCGCCGCCGGCGCCCCGGGTGTCACCCGCACCTCCACCACGCCGTCGCCGGTGGGCACGACCTCCCACGCCAGCTCGACGGGCGCGCCGGCGGCGTCCGCCGCCACCGCGCTCGCCTGGGCCACCAGGCCGCCGAGGCCCAGGGGGATCTCCACCACGCCCGAGGCCGCGGCGGTGTCGTGGGGCTGCCAGATGGTCGCGGTCACTCATCTCTCCTGGAGGGTGAAGAGGGTCTGGATGGCCACCGCGGCGGCGCCGCGGGCCCACTGCTCGAACGGCGAGGGCCGCAGGATCAGGCGGCAGTCGGCCGCCGCGCCGAAGGCCTGCTGGGTGAAGGCCGTGCGGAGCTGGTCCTCGAACAGCTCGTAGGCGGCCAGGCCCGGCATGTCGCCGCTGACGATGATGCGCTCTGGGCCGATGAGGTTGGCCATGGCCGCCATCGCCCGTCCGATCGCCTCGCCCGCGCGGGCGAAGACCGCCATGGCGGCCGGTGAGCCCGAGCGCGCCGCGGCCATGGCGCCGTCGAGCGTCAGCGTGTCGTCGCCCAGCGCCGCGCGGGCCGCCGCGACGACGGCCGGAGTGCCCGCGATGGCCTCCACGCAGCCGTGACCGCCGCAGTGGCACGGAGGGCTGTCGCCGCCGACCGGCACGTGCCCGATCTCGCCGGCCACGCCGCGCGCCCCGGCCACCAGGCGATCGTCCACGACGACCGCGCAGCCGATGCCGAGCCCGACCGTGACCAGCGCGAACGACGAGGCGCCCACGCCTTCGCCGAACCAGTGCTCTGCCACGGTGAGCGCCTTGACGTCGTTCTCCACGGTGACGGTCAGGCCGGTCGCGGCCCCGGCCAGCTCGCCGAGCGGCACCTCGTGCCAGCGCAGGAAGGGGGAGTAGCGCACCAGCCCGGTGTTCTTGTCGACGTCGCCGGAGATGGCCAGGCCGAGGGAGTGGCAGCGCTCGCGGTAGCCGGGCGCGCGGCCGAGCAGTTCGTCGGCGAGCGCTTTGAGCTCCGTCACCACGTGCTCGGGCGTGCGCGCGGTCAGCGGCCGGTGGGCCTCCTCGACGACCTGGGCGCGCAGGTCGGTGACGACGCCGATGAGGTCGTCGTCGGTGATCTTCACCCCGACGAAGAACTCCCGGTCGGGGTGGATGGCCAGGGGGCTGGCCGGGCGGCCCGCGCCGGGGCCGGTACGCTCGGTGGCCGCCATCTCGAAGAGATATCCCGCGTCGATGAACGGCCTGGCCGCCTTGGTGACGGCCGCCGACGACAGGCCGGTGCGCCTGGCGATCTCCACGCGGGAGACCGGACCCTGCGTCAGGACCATGGTGAAGACGGTGGCGGAGGCCGGGCTCGTGATCGTCGCCGCCCGCCCGCGCGAGGGATCCAGCATGGCCGCATAGTAGCAGTAATTAACTTCGTCAAGAATTGAATTCGCGAGAGGCCGTGCCTAGGCTCCAGATCATGAGCCTCATCGCTTTCGATCCCGCGCGACGCCGCTGGTCGCTCACCACTCCACGCACCAGCTACGTCATCGGGCTCACCGACGACGACGTGCCCGCCTGCCTGCACTGGGGGCCGAGGCTCACACCCGAGCAGGCCGCCGGGCTGCCCGGGGCCGTGCCGTTCAGGGCCAGCAGTTTCGACGAGTCCGGCGTGGCCGAGGAACTCCTCACCGAGGCCGGCGCCCGCTACGGCGCTGCCTCCCTGCAGATCCGCTTCGCCAACGGCGACACCGGCGTCGAGTGGCAGCACACCGGGCACGAGATCGAGGACGGCCACCTGACGATCCTGATGCGCGACCGCGCCCACCCGGTGGAGGTGGCGCTGCACTACCGCGTGCGCGCGGGCTGCGACGTCGTCGAGCGCTGGACGGAGATCCGCTCGGAGGAGCCCGTCACGCTGCTGCGCTGCGACTCGGCCGCCTGGAACCTGCCCCCGCTGCCCGGATACCGGCTCAGCCACGCCAGCGGCGGATGGGCCGCCGAGAACTCCGTGCGCCGCGTGGAGCTGCCCGTCGGCGAGACCGTGCTGACCAGCCGGCGCGGCATCACCAGCCACCAGGCCAACCCCTGGGTCATGGTGGACGCCGGCGAGGCGGGCGAGGAGCACGGCGAGGTCTGGAGCGCCGCCCTGGCCTGGAGCGGGAGCTGGCGCGTCACGCTCGGCCGGACCCCTTCCGGGCGCACCGGCTGGACCGGCGGGTTCGGCCACGAAGGGGTGTCCTGGCAGGGGACCGCGTGGAGCACGCCGGTCTTCGCCGGGCTCTACTCCGACGGCGGGTTCGGGGGCGCCAGCCGTACCTGGCATCGGTATGTCAACGAGCACGTCCGTCCGGCCGCCGGCGAGCTGCGGCCCCTGCTCTACAACTCGTGGGAGGCCGTCGGCTTCCACGTCGGCGAGGAGAGCCAGAAGCGCATGGCGGCGCTGGCCGCCCGGGTCGGCGCGGAGGTGTTCGTCATGGACGACGCCTGGTTCGGCGGGCGCACCAGCGACCGGGCCGGGCTCGGCGACTGGTGGCCCAATCCCGAACGTTTCCCGCACGGGCTGACGCCGCTCGTCGAGGAGGTTCACCGGCTCGGCATGAAGTTCGGGCTGTGGGTGGAGCCCGAGATGGTCAACCCCGACAGCGACCTCTACCGCGAGCACCCCGACTGGGTCGTGCACATGCCGGGACGGCCGCGCACCGAGCTGCGCCACCAGCTCCTGCTCGACTTCTCCCGCCCCGAGGTGGCCGACTGGGCGCACAAGTGGCTGCACCGGCTGGTCAGCGAGCACGCCATCGACTTCCTCAAGTGGGACTGCAACCGCACCTTCACCCAGGCCGGCCCGGGCGACCTGCTGGTCGGCCACGTGCGGGCCGTCTACTCCATCCTCGACCGGCTGCGCGCCGACCATCCGCACCTGCGCGTGGAGGCCTGCTCGGGCGGCGGCGGGCGTACCGACCTCGGCATCATGGCCCGCACCGACCAGGTCTGGACCTCCGACAACACCGACGCCGCCGACCGCCTGTCCATCCAGCACGGCTTCACCCAGATCTACCCGGCCGGCGCCATGGCCGCCTGGGTCACCGACAGCCCCAACCCGATCACCGGCCGGCGCGTGCCGCTCGCCTTCCGCTTCCACGTGGCCATGGCCGGCGTGCTCGGACTCGGCGGCGACCTGCCGAACTGGAGCGAGCGGGAGCTCGACGAGGCCGCCGAGCTGGTCGCCGTCTACAAGGACATCCGCCCGGTCGTCCAGCACGGCGAGCTGCACCGGCTGCGCGAGGCCGTGCAGTACACGCTCGGCGACCGGGTCGTCGTGCTCGCCTTCAGGCGCCGCGGCGCGTTCGGCGCGCCCGGCGTGCCCCTGCGCCTTTCCGGGCTCGACCCCGACGCCCGCTACCGCGACGAGGACACCGGCGCCGTCCACCACGGCGTGCTGCTGACCTCACGCGGCCTGCTGCCCCCCTTCCCCAGCGACGACTACGCCAGCGCCCTCATCCGCCTGCGCAAGGAGCAGCCTTGACCCGCCGCTACGCCATCGTCGGACTCGGACACCGCGCCGGGATGTACGTCAACGCCCTGAGGGGCGACTGGAGCCACACGGGCGACCTGGTCGCCTTCTGCGACACCAACGCCTCCCGCATGGCCTCCTACGGCGCCGACGTGCCCGCCTACCGGGACTTCGGCCAGATGCTCGACCGGGCGCGCCCCGACGTCGTCATCGTCACCAGCCCCGACCGCACCCACCACGTCTACGCCGTCGCCGCCCTGGAGCGCGGCTGCGCCGTCATCGTCGAGAAGCCCCTCGCCACCACGGCCGAGGGCTGCCGGGCCATCGCCAAGGCCGCCGGCGACGTGACGATCACCTTCAACTACCGCTACTCGCCGCGCAACTCCGCGGTCAAGCGCCTGCTCGCCGAGGGCGCCATCGGCGAGGTCACCTCCGTGCACTTCGAATGGCTGCTCGACACCATGCACGGCGCCGACTACTTCCGCCGCTGGCACCGCGACAAGGCCAACTCCGGCGGCCTGCTCGTGCACAAGTCCGGCCACCACTTCGACCTGGTCAACTGGTGGCTGGCCGCCGATCCGCGGACCGTCTACGCGCAAGGCGACCTGCGCTTCTACGGCCCCGCCAACGCTCCCGGCCCGCGCCCGCCCCGCAGCCGGGACTCCGGCCTCATCGGCGCCGACCGCTTCTCCATCGACCTCGCCGCCGACCCCCGCCTCGAAACCCTCTACCTCCAGGCCGAGCACGAGGACGGCTACCACCGCGACCAGGACGTCTTCGCCCCCGGCGTCACCATCGAGGACAACATGGCGGTGCTCGTCCGCTACGACTCCCGGGCGCTGCTGACCTACTCGCTGCACGCGCACGCGCCCTGGGAGGGCTACCGGGTCGCGCTCAACGGCACGCTCGGCCGGATCGAACTCGACGTCGTCGAACGCGAATGGGCCGACCCGGACTCGGCCGCCAAGCTCGGCAAGGGCGCCAGACGGCTCACCGAGGGCCGGGTACGCGGCGAGCGCCTCGTCCTGCAGCGCCACTGGGAACCCGCCGAGGAGATCGAGATCCCGACCGGCTCCGGCGGGCACGGCGGCGGCGACCGGCTCCTGCTCGACGACCTGTTCGGCACCCCGGCCCCCGACCCGCTCGGCCGCCGCGCCGACTACACCGACGGCATCCGCGCCGCCGGAATCGGCATCGCGGCCAACACGTCCATCGAGACGGGCCTGCCGGTGCGGGTCTGAGTCGCATGGACCGCGTCACGCTGACGCCCGCGGCCACCGCCGTCTTCGCCACCGTGCTCACCCGCGGGCCGATCTCCAGGACCGAGGTGTCGCGGGTCACGGGATTGTCGACGGCGGCCGTCACCAAGGTGGTCAGGCCCATCCTGGCCGCCGGATACCTGGACGAACTGCCCGTCGGGCCGGCCTTGGCCGGGTCGGGGCGGCCGGCGGCGCCGCTGGCCGTACGGGCCGATCGGGAGTTCTTCGCCGGGGTGTGGCTGCGGGCGGGGGAACTGGTCGTGGTGCTGGCGGACCTGCGGGCCGGGGTGCGGGCGGCGCACCGGGTTCCCCTGCCCGGCGCGGACGTGGCCGCCGCGGTCGCCGCCATCGCCCGTGCCGTCGCCGTCGTGGGCGCGCCCGGCGCCCTGGTGCGGCGGGTGGGGGTGGCGGTGCCGGGGGAGGTGGACCGGCGCTCCGGCACGGTGCGGCGCGGGCCGTACCCGGGCTGGCGCGACGTGCCGCTCGCGGCGCTCGTGCGCGAGGCGACCGGCCTGCCGGCCACCGTCGAGAACGACGTGAGGGCGCTGACCGTCGCCGAGCAGTGGTTCGGGGAGGGAGCGGGCACCCGCTCGTTCGCGCTGGTGACGGTGGGCGAGGGGGTCGGCTGCGGGCTCGTGGTCAACGGCACGCTGGTCGAGGGAGGGTACGGCGTGGCCGGCGAGATCGGCCACGTCCCGGTGGACGACGCCGGCCCGCGCTGCCACTGCGGCGGCCGGGGCTGCGTCCAGGCGATCGCCGCCGAGCCCGCCGTCGTGGCCCGGATCCGCGCCGCGACCGGTCGGGCCGCCCTGGACCTGCCCGGCGCCATCGCCCTGGCTCAGGCGGGCGAGCGGGCGGCGCTGGAGTCGTTCGCCGCGGCCGGACGGGCGGTGGGGCGGGGCATCGCGGCCATGGTCAACATGTTCGGGCCCGAGAAGGTCGTGGTCACCGGGGACAGCGTGGGCGTACTGGAGAGGGATCTGCGCGCCGCCTACGGTCCGCAGGCGTTCGGCGCGGCGGGCGGCTGCCCGCTGATCGTCGAGCCGCTGCCCCCCGAGTCGTGGGCGCGCGCCGCGGCGGCGGTCACGATCATGGCCCTCATCGGCCTGGGCCCCGGTTAGCTCAACCGGCTGATGGTCACGGCGGCGGCGGTGCGGGCGGCCTGCCAGACCTCCTCCAGCGAGTCGCCCCGGTCCATGGCCGCCATCACAGTCAGCTTGGCCGCCCCCACCAGCGAGCCGACGATCGTGGCCGCCTCCAGGAGGTCGAGCTCGTCCGCGTAGGCCTCGTGCAGCGCCTTGGCCAGCCGCAGCTGGCTGTCGAACAGCAGGTGCAGCGCCTTGGCCTGCAGGGCGGGCACGCTCATGATCAGGTGGGCCCGCTCGGGGCTCAGGTCGAGCGCGAGGTCCTCCTTGGCGGTCCAGTTCAGGCTGGTCTCGGTCACCCGCAGCAGAAGCTCGCCGATCGGCTCGCCGGGGCGGCGCTGCCTGACCATGTCGAGCACGGTCTCCAGCCGCAGGCCGCCGTCATGGAAGAGCACGTCTTCCTTGCTGTCGAAGTAGCTGAAGAACGTGCGTGTCGACACGTCGGCCGCCGCGGCGATCTCGGCCAGCGTGGTCTCCTCGTAGCCCTTCTCGGCGAAGAGCCGGAGCGCAGCCTCGATCAGCGCGTGCCTGGTGCGCACCTTCTTGCGCTCGCGTAGCCCCGTCATGGCGAAACTCTACACTGCCTTATGATTTGCATCCATTGAAAAATTACATCAATTGAGGTTTTCTGGACTCATGACAACCTTTCCCATGCGGCGGCAGCGGCCGCTCGACCCGCCCGACGAGTTCGGCGTCCTGCGCGAGCAGGGTTCCGTGCACCGCATGACCTACCCGGACGGCCACGAGGGCTGGCTCGTCACCGGATACGGCGCCGCCCGCGCCATCCTCGCCGACAACCGTTTCAGCAACCGCATGGAGCTCCAGCACCAGGCCATCCCGTCGCGAGCGGCGATCGCGGAGAAGTTCAAGAAGCAGATGCCGGACAGCAAGCCGCAGCCGGGGATGTTCCTGCGGATGGACCCGCCCGACCACACCCGCTTCCGCAAGCTGCTGACCGGCCAGTTCACGGTCCGGCGGATGAAGGGGCTGGAGCCGCGGATCGCCGAGATCACCGAGGAGCGGCTCGACGCCATGACGGCGCCGGCCGACCTGGTCAAGGACTTCGCGCTGCCGATTCCGTCGCTGGTCATCTGCGAGCTGCTCGGCGTGCCGTATGAGGACAGGGAGACCTTCCAGCGCGACTCGGCCACGCTGCTGTCGTTCGACGGCGAGGCCGACGCGCTGATCGCCGCCTACCAGGATCTGGCCGGCTACCTGTACGGGCTCATCGCGAAGAAGCGCGCCCAGCCCGACGAGGCGCTGCTCAGCGGGCTGCTCGACCTGGAGGACGACGAACTGCTCGGCGTGGCGTTCCTGCTGCTCATCGCCGGCCACGAGACCACCGCGAACATGCTCGGCCTCGGCACCTACGCCCTGCTCACCAACCCCGTCCAGCTCGCGCTCATGCGCGACGACCCGTCGGCGGTGGACAACGGGGTCGAGGAACTGCTCCGCTACCTCACGATCATCCACGCCGGCCCGATCAGGGCGGCGCTGGAGGACGTCGAGATCGAGGGCCACCGGATCAAGGCGGGGGAGTCGGTCACGATCTCGCTGTCCTCGGCCAACCGCGACCCCGCCCACTTCGAGGCGCCCGACCGGCTCGACCTCACCCGCGCCACCGCCGGCCACCTGACCTTCGGGCACGGCATCCACCAGTGCCTCGGCCAGCAACTGGCCAGGATCGAGATGCGCATCGCCTTCCCCGCGCTGCTGCGGCGCTTCCCCGGGCTACGGCTGGCGTGCGCGCCCTCGGAGGTGCCGATGCGCTCGGACATGGCCATCTATGGTGTGCACCGCCTCCCCGTGACCTGGTAGAGAGGTAGGTATGGAGATCAAAGCGGACACGGACGTCTGCATCGGAGCCGGCATGTGCGCGCTGACCGCGCCCGAGGTGTTCGACCAGAGCGAGGAGGAGGGCACCGTCGTGGTGCTCGTCTCACCCGTTCCGGAAGGGCAGGAGGCTCTGGTACGGCGGGCCGTACAGCAGTGCCCTTCGGGCGCGATCAGCGTCTGAGCACGAGTCAGGAAGCGGCGTTCACGGCGACGGCGCGGTCCAGGGCGGGCGGGGAGACGGGGCCCTTCGCGAGGAAAGCGCGGAAGGCCTCGTAGTCCCGGCTGCCGCGGACCGCGTCGGTGTACCCGGCGAAGGCGCTGTAACCGTCGGCGCCGATCAGGGTGTAGGCCAGGGTGGCGAGTCGGTAGCCGCGGGCCGGGTCGAGCGGCTTGCCGTCGATGAGCACGTTCTCGACGCGCTCGCCGACCGGCTTGCTCACGTCATACGAGAAGCGGACATTTCCTGATACGGCCAGCGGGGCGAAGCGCACTGTCCCGTTGGGCTGCGTCTGCCACTGCTGCTCAAGCGCCTGGTCGATCTGGCTGCCCTTGACGGTCGCGGTGACCACCGGGTTGGCGTAGCCCCAGGTGTTCCACGCCTCGCCGAACAGCACCTTGCCGTCACCGTCGGCCGGATCCGCGCCCTTGGCGAAGCGCAGGTCGCCGCGCAACGAGTTCGAGCCCTTCACCGGCGCCACCGCCACCATGGCCAGGTCGGCGTCGGCACTGTCGGCGCGCTCGGCGTCGGCGAGCACGTTGCCGAGCGTGCTCTCGCCGTCGGCGTCGCGGGTCCTGGTCAGGTCGCCGGTGATCGTACCGACCTGGCGGGCGGAGACGCCCTTCTCGGCGGCAACCCAGTGGTCGACCAGCTTGACCATCGCCGGGTCGGCGGGGACGTCCCTGGTGACCGGGTGGTTCGTGGAGACCGTGGCCGAGCGGATCACCTCGCGGGTGCGGCGGTCGATCTTCAGGTTGATCTCGTTGATCAGCTTGCCGTGGAAGGCGGCCTCGACGACCGGGCGCGGGTTGCCCTCCGGGTCGGGGATCGAGCAGTTGAACGGCGCGTGCCAGTGGCCCGTCACGATCGCGTCGATCTCGGCGGAGGCCTGCCGGGCGAAGTCGATGACCGGGCCGGTGGGGTTGGCGTTGCACCTGTCGTAGACGTCGCCGGCCGTACCGCCCTCGTGGACGTTGGCCACGATCGCCTCGACGCCGCGCCGCTTGAGCTCGGCCACGTACTTGTCGGCCGTCTCCACCAGCGGCAGGTTGTCCAGCGACGGCTGGAACGAGGTCGAGCCGTCCACCGTCGTCGTGGTCGTCAGGTTGATGAACCCGACCGGCACGCCCTGGAAGTACTTGATCACATAGGGCTTGAGCACCGGCCGCGTGCTGCCCTTGCGCGTCACGTTGGCCGCGGAGAAGTCGAAGCGCGCGCCGCGGAAACGGCGCCCGTCGGAGTCGGTGAAACAGCTGTCCAGGCCGCGCTGCCCGAAGCACTTGCCACGGCCCATGTGGTCGCGCAGGAACTCCAGCGAGATGTCCAGCTCATGGTTGCCCACGGCCGAGAAGTCCACGCCGATCTTGTTCAGGAACTCGATCGTCGGCTCGTCGGCCAGCCTGGCCACCTCCGGCGGCCAGCCGCTGAAGCTGTCTCCCGTGGTGAAGGTGACGGTGTTGCGCCTGCCCTGGCGCAGGTTGTTCAGATGCGTCGCGATGTACGGCGCGCCGCCCACCACGATGGTGTTGCCCTGGGCGTCCTTGATGGTGCCGTTGCCGGCGTCGGCGTGGGGACGGATGTAGCCGTGGAAATCCGTGAGGGACAGCAACTGCACGTCGACGGACCTGCGGCCGGAGGCCGAGTCCGTCGTAGGGGGTTCGGCGGCCCGCGTATCGGCGAAGGCTTGGGTCCCGCTGAGGAAGGCTATGGCCGCGGCGATGACCGCGCCTCGAAGGGGGAATCGCACGCAATGCTCCTATTGTCGGTAATTGCGTGCCAGATCCTCCGGGTCTCACCCCTACGTCCGGTAAAGCGTTCCCCAACCCCGGGCAAACGATCACCAACGGTTGTTGCTCCCGAAGATCCACCCTTGGCGCGGTGCTTCGCTCGGGCGTTCGTGGCCGGCCGGCTCGCGGGTGACGTGCTTAGAAGGTTGTGGCGCGGCTCTTCTTCGCCGTGCGCAGTGCAGTTCTTCGACCCTGTGGGGTGAACCCCTGAAGGGCGGATCCCGCCTCGTGGTTGGGCTGTGGGCCGGAAAGAGCACGATCCCCCAGTGTGACCGCCTCCGCCGGTCGCTGATCGAACCCGTGTTCGCAGAATCGGTTGACATCCAAGGTGATCGAAATTATGTTCGATGCTGGACGCGGGGCTCGCGGCTCGCGTCTGCAGGTCCTGGTCGCGGGCGAACCGCCTCCCCCATGGCGGAGGTCCGCGATCAGGGTCCACGGGCGAAGGGCGTGTCCTCGTCGTCGGCGGAGACGAGTGGGCGCGTCCCGGCCGGACGGGGTGAGGGGAAGCTCCTCGTCCGGCCGCCCGGCGGAAATGTCGGTGGGCTCTGAAATTGTTAGCACCACCGGTGGAAACGCCGGCAGCCCCCATAACCCCAAGGAGGCGCGCAAGATGTCCCGACGGCAGACAGACAACACCGGCCCCCGGCTGTCGCCCGCGGTGCGGGCACACCTGGCGGATGCACGTGCCTGCCTGGCTGAGGCGATGACGGCCCGCACCCCGGCGACACGATATGTGGCGGCCCACATGGCGGCGCTGAGAGCGTCCGCCGCGATCCTGGCCGCCCACCCGAGGCCGATGGAGGGCCGCAGACGCCGCCTGCGCAGCGCCTGGGAGCTCCTGCCCGAAGCCGAACCCGACCTTGCCCCGTGGGCCGCCTACTTCGCGCAGAGCGCCGCCAAGCGCGCCGCTGCCGAGGCGGGCGTGGTCCGCGGCATCACCTCGGCCGACGCCGACGAACTCCTGGCCGAGGCCGAGACGTTCGTCACCACGGCCGAGTCCCTCCTGGGCGTCCCCGCCCAGCCCCAACTCCCCATGGACATCCCCCTCGCCGGCTAGCACGAGCCACCACGGCATGGCCTTCCCCCATGCCGGCTCCCACTACCGGCGAGGGGGCACCCCCCAACCACCACCCCAGCGCGCCCCGGTCCGCCCCGGGCGCCCACACCTGCCCCAGGCGACAATCCCCGGCTAAGCGGATCGCCTGACCAACGAGCCACCCACCGCCCACCCAAGCCGCCCAGGACAACAGCGCCCCGCGCAGGGCGGCAGTCGCATGCCCAGAGGCACCAGCGACCACCCTCATCACCTGCGACCCTGCCCAACGACAGCGCACCACCCGGCGGCGACAGCACGCCATCCGGCACCGTCTGCCCGCTGGCCACAGCGCATCATCCGGCACCTGGCGCCTGGCGGCGACCGCCCGCCATCAGGAGGCGTAGCCTGCCCGGTGACGGCACACCATCGGGCAGGCGACGCCGCGCTGGGCATGCGGTGACGGTTGGCGGATGTGGCCGAAGCCTGGTGTGCCGGGCAGGGCTCGGTGGTTTCGCTGTGGGCCGATCTGGCCTGGGGTGAGCATCTTCATGCCTGGTCGGTGCGGTCACCGATGTCGTTGACCGCACCGGCCGCAGCGTCCGGGACGGGCCGCCACGGCCGGGCCGGGTCTATCGTCGCCGGATGAACGATCGACTCACCGGCGCGATCCGACTGCCGGACGGGGGCTGGGTGCGTGGGCGCGGGCTGCGTAACCCCGCACCCGAGGGGCCGGACCCCGGCTACGGCCTCTATCTCGGCACCTCCAAGCTGCGACGCAAGCACGAACACACCTGGCCACACGACTGGATCGACTGGCCGGACTTCCTGCTGCCACGCGACACGGGCGAAGCGGTCCGCCTGATCCGAGCCCTGCACGAACGGCTCCAGGCGGGCGAACGTGCCGAGGTCGCCTGTGGGGGCGGAGTGGGCCGCACCGGCACGGTCCTGTCGTGCCTGGCTGTGCTGTCCGGCCTCGCCCCCGCCGACGCGATCGCCTGGACCCGCGCCCACCATCATCCCCGCGCCGTCGAAACCCCCTGGCAGCGTCGGTGGGTGTCGAGGTTTTCATCCGTTACGGCACAGCCGCCCCCACGCCACCCGCCGTCGTGAGCGGGCGCCGATCGTGGGGATCGCTTCTCACGTCGGACGTGGTACCCGCCGCAACGGCGCCCCGTTGACCGGCCAAGCGCACAACCAGCCCAATCACACGGCACCCTCACGACCCAAGTGCCGCCGGCAAGCCTGTGCGCCTCGACCGATGTGGTCCTAAAGTCCCGACCGAGGCCGAGCGCCCTGCCGCCGAGCTTGTGCGCTTCGCCGAGGCGTGCCCTACAGGGTCTGTGGGTCAGGGCGATGTGTCCCTGAGCCTGCGTGTCCGCGAGCGTGCGGGTTCCTGCTGGATGCGACGCCTGAAGAGCCGCTGAGACCCCGCAGGACCACACGGACACCACAAAGGCCCGGGGAAGCGCGAAAGGCGCGCCTGAGGTGTTCAGGCGCGCCCTCCTCACGAACTAGGTCAGAACGACTCGACCGCCCGCCGGGCCTCGGCGTCGAGTACGCCCCAGCTGATCAGTTCCTCGGTCAGCTCACTCGGCGACTTGTCATAGATCACGGCAAGGGAGCGCAGGTCCTCCTGCCGGATCGAGAGCACCTTGCCGTTGTAGTCACCGCGCTGCGACTGGATCGTCGCCGCGTACCGGGCGAGTGCCCCGGCCTTCTCCTTCGGCAGCGTGGCCAGACGCTCGAGGTCGATCACAAGCTTGGGTGTCGGGCCGAGAGGGCTGGGGGCGGCGCCGCCCGGCAGCAGCTCGGACACCGGTACCCCGTAGAAGTCGGCAAGCTCGGCAAGCTTCTGCACCGTGACGGCCCGGTCGCCGCGCTCATAGGAGCCTACGACCACGGCTTTCCAGCGTCCGCGCGACTTCTCCTCGACTCCGTGCAGGGAAAGCCCCTGCTGGGTGCGGATCGCGCGGAGTCGTGCACCCAGCGACTTTGCGTACTCAGACGGCATCGTTGTGGCCCCCCGGCTCGTGTTATGTACTGCTCTCAGTAGATTGTGCGCCTTTGCGACGATTGACCCGGCCACCGGGGGGTCTGGTGCCAAGCTCGGCACCATCGGTAGCCATGGCCCCGGGTTTACCCCAGAACGCCGCGCAAAGTGGTTACGCACAGTGACGGTAAAGGGGGTTAAGCCGAAGGTCAAGCTGATTGGAAAAAAGATGCCGAATCCGGTCCGGTATGGATCGCCTCAAACGCACCTCTTGTCCCGTTGATAACAGTACTTCGTCATAGTTTGACGAGGGATATCCAGCTATGGCTCTCGAGTCAGGATCATCACGGGGCATGTCGCAGCCTTGACGATTTTGATGGAGGTGTCGCCCAGAAAGACCCGGCGCAGCGGCCCGGAACTACTTGACGCGCAGATGATCAGCTCGCCGTCCAGCCACGTGGCCGCGCCCAGGGCCTGGGCCACGTTCCTGCCCTCCAGGATCTCCACGTCCACCTGCAGCCTGCGGCGCTGCCCGCGCGCGGCCGCCTTCAGGTCCGCCGCCGCCTGCTCGCGCAGCCGTTCGGACATCTCCTGCTCGATCTTCGCCTTCCTGCCGCTGCTGAGGACCAGCGTGACCAGCCGCAGCGGCACGTCCAGGCTCACCGCCGCCCGCGCCGCCTCGGCGACCGCGTGGTCGCAGCCTGGACCGCGCCGGTAGGCGACCGTGAGGCGTTCGAACTCGGCCGGAGGCTCCTCCGACCAGCCCTTGGGCGCCAGCAGTACCGGGACCGACGAGGAGTGCAGCAACTGGTCGGCGGTGCTGCCCAGGGAGATGCGGCCCTTGGCGCCCGAGGGCGCCGAGCCGATCACGACCACGTCCGCCTCGCGCTTGCGGGCCAGCTCCACCAGGCCGCGCCCGCTGCCCTTGTTGGTGTGGACGACGTAGTCCGCCTCGTCACCGGCCAGCTCGCGGGCCTGCTCCAGCGTCGCGTCCGACTGCTCGCGCAGGTAGGCGCGCCAGGCGCTCTCGTCGGCCTTGGCGGGTCCCGGCGTGTTCCAGGCGGGCGGCTGCACGGTCGCGACCGTCAGTTTCGCCCTGGCCTGCCTGGCCAGGAGTACGGCGAGCGCCAGCCCGTCACGTCCACGGGGCTCGGCGATGAAGCCGGTCAGCACGTTCTCGATCTTCATCGGGGCACCTCCGTGCGGAGCCTGGAGTGGCGGTAGCCGTACAGGAAATAGCAGATGAAACCGACGGCCATCCACAGCGCGAACGCCAGCCACGTGACGCCCTGCAGGCCCGCCATCACGACCACGCACATGATCACGCCGAGGATCGGCGTGATCGGGAACAGCGGCGTCTTGAAGTTGCGCGGCAGGTCGGGCCGGGTACGGCGGAGCACGATCACGCCGACGTTGACGATCGCGAACGCGAACAGGGTGCCGATGCTGGTGGCCTCGGCCAGTTGCCCGAGCGGGATGAGCCCGGCCAGGACGCTGATGAACAACGTCACGATCAGCGTGTTGGCGACCGGGACCTGGCGGCGCGGGTTGACCTTCTGGAACACCTTGGGGATCAGCCCGTCGCGCGACATCGCGAACAGGATGCGGGTCTGGCCGTACATGACGGTGAGCACGACGCTGGCGATGGCGATGACGGCGCCGAAGGAGACGACCAGGCCCGGCCAGGTGGCGCCGGTGGCCATGTCGACGATGACGGCGAGGCTGGCCTCGGTGTTCTCGGGGTCGAAGTCGGTCCACGGCATGGCGCCGATGGCGGCCACCGCGACCAGGACGTAGATCGCCGTCACGATCACCAGGGAGAAGATGATCGCCAGCGGCAGGTCGCGCTTGGGGTTCTTGGCCTCCTCACCGGCGGTGGAGGCGGCGTCGAAGCCGATATAGGAGAAGAAGACCTGCGAGGCGGCGGCGGTGATGCCCAGGACGCCCAGCGGGGCGAACGGGGTGAAGTTCTTCGACTGGAAGGCGGTGAACGCCACCACGCAGAAGAACGCCAGCACCGCGACCTTGATGAGCACGAAGACCACGTTGGCGGTGGCCGACTCGGAGGAGCCGCCGAGCAGCAGCCAGGTGGCCAGCAGCACGATGAGGATGGCGGTCACGTTGACGACGCCGCCCTTGTCGCCGGGGGAGTGGGTGATCGCGGCGGGCAGCTGCCAGCCGAACAGCCCCTGCAGGAACGTGTTGAGGTACTCGCCCCAGCCGACGGCCACGGCCGCGACCGACACGGCGTACTCCAGCATGAGACACCAGCCGCAGACCCAGGCCACGATCTCGCCGAGCGTGGCGTAGGCGTAGGAGTAGGACGAGCCGGACACCGGGATGGTCCCGGCCAGCTCGGCGTAGCTCAGCGCGGAGAACAGGGCCGTGATGGCGGCCAGCACGAACGCCAGCACCACCGCCGGGCCCGCCTTCGGCACGGCCTGGCCGAGGATGACGAAGATGCCCGTGCCGAGCGTGGCGCCGACGCTGAAGAGGGTCAGCTGCCACAGGCCCATCGTGCGCCGTAGCTCGCCGCCCTCGCCCCGGCCGGCCTCCGAGACGATCTCGTCCGTCGGCTTGATGCGGAACAACTGTGTCAGTGCCACCGGCACCTCCCCAAAGAAGGGGCCACCGGCCCCGATGCGACTAAAGCGTGCTCGTCAACGGCCAGGTGGCGCTCGGCGTGATGATCGTGCCCGCCTTCCCCTTGAGGATCTCGACGGCCTGGTCGAGTTTGCCGATCGCGGCCATGTCACCTGTGGTCTCCACGAACCTGCACACGGCTTCCACCTTCGGCCCCATCGAGCCGGCGGGGAAGTCGATGGAGCGCAGTTCGTACGGAGTGGTATGCCCGATCTCGCTCTGCTGCGGCGTGCCGAAGTCCTTCATGACCCTCGGCACGTCGGTGAGGATCAGGAACGCGTCGCAGTCCAGCGCCTCGGCCAGCATCGACGCGGTCAGGTCCTTGTCGATGACGGCCTCGACCCCCGACAGCCGGCCCTGGGCGTCGCGGACGACCGGGATGCCGCCGCCGCCCGCGCAGACCACCACGACGCCGTCGCGTACGGCCTTGCGGATCAGCCGGGTCTCCACCACGCGCTGCGGCGCGGGAGAAGGCACCACGCGGCGCCAGTACGGGCCGTCCTGCCGGACCACCCAGCCGTTCTCCCTGGCCAGCTTCTCGGCCTCGGCCTGCTCGTAGACCTGGCCGACGAACTTGGTCGGGTTGTCGAAGGCCGGGTCGACCGCCGAGACGAGCGTCTGGGTGACCAGCGCCATGACCTGCCGGCCGGGCAGGGCGTTCTGCAGGGCCTGCAGCATCCAGTAGCCGATCATGCCCTGGGTCTCGGCGCCGAGCGTGTCGAAGGAGTAGGCCCGGGTCAGGCTGGTGTCGGCGGCGCTCTCCAGCGCCAGCATCCCGACCTGGGGGCCGTTGCCGTGGGTGATGATCAGCTCGTGCTCTTCCGCCAGCTTGGCCAGCGTCTTCACCGCGATGTTGACGTTGGCGATCTGGGTGTCGGCGTCCGGCCGGTCCCCGCGCTTGAGCAGCGCGTTGCCCCCGAGGGCGACGATGACGCGCATCGCGGTCAGTCCCCGAGGGTGGCCACCATGATGGCCTTGATCGTGTGCAGGCGGTTCTCGGCCTCGTCGAAGACGATCGAGCGCGGCGACTCGAAGACGCTCTCGGTCACCTCCAGCGCGTCCAGGCCGGTCTTCTCGTAGATGTCCTCGCCGACCTTCGTCTCCCGGTTGTGGAAGGCCGGCAGACAGTGCATGAACTTCACCTTGGGGTTGCCGGTGGCCTTCACCACCTTGTCGTTGATCTGGTACGGCTTCAGCAGCTTGATCCGCTCGTCCCAGACCTCCTTGGGCTCGCCCATCGACACCCAGACGTCGGTGTAGAGGTAGTCGACGCCCTTGACGCCCTTGGCCACGTCGTCGGTGATGGTGACCGTGGCCCCGGTCTGCTTGGCGAGGTCCTTGGCCGGCTTGACGACCATCTGCCGGTCGGGCTGCAGCGCCTTGGGGGCGACCAGCCGTACGTCCATGCCGAACATCGCGCCGGTGACCAGCAGCGAGTTGCCCATGTTGTTGCGGGCGTCGCCGAGGTAGGCGAAGGAGATGTCGTGCAGCGGCTTGTCGCTGTGCTCCTTCATGGTGAGCATGTCGGCGAGCATCTGCGTGGGATGCCACTCGTCGGTGAGCCCGTTCCACACCGGTACGCCCGAGTACAGGGCCAGCTCCTCCACGTTGGACTGGGCGCTGCCCCGGTACTCGATGCCGTCGAACATCCGGCCGAGCACCCGGGCGGTGTCCTTGACCGACTCCTTGTGCCCCATCTGCGAGCCGGACGGGTCCAGGTAGGTGACGTGCGCGCCCTGGTCGTGGGCGGCCACCTCGAACGCGCACCGGGTGCGGGTCGAGGACTTCTCGAAGATCAGGGCGATGTTCTTGCCCTTGAGCCGCTGCTGTTCGACGCCGGCGTACTTGGCCGCCTTCAGGTCGGCCGCCAGGCGCAGCAGGAACCCGAACTCCTCTGGCGTGAAGTCCAGTTCTTTGAGAAAGCTGCGCCCGCGCAGGTTGAATGCCATGAAGTTCCCCCCGAGAACCTGAAAGGTCAGATGCCGTCGCGTTCCAGCGGGCAGCTCATGCAGCGCGGGCCACCGCGCCCCCTGCCGAGCTCGCTGCCCCTGATGGTGATCACTTCGATGCCCTCCGAGCGGAGGAAGTTGTTGGTGGTGGTGTTGCGCTCGTAGGCGACGACCACGCCGGGCTCGATGGCCAGCACGTTGCAGCCGTCGTCCCACTGCTCCCGCTCGGCGGCGTAGACGTCCTGGTGGGCGGTCAGGACCTTGATGTCGTCCAGGTCCAGGGCGCGGGCGATCGCCTTGTGCATGTCCTCGGGGCGGTGGTCGGTGACCTTGAGCTCCTTGTCGTTGTCGCCGGGCTCGATCGTGTAGGAGGGCAGCATGCCGAGGCCGGCGTACTTGGTGAACACGCCGACGTCCACGTTGGTCATCACCGTGTCGAGGTGCATGAAGGCGCGGGCCTTCGGCATGTTGAGCGCCACGATCTTCTTGGCGCCGTTGTGCTTGAAGAGGTTGCGCGCGAGCATCTCGACCGCCTGCGGCTGGGTGCGCTCGCTCATGCCGATGAGTACGGCCCCGCGCCCGATGACCAGCACGTCCCCGCCCTCCATCGTGGCCGGGGCGACCGCGGTGCCGGGCATCCACACGTTGAAGCCGCCCGCCTCGGGGCGGCGGAACCCGGCGGCGAAGACCGGGTGGTAGCGGTAGACGGCCTCCAGGTTGATCGTCTCGGCCTGGCGGGCCTTCTTCTTCATGGCGTTGATCGAGACGCCGTTGTAGATCCAGCAGGAGGTGTCGCGGGTGAACAGGTGGTTGGGCAGCGGCGGCAGGACGAAGTCGGACTCGTCCAGCACGTGGTAGGCGACGCTCTTGGGGTCGACCCCGCGCTCCATCAGCTCGCCCTTGGTGATGCCGCCGGTGAGGAACTGCTGGAGCTCGGCCGAGGGCATGGCGTCCAGGACGTTGCGCACGGCGTCCACGGCCAGCGGGCCGATCCAGCGCTCGTCGACCACGTGCTCCAGCACGTGCTTGCGCGCCTCGGGGATGTCGAGGGTCTCGCGCAGGAGGTCGGCCAGCATGTAGACGGTGATGCCGCGGTCGCGCAGGACCTGCTGCCACTCCTCGTGCTCCTCCAGCGCCCGCTGCACCCACAGGACGTCGTCGAAGAGGAACTCGTCCTTGTTGGTGGGTGTGAGGCGCTTCAGGGCCAGCTCGGGCTTGTGCAGCATCACCTGGTGGAGCCTGCCCACCTCGGAATCGACGTGAAAGGTCATTTCTTCTCTATCCCCTCAGGAAACGCGGGCGTCACGCGGGCCGTACTCGCCCCTCTTGGACTTGACCCAGATGTAGACCGGAACACCCACGAGGAGCATGAGCGTCCCGCCGAGCACCGCCTCGGCGCCGGAGCCGAAGGCCATCCAGAACGCGAACAGCAGCGCGATCACCGCGATGATCATGTCCCTGGCCAGGCGGCGCTTGTCGACCAGGCGCCCTCCGGTGGCCAGCCAGAAGATCTGGGCGGCGGCGGAGAAGAAGTACGGGATGACCGTGGTGAAGGAGGCCAGCAGCACGATGGTGTTGAAGGCGTTCTCCGAGGCGTAGCCGACCAGCAGCATCACCGAGGTCAGGATGGTGCCGGCCAGAATGCCCGCGGCCGGTACGCCCCGGCGCGAGACCCTGCCGAAGACCGGCGGGAACATGCCGTCCTTGGCCGCGGCCAGCGGCATCTCGGCCACCAGCATGGTCCAGCCGTTCAGCGCGCCGATGCCGGAGACGATCGCGCAGGCGGCCATGAGGATGCCGCCGGCCGAGCCGCCGAACATGTTGTTGAGCGCGTCGGCGAACGGCGCCGTGGAGTTGACCAGGCGCTCGTGCGGCACGGTGCCCATGACGGCGACGGTGCTCAGGATGTAGAGTACCGCGCAGGCGAGCACGCCGATGACGCTGGCCCTGCCGATGTTGCGCTCGGGGTTCCTGATCTTCTCGGCGGCGATGGACACGCTCTCGACGCCGGAGTAGATGAACAGGGCGACGGCGCCCGCCATCGAGATGGCGCCGACCCAGTTGCCGTCGGTGGCGTTGAACGCGCCGAAGTTGGCGCCCTGGATGAAGAAGAGCCCGATGACGCCGACGAACAGCAGCGGGGCGAACTTCAGGATCGTGGTGACGAGCTGGAAGGCGGCCATGTTCCTGGCGCCCATCAGGTTGACGACCGCCGGGATCCACAGGCCGACCAGCCCGATGGCGATGGGCACGCCGTTCCAGTCCAGGCCGAATACCTGCTGGGCGAAGTACTGGACGTAGCCGACCCAGGCGACGGCGATCGCGGCGTTGCCGATCCACGCCGTCAGCCAGAACGACCAGGCGTTCCAGAAGCCGGCGAACTCGCCGAAGGCGCTGCGCGCGTAGGCGTAGGGGCCACCGCCGGCGGGGATGCGCTCGCCGAGCTTGCCGAAGACCATGGCCATGGCGATGGCGCCGATCGTGACCACGACCATGGCGACGAGGCTGACGGTGCCGAAGGCGGCCAGCGAGGCCGGCAGCAGGAAGATCCCGGTGCCGACGACGTTGCCGATGATGAGCGCGATGGCCGAGCCGAGCCCGAGCCCGCCGGAGCCGGGAGCGGTCTCGGTGGGAATCGCGGTCGTGACACCGCCCTCGGGCGGTCGTGGTTCCCCCATGCGGTGCCCCCGTGCACGTCGGTCCGCGGAAAGCCGCAGGCGGAACGCGTGCGACTCACGGTGACGTGCCCGGCACTCAGAGTGCTGACACGGGGCCTTGTCCGGAAATTACCTGATCACGGCGTGCGGCAGATCGGACGGTGAACCGCTCAGCAGCAGCACGACCGTGAAGACCGCGAGGCAGAGTGCGATCAGCGCCACGGGCCAGGCGTCCCAGGCCTGGGGGATGCGCTCGGCGGTCACGACCCCGCTGCCGTGCTCGGAGAGGTCCTTGACCAGCGCCGGGTCCTCCACCGCGATCTGGCGGGCGATCGCGTCCAGGACCGTTTGCTCGCGCGCGGACAGCGCCATGATGAAACCTCCCCCAAGAGACCTTGAAGGAGGTTTTATAATGCTTTGTCCGATTGTGCCAAATCCGTCAGGAGTGCTTGAGCGCCTCCGCGCCGCCGACGATCTCGGTGATCTCCGTCGTGATCTCCGCCTGCCGCGCCTCGTTGGCCTCGCGCGTGAGCTTCTCGATGAGTTCGTGCGCGTTCTCGGTCGCCGCCATCATCGCGGTACGGCGGGCCGCGTGCTCGGCCGCCGCCGACGACAACAGCATGTACCAGATCCGCGAGCGCACGTACTTCTGCAGCATCTCGTCCAGCACCGCCTCCGGCGAGGGATCGAACTCGTAGGGCGCCTTGGGCGGCCCCGAGGCCGTCCCCGCCTCGCCCTCGACCTCCTCCACCTGCAGTGGCAGGATTCTGGTGACGCGCGGCGCCTGCGTCAGCATCGTGACGAACTCCGTGTAGACCACGTGCACCTCGCCCACGCCGCCGTCCCTGGTCGGCATGTCGAACGCCGAGATGAGCGTCTTGCCGATCTCGGCGGCGGTGTCGTAACCCGGCTGCCCGCTCATCCCCGCCCAGTGCCCGGCCATCTCCCGGCCGCGGAAGCGGAACCAGTCGACCCCCTTGCGGCCCACCACATAGAAGACCGGCTCCTTGCCCTGCGCCTCGAACATGGCGTGCAGGGCCTGGCCGTTCTTGATGACGTTGTGGTTGTAGCCGCCGGCGAACCCCCGGTCGCTGGTCAGCACCAGCACCGCCACCCGCGAGGTGTCCGGCCGCTCGTTCAGCAGCGCGTGGTTCATCTTCATGTGGTGGCTGACGAGCGCCGAGACCGCCGCGGAGATCTCCCGCGCGTACGGCTGCGCCGCGTCGGCGCGGTCGCGGGCCTTGCCCACCCGCGACGAGGCGATCAACTCCTGAGCTCGTGTGATCTTCGCGGTCGACTTCACGGACTTGATCCGCTGCCTGATCAGGCGTAGCTGAGCACCCAATGTGACCCCCCCGACTACATGGTGTGCGCGATCAGGCTAACGCGCCGAGGGGGCGCCGCATCGTGGCTGGTGGCGCCTGGTACTGTGTGTCCCGACCGACACCCTTTTAAGTCCCGTCCCGTGAGGCGGGGAAGGTGGTGATGATTTCCCATGTCCGAATCAAGGGCCGTTCTCGAAGGCCCGGACATCCACCGGGCGCTGACCCGAATCGCGCACGAGATCCTCGAGCGCACCAAGGGCGCCGACGGCGTCGTCCTCCTCGGCATCCCGACCCGCGGCGTGACTCTG
Source organism: Nonomuraea sp. NPDC059023 (assembly GCF_042740095.1). Lineage (NCBI taxonomy): Bacteria > Bacillati > Actinomycetota > Actinomycetes > Streptosporangiales > Streptosporangiaceae > Nonomuraea > Nonomuraea sp. NPDC059023. The sequence goes on along the minus strand of NZ_JBHYIO010000003.1, from coordinate 121,717 downwards.
GCCCGCCGGCTCGGTGAGCGGATCGAGCAGTTCGAAGGCGTGAAGATCCCCGTCGGCTCGATCGACATCACGATGTACCGCGACGATCTGCGGCTCAAGCCCGCCCGCCCCCTCGGCCACACCGAGCTTCCGCCGGACGGCGTCGACGGCAGGACCGTCGTGCTCGTCGACGACGTGCTCTACTCCGGCCGCACCGTCCGCGCCGCGCTCGACGCGCTCAACGACCTGGGCCGCCCGACGGCCGTGCAGCTCGCCACGCTGGTCGACAGGGGTCACCGCGAGCTCCCCATCCGCGCCGACTACGTCGGGAAGAACCTGCCGACCGCCAAGAGCGAGAAGGTCAAGGTCTTCCTCGACGAGATCGACGGGCGCGACGCAGTGGAGTTGATCAAGTGAACAAGCACCTCATTTCCGCCGCGGACCTGTCCAAGGACGACGCGCTGCTCATCCTCGACACCGCCGAGGAACTGGCGGCCGTCTCGGAACGGTCCATCAAGAAGCTGCCGACGCTGCGCGGCCGTACCGTGGTCAACCTGTTCTTCGAGGACTCCACCCGCACCCGCATCAGCTTCGAGGCCGCGGCCAAGCGCCTGTCGGCCGACGTCATCAACTTCTCCGCCAAGGGCTCCAGCGTCTCCAAGGGCGAGTCGCTCAAGGACACCGCGCTGACCCTGGAGGCTATGGGCGCCGACGCGGTCGTCATCCGCCACGGCGCCTCCGGCGCGCCGCACCGCCTGGCCAACTGGGTGCGCGGCAGCGTCGTCAACGCCGGCGACGGCACCCACGAGCACCCCACGCAGGCCCTGCTCGACGCCTTCTCCATGCGCCGCCGACTCGGCTCGCTGGAAGGCCGCAAGATCACCATCGTGGGCGACGTGCTCCACTCGCGCGTGGCCCGCTCGAACGTGCTGCTGCTGGCCACGCTCGGCGCCGACGTGACGCTGGTCGCCCCGCCCACGCTGCTGCCGGTCTCGGTCGGCACCTGGCCCTGCGAGGTCTCCTACGACCTCGACGCGGTGCTGCCCAAGTCGGACGTGGTCATGATGCTCCGCGTGCAGAAGGAGCGGATGAACGCCGCCTACTTCCCCAGCGAGCGCGAGTACTCCCGGCGCTACGGCCTGGACCGCGACCGCTTCGCCAAGATGCCGGACGACGCCATCGTGATGCACCCCGGCCCGATGAACCGGGGCATGGAGATCGCCGCCGACGTGGCGGACTCCCCGCGCTCGACCATCGTCGAGCAGGTCGCCAACGGCGTGACCACCCGCATGGCCGTCCTGTACCTGCTCCTCGGGGGAGAGTCCGCATGATCATTCGCAACGTCCGCGTCCTGGGCGGCGAGCCCGCCGACATTCGCGTCTCCGGCGGAACCATCACCGAGATCGGCACCGGGCTGCAGGGCACCGAGGAGATCGTCGACGGCCGCGGCGCGATCGCGCTGCCCGGCCTGGTCGACCTGCACACCCACCTGCGCGAGCCCGGCCGCGAGGACGCCGAGACCGTCCTGACCGGCACCCAGTCGGCCGCCCGCGGCGGCTACACCGCCGTGCACGCCATGGCCAACACCTCGCCCGTCGCCGACACCGCCGGCGTCGTCGAGCAGGTCTACCGGCTCGGCCAGGAGGGCGGCTACTGCGACGTGCAGCCCGTGGGCGCCGTCACCGTCGGCCTGGAGGGCAGGCAACTGGCCGAGCTCGGCGCCATGGCCGACTCCGCCGCCCGCGTGCGGGTCTTCTCCGACGACGGCCACTGCGTCGACGACGCGGTGCTCATGCGCCGCGCGCTGGAGTACGTCAAGGCCTTCGACGGCGTCGTCGCCCAGCACGCCCAGGAGCCCCGCCTCACCGGCGGCGCCCAGATGAACGAGGGCGTCATCTCCGGCCGCCTCGGCCTGGCCGGCTGGCCCGCCGTGGCCGAGGAGGCGATCATCGCCCGCGACTGCCTGCTCGCCGCGCACGTCGGCTCCCGCCTGCACATCTGCCACGTCTCCACCGCCGGTTCGGTGGAGATCCTGCGCTGGGCCAAGTCCAAGGGCTGGAACGTCACCGCCGAGGTCACCCCGCACCACCTGCTGCTGACCGACGAACTGGTCGAGGAGTCGCCCAACGGCTCCTACAACCCGATCTACAAGGTCAACCCGCCGCTGCGTACCCGCGCCGACGTCGAGGCGCTGCGCGCGGCCCTGGCCGACGGCACCATCGACGTCGTCGCCACCGACCACGCGCCGCACCCGGTCGAGGACAAGGAGACCGAGTGGGCGGCGGCGGCCATGGGCATGATCGGCCTGGAGACCGCGCTCAGCGTCGTCCAGGAGGCCATGGTCGACACGGGCCTGCTCGACTGGGCGGGCGTGGCCGAGCGCATGTCGCTCAAGCCCGCCGAGATCGGCCGCCTGTCCGGCCACGGCAACCCGATCGAGGCCGGCGCCCCGGCCAACATCACCCTGTACGACCCGGGCGCCCGCACCGAGGTCGACCCGCGCGCCTTCGCCTCCAAGAGCCGCAACACCCCGTACGAGGGGATGACCCTCCCGGGCCGGGTCGTCGCCACCTTCCTCCGGGGCAAGCCCACCGTTCTGGAAGGGAAGCTGGTTTGACACAGGTGGAAAACCGCAGCGAAGCGAGGACGTTTCTACCTGTGCGCGACCGGAGGGAGCCGGGGATGGGGGCGGAAAACCGCAGCGAAGCGAGGACGTTCCGCACGACCACAGGGAGCCACATGTGAACGCGGTGCTTGTCCTGGAGGACGGTCGTGTCTTCCATGGAACCCCCTACGGCGCCGAGGGTGAGACGTTCGGCGAGATGGTCTTCAACACCGGCATGACCGGCTACCAGGAGACCCTCACCGACCCCTCCTACCACCGGCAGATCGTCGCGATGACCGCCCCGCACATCGGCAACACCGGCGTCAACGACGAGGACCCCGAGTCGTCGAAGGTGTGGGTCGCCGGATATGTCGTGCGTGAGCCGTCCCGCGTGGTCTCCAACTGGCGCGCCGACCGCTCCCTCGACGCCTACCTCAAGGAGCAGGGCGTGGTCGGCATCGCCCTGCGCGGCACCCGCGCGCTCACCCGCCACCTGCGCGAGCGCGGCGCGATGCGGGCGGGCGTCTTCAGCGCGCCCACCGTCCCGGTCGAGGAGCTCGTCGAGCGCGTACGGCAGGCCCCGCAGATGACCGGAGCCTCCCTGGCCGAGCAGGTCTCCACCGGTGAGACCTACGTGATCCCCGCCCAGGGCGAGAAGCGGTTCACCGTGGCCGCCGTCGACCTGGGCATCAAGGGCATGACGCCGCACCGCATGGCGGAGCGCGGCTGCGAGGTGCACGTGCTGCCCGCGACCGCCACCTTCGAGCAGATCATGGCCGTCGAGCCGGACGGAGTCTTCTTCTCCAACGGGCCGGGCGACCCCGCCACCGCCGACGTCGGCGCGCTGAAGCGGGTGCTGGAGGCGCGGGTGCCGTTCTTCGGCATCTGCTTCGGCAACCAGCTGTTCGGCCGCGCGCTCGGGCTCGGCACCTACAAGCTGGCCTACGGTCACCGCGGGGTGAACCAGCCGGTCCAGGACGTGCGTACCGGAAAAGTGGAGATCTCCGCGCACAACCACGGCTTCGCGGTGGAGGCGCCGCTCGACGGCGCCTTCGACACCCCGTACGGCCCGGCAGAGGTCAGTCACGTCAATCTCAACGACCGTTGCGTGGAAGGACTGCGCCTGCTCGACGGGCGCGCCTTCAGCGTGCAGTACCACCCGGAAGCCGCGGCGGGCCCGCATGACGCCGCGTACCTCTTCGACGAGTTCTGCGAGGTCATGCAGCGTGCCTAAGAGAACAGACATCCAATCGGTCTTGGTCATCGGCTCGGGGCCGATCGTGATCGGGCAGGCGTGCGAGTTCGACTACTCCGGCACCCAGGCCTGCCGCGTGCTGCGGGCAGAGGGGTTCCGGGTGATCCTGGTCAACTCGAACCCCGCGACGATCATGACGGACCCGGAGTTCGCCGACGCCACCTACGTCGAGCCGATCACCCCCGAGTTCGTCGAGAAGATCATCGCCAAGGAGCGGCCCGACGCGCTGCTGCCGACGCTCGGCGGGCAGACCGCGCTCAACACCGCGGTTGCCCTGCACGAGGCGGGCGTACTGGAGCGCTACGAGGTCGAGCTGATCGGCGCCGACTTCGACGCGATCCAGGCGGGGGAGAACCGCGAGCGGTTCAAGGAGATCGTCGCCAAGGTCGCCCGCGAGCAGGGGCTCAACGCCTCCAGCGCCGAGTCGGTGATCTGCCACACCATGGACGACTGCCTGGCCGCCGCGGGGACGCTCGGCTACCCGCTGGTGGTGCGGCCCTCGTTCACCATGGGCGGCGTCGGCTCCGGCTTCGCCTACGACGAGTCCGACCTGCGCCGCATCGCCGGAGCCGGGCTCGACGCCTCGCCGACCACCGAAGTGCTCCTGGAGGAGTCCATCCTCGGCTGGAAGGAGTACGAGCTCGAGGTCATGCGCGACAAGCACGACAACGTGGTCATCGTCTGCTCCATCGAGAACATCGACCCGATGGGCGTCCACACCGGCGACAGCGTCACCGTCGCGCCCGCGCTGACCCTCACCGACCGCGAGTACCAGAACATGCGCGACGTGGCCATCGCGGTCATCCGCGAGGTCGGCGTCGACACCGGCGGCTGCAACATCCAGTTCGCCGTCGACCCGGCCAGCGGCCGCATGATCGTCATCGAGATGAACCCGCGCGTGTCCCGGTCGAGCGCCCTGGCCTCCAAGGCCACCGGCTTCCCGATCGCGAAGATCGCCGCGAAGCTGGCCATCGGCTACACGCTCGACGAGATCCCCAACGACATCACCCGGGTCACCCCGGCCTCCTTCGAGCCGACGCTCGACTACATCGTGGTCAAGGTGCCGCGCTTCGCCTTCGAGAAGTTCCGCGGGGCCGACCAGACGCTCACCACGCACATGAAGTCCGTGGGCGAGGCCATGGCCATCGGCCGCTCCTTCACCGAGGCGCTGCAGAAGGCGCTGCGGTCGCTGGAGAAGAAGGGCTCGTCGTTCTCCTGGGTCGGGGAGTACACCGGCAAGGCGGAACTGCTGGACGCGTGCCGTACCCCCCATGACGGACGGCTGCGCACGATGCAGCAGGCCATCAGGGCGGGCGCCACGGCGGAGGAGCTCTTCGAGGCCACCCGCGTGGACCCGTGGTTCATCGACCAGCTCTTCCTGCTGCAGGAGGAGGCGACGGCGCTGGCCGCCGCGCCCGAGCTCACCCGCGAGACGCTGGAGCGGGCCAAGGGGCACGGCTTCTCCGACGTCCAGATCGGCGAGATCCGCGGCCTCGACGAGACGCGCGTGCGCGACCTGCGCCACGCGCTCGGCCTGCGCCCGGTCTACAACACCGTCGACACCTGCGCGGCCGAGTTCGCCGCGACCACGCCCTACCTCTACTCGACCTACGACGAGGAGAACGAGGTCCCCTACGGCGAGCGGTCCAAGGTCCTCATCCTCGGCTCCGGGCCCAACCGCATCGGCCAGGGCATCGAGTTCGACTACGCCTGCGTGCACGCCAGCTTCGAGCTGTCCAGGGCCGGGTTCGAGACCGTCATGGTCAACTGCAACCCGGAGACCGTCTCGACCGACTACGACACCTCCGACCGGCTCTACTTCGAGCCGCTGACGCTGGAGGACGTCCTGGAGGTCGTCCACGCCGAGCAGCAGACCGGCCCGGTCGCGGGCGTCATCGTACAGCTCGGCGGGCAGACGCCGCTGGGCCTCGCGCAGGCGCTCAAGGACGCGGGCGTGCCCGTCGTCGGCACCTCTCCCGAGTCGATCCACCTGGCGGAGGAACGCGGCGCGTTCGGGCGCGTCCTGGCCGAGGCGAACCTGCCCGCGCCCAAGCACGGCACCGCCACCACCGTGGCGGAGGCGCTGGCGGTGGCCGAGGAGATCGGCTACCCGGTGCTGGTGCGGCCCTCGTACGTGCTGGGCGGGGCCGGCATGGCGATCGTCTACGACGACGAGACCCTCACCACCTACATGTCGGCCCAGGAGGGCGGGCACCCGGTGCTGGTCGACAAGTTCCTGGACGAGGCCATCGAGATCGACGTGGACGCGCTCTTCGACGGCCACGAGCTCTACCTCGGCGGCGTCATGGAGCACATCGAGGAGGCCGGCATCCATTCCGGCGACTCGGCGTGCGCGCTGCCGCCGATCACGCTCGGCGGGGCCGACATCAAGCGCATCCGCGCCGCCACCGAGGGCATCGCCCGCGGCGTCGGGGTGCGCGGGCTGCTCAACGTCCAGTACGCGATGTCGGCCGGCGTGCTCTACGTCCTGGAGGCCAACCCGCGCGCCAGCCGTACCGTGCCGTTCGTGTCCAAGGCGACGGCGGTGCCGCTGGCGAAGGCGGCGGCCCGCGTCATGCTCGGCGCCACGCTGAAGGAACTGCGCGACGAGGGCATGCTGCCGGCCGAGGGCGACGGCGGCACGCTGCCGCTGGACGCCTCGATCGCGGTCAAGGAGGCGGTGCTGCCGTTCAACCGGTTCAGGGGCGTCGACACCGTGCTCGGCCCGGAGATGCGCTCGACCGGCGAGGTCATGGGCATCGACGAGTTCTTCGGCATCGCCTTCGCCAAGTCGCAGGCCGCCGCGTACGGCGAACTGCCCGTCAAGGGCCGCGCGTTCGTCTCGGTGGCCAACCGCGACAAGCGGGCGATGATCTTCCCGGTGCGGGCGCTGGCCGACCTCGGATTCGAGATCCTCGCCACGGAGGGCACCGCCGAGGTGCTGCGCCGCAACGGTGTCCATGCCAAGATCGTGCGCAAGCAGAGCGACGGCACGGGACCCGGAGGTGAGCCCACGATCGTCCAGCGCATCCTGGACGGTGAGGTGGACCTGATCGTCAACACCCCGTTCGGCAGCCCAGGCCAGTCCGGGCCGCGCCTGGACGGCTACGACATCCGCACCGCCGCGGTGCTGCGCGGCATCCCGTGCATCACCACGGTCCAAGGACTCGCCGCGGCCGCCGCGGGCATCCAGGCCAAGGTGCGGGGCGATGTTGGCGTACGGTCCCTCCAGGAGCACGCACGAGCGCTTCGGGGGTGAGCCCCCGCGGGAGGTGAGCGACACTGGCCGGCACTCCGGTGCAGGTGACGGGCACGGTGCTGACGACGCGCCGGGTCGACGCCTATCATGCGCTGACCGTGGTGGCGCCCGGCATCGCCGAGCGCTTCCGCCCCGGCCACTTCGTGTCCGTGTCGGTCGGCGGCGCGAACACCGCGATGGTGACGCGCCGCGCCTTCTACGTGCACGACGTCAAGCCGGAGTACGGCGGCACCGTCGAGCTGGTCTTCAGCGCCGGCGGGCCGGGCACCGCCTGGCTCGCCGAGCGCCGCGCCCGCGACACGATCGACCTCGTGGGACCGCTCGGGCGGCCGTTCCCGCTGCCGCGCGACCCCGTCCACTGCGTGCTCGTCGGTTCCGAGTACGGCTCCGCCGTACTGTTCCCGCTCGCCGACGCGCTGGCCGAGCGGGGCTGCCGGGTCGACTTCGTGCTCGGGGCGGCCTCGGCCGACCGGGTGTTCGGCGCGATGCGGGCCAGGCGGATGGCCGAGCGGGCCACGGTCACGCTCACCACCGAGGACGGCTCGCTGGGCGTGCGCGGCACGGTCAGCGACGCGCTGCCAGCGGTCGTGGCCGGCACCCGCGCCGACGTCGTCTACGCCTGCGGGCCGATGCAGACGCTGCGCGCGGTCACCGCCGTCGCCATGGAGGCCGACATCCCGGTGCAGGTGGCGGTGGAGGAGGCGATGGCGTGCGGGATCGGCATCTGCATGACCTGCGTGCTGCCGGTCATCGGCGACGACGGGGTGACGAGGATGACGCGGGCGTGCGCGGAGGGGCCGGTGTTCAGGGGGGAGCGCGTGCGCTTCGAGGACGTGGGAACGATCCCGTTCGACGCGTTGGGCGCGCCCGGGGGTGGAGCCCGACATGTCAGTTGATATGCGGACTTTTCTGGGACATGTCGAGCTAGCGAACCCCATCACCACCGCGGCCGGCTGCGCCGCCTCCGGGCGCGAACTCGCCCAGTTCTTCGACCTCCACCGGCTCGGCGCGCTCGTCACCCGCTCCATCACCATGGCGCCCCGCGCCGGACGCCCCACGCCACGCATGGCCGAGACGCCCGCCGGCCTGCTCAACGCCGTCGGCCTCCAGGGCCCCGGCGTCGACGCCTTCCTGGAACGCGAACTGCCCTGGCTGGCCCAGCGCGGCATCAAGACCATCGTCTCCATCGGCGGCGGCACCGTCGCCGAGTACGCCGCCCTGGCCCGCAGGCTCGCCGACGCGCCCGGCGTCACCGCCGTCGAGGTCAACCTGTCCTGCCCCAACATCGAGGACCGCGGCCGCGTCTTCGCCCGCGAAGGCGGCGCGGCGGCCGAGGTCATCGCCTCCGTGCGCTCGGTGATGCGCTACGACGTGCCCGTCATCGCCAAGCTGGCGCCCGACGTGGCCGACATCGCCGCCGTCGCCCGCGCCTGCGTGGACGCCGGGGCCGACGCCCTGTCCATGATCAACAACCCGCTCGGGATGAGCATCGACACCGTCACGCTCAAGCCCGCCCTCGCCGCGGTGACCGGCGGGCTGTCGGGCCCGGCCATCCTGCCGCTGGCCGTACGGTGCGTGTGGCAGGTCCACTCCGCCCTGCCCGGCACGCCCATCATCGGCGTCGGCGGCGTCATGACCGGCGCCGACGCCTTCCAGCTCATCCTCGCCGGAGCCTGCGCCGTCGGCGTCGGCACCGCGCTGTTCCACGACCCGTACGCGTGCCTGCGCATCGAGCGCGAACTCGAGGACCTGCTGCGCGCACGCGGCTTCCAGCGGCTGGCCGACGCCGTCGGCCTCGCCCACCGCCCACCGGGCAGCGCCGCCCGGCACCTGCACGAAGAGAGTTCCCTTTGACGCTCGCACCCGCACGAGGAGAGACCACCGTGACGCCCGCCCCGATCGCCGTCGCCCTGGACGCGCCGGACCTCGAGACCGCCGCCCGCTGGGCCGCGATGGTCACCCCTCACGTCAGCACGGTGAAGGTCGGGCTCGAACTCTACCTCCGCTACGGGCCCGACGTGATCGACTCCGTCCGCGGGGGCAGCGGGGTGCGGGTCTTCCTGGACCTCAAACTGCACGACATCCCCAATACCGTCGCGGGGGCCGCAAGGGCCGTTTCCCGCCTCCGGCCCGCCATCCTGACCGTTCACGCCGCCGGAGGCCCGGCGATGATCCAGGCGGCCGTACAGGCCGCTCCACACACCAAGATCGCCGCGGTGACCGTGCTGACGTCGCTGTCGGAGGCCGACCTGGGCCGGATCGGGCTGTCGGGACCGGCCGACGACGCTGTGCGGCGGCTGGCCGTACTGTCGGTGGGGGCGGGCGCGACCGCGCTGGTCTGCTCACCCCACGAGGTGGCCGCCGTCCGTGCCGAAGTCGGCCCCGCGATCACACTGATCACTCCAGGTGTACGGCCGGCGGGCGCCGAAACCCAGGACCAGGCCCGCGTGGCCACCCCGGAACAGGCGATGGCCGACGGCGCGGACCTCCTGGTGATCGGCCGCCCGATCACGGGCTCGGCGGACCCGGGAGCCACGGCCGCGGCCTTGGCCGCCTCCCTGCGCCGCACCACCTGAGAGCTCGGGCCTCCGCTTTTCGGAGGGGGCGCTTCGCGCTGGGGCGGCTTCGGGCTGTGTCCGAGTGGGGGCAGGGCCCCCACGCCCCACTCCAAAGGCTCGGGCCTTCAGGCTGTTCCGATTGGGGCTTCGCCCCAAACCCCGGCGAGAGGCCTCCGGCCCCTCGCGCTCCCCGAGCGTTGGCCGGTTGAGAGCCACGTCTTGGCGTTGACCGGAGAGGGGCCGGGATCTCTGCCCTCGATCTTTCGCAGGCCTCCGGCGGTTCGCCCGGCGATCACTTCGATGTGGTAAGCCGCCGCTCCTGCTGGCCGGTCACTTTGGCGATCAGCGGATAGTCCTTGTCCACGTGCAGCACGGTCGCTCCGGCCCGCTCCGCACAAGCGGCGATCATCAGGTCCGTCACAGGCCTGCGCCACTCTCCTGTCTCGGTCAGGAGTCGCTGTACTTCCATGGCCCGATCCATCACCCATGCCATGTCGGCTTCGTAGGTGTCGGTGGAAGGGTCTGGCAGCTGGGCAAGCGACGCCCACCGAAAGCGCAGCCGCTCGTAGTCCTCTGGGTTGCGGGCCGAGTAGAGGACTTCCATTGTGGCCACATGGCAGGTCGCGGTGATCGCCTCACCGGTGATCTGCGTGAAGTCGGCGCGTGCGGCCGGGTCTCGCCGGGCCCACTCCCAGGCGGACTTGTCGACGAGATATACGGTGCTCACGACTCTTCTCCGGAGTAGCCCTTGTGCTCGATCTGCCAGGCATCCTCGGACAGGTCGATCTTGAGTTCGTCCAGGAGTGCGAGGGCGTGTTTGGCGGCGCGCCGGTTGGCGATCACTCTCAGCGCGGCGTTCACGGTGTCACGCTTGGTAGACGTGCCGAGCTCTTCGGCGGCGAGCACGAGAGCGTCATCGTCCAGGTCAATCATGGTCTTGGCCATAAGGCTACCTCACGAACTCAACATTGGATGTATCCACCTTCTTATTCTATCTACACTAATAGCCCTTCGGGGTATATCAACCCACCTCGTCAAGAAGTAGGCGAGCTTTGCGCGGCGACCCGGGATCGCTTCGGGATCAGGAAGGTGTCGCGGCGCGGTCGGAGTCGCTGCGCAGGACGCAGAACTCGTTGCCTTCCGGGTCGGCGAGGACGACCCAGCCCGAGCCGTCCGGGTTCCGGTGATCGGCGACCTGGGTGGCGCCGAGGCCCAGCAGCCGCTCGACCTCCTCCTCGCGTGAGGTCTCCGGGCGCAGGCACAGGTGGATCCTGTTCTTGATCGTCTTCTTCTCCGGCACCTGGTTGAAGTGCAGCACCGGGCCCTCCGGCAGCATCACCTGGGTCTCGTGGTCACCTGGCCGGTCCTCCGGATGCCGGGGCCTGCCGGTCACCTCGCTCCAGAATCCGGCCAGCTCAAAGGCATCCGCACAATCGATCGCCACGTTCTGCACTACCGAAACCATGAGGTGGAGCCTGCCTCAGCGCTCCCTCGCGCGCCACCGAATTCGGTAAGTCGTTTGCGGTGGCGGCCGTGAGCGGGCGCGAGGCGTTCGACCTGCTACGGGGTCCCGCGCCCTCGGGAGTCCGGCGGCTGGCGGGATGGGCCGCCGTCCTGCTCGCCGGCGTCGTGGTGAGTACGGTGCCGGCGGCCGAACTCCTGCGCATCGTCGTGCTCGCGGTGCGGTCGCCTGCCCTGCGGCGGGTCGTGCTCATCCTGTTGCCGCTCCTGAGCGTCGCCCTCGGCCGGCTGGACGATCCGGCGAACCTTCCGGCGGCGGCCGCGTGCTCGGTGGCGGTGCCGGCCGTCACGGTGTGGCCGGCGAGAACCGCCGCCACCGCTGGACTCCGTTCGTAGCCCCAGAAGGGGAGCCGCGCGAGGCCCTGCCACCCACCGGCTTCTCGGAAGTACCGCACGACCGGGAAACGTGCTCCGGTCGTGCGGTACTTCCCCCTCGCCTGCCCTCGCCGATCCCCACGTCGATCGCGAGTGAGACTCGCGTGCCGCCAAGCTAACCCCGGGTCAGTGCATGATCACTCCACCGGGCAGCGGTGGGAGGAAGAACCTTCTACCGGATAGAAGAATTCTCTACCCGCAGGGGTGGCGGAGCCGTTCCGGCGAAGAGAAGATCTCGGTTTGATAACGGGTTTTCGGGTCGCGCAAAGACGGGTTTCGGGTGACGGTCAGTAGTCATGATCGTTATCGTCCCTGGCGGGCGACGATCTTCGAGAACCGGGAAGTGAGCGCGATTTGATCAGCTCATCGTAGTTTTACAAACACGGAGAGTTAAGAACTGGATTTTGTGGTGAGAGAAACCGCTCTTGGCGTTGCTTAGGTGGCGATGACCAGCTAGTTTCCCCTCTCGTCCGAGTACATCGACAGAAATTCGAGGTGACCCGGCGTGGCTCTTCCTCCGTTGACCCCCGAGCAGCGCGCCGCAGCCCTGGAGAAGGCTGCCAAGGCCCGTAAAGAGCGTGCCGAGGTCAAGAACCGGCTCAAGCATGGCGCGGTTTCTCTGGCTGAGGTGCTCAAGGATGGGCAGACCGACGACGTCATCGGCAAGATGAAGGTGTCGGCGCTTTTGGAGTCGCTCCCAGGCGTGGGCAAGGTCCGCGCCAAGCAGCTTATGGAGCGGCTCACCATCGCCGAGTCGCGCCGCGTGCGCGGCCTCGGCGCGAACCAGAGGGCCGCCCTTGAGCGCGAGTTCGGTGGCGGCGAGAGCTAATCTCGTCTTCACACGAAAGCGCAGCTTCAGCGGGGGGTAGGAAGTGACCGACATGTCTTGGTCCGACAGTTTGAGGGCCCACGACACACAGGTCGACCTCCTTCCCTCCAGGCGCCTGACGGTCCTGTCCGGGCCGTCGGGCGTGGGGAAGTCCACGGTCGTCGCCGAGATCCGGCGGTCCCACCCCGAGGTGTGGCTGTCGGTCTCGGTGACCACCAGAAAGCCCCGCCCCGGCGAGTCGCACGGCGTGCAGTACTTCTTCGCCGACGACGACGAGTTCGACCGGCTCATCGAGTCGGGCGAACTGCTCGAATGGGCCGAGTTCGCCGGCAACCGCTACGGTACGCCGCGCCGGCCCGTGCTCGACCGGCTCGCGAGCGGCGTGCCCACCCTCCTGGAGATCGACCTCCAGGGCGCCAGGCAGGTACGCAAGACGATGCCGGAGGCGCTCCTGGTCTTCCTGGCCCCGCCCACGTGGGAGGAGCTGGAACGCCGGCTGCGCGGCCGCGGCACCGAGCCGGAGGACGTCATCGAACGCCGCCTGGCCGCCGGACGCGTCGAATGCGCGGCGGAACCCGAGTTCGACATCACACTTGTGAACACGAGTGTCCAGGATGTATGTCATCGGCTGATAGCCTTGATGACAGACCCTCAGGGGGTCACGACATCCACCAACCGAGAGGTCTGACAATCGTGGCAGGCATTGCCCCGGTCGCTGAGGGAATCACCAACCCGTCGATCGACTCTCTGCTCGACATCGTCGACAGCAAGTACTCTTTGGTGATCATGGGCGCCAAGCGCGCCAGGCAGATCAACGCCTACTACTCGCAGCTCGGCGAGGGCCTGCTCGAGTACGTCGGCCCGCTGGTCGAGACCCACGCCCAGGAGAAGCCGCTGTCCATCGCGCTGCGCGAGGTCTCCGAGGGGCTGCTCAACGCCGAGCCCATCGAAGGCGCGGTCTGACCGTTCGACTCCAGCTCTCGACGCCGCCCAGGGCGGAGCCGGGAGCTGCGCCATGTCCGGACCCCGGGCGGAGCCGTACCGGCGCGAAGCTCTAGGGTTGGGGCGATTCGTGCGGAGGAGAGGGGTGGCGGCGCGCCGATGAGGGTCGTACTGGGCGTCAGCGGCGGCATCGCCGCCTACAAGGCGTGCGAACTGCTCCGCCTGTTCACCGAGTCCGGGCACGAGGTGCGCGTGGTGCCCACCCGCGACGCGCTCCGGTTCGTGGGCGAACCGACCTGGGCGGCGCTGTCCGGCAACCCGGTGACCACCGAGGTGTGGGAGAACGTGCACGAGGTGCCGCACGTGCGGATCGGGCAGAACGCCGACCTCGTGATCGTCGCCCCGGCCACCGCGGACGTCCTCGCCAAGGCCGCCCAGGGACTGACCGGCGACCTGCTCACCACCACGCTGCTGACGGCGCGCTGCCCGGTGGTGTTCGCGCCCGCGATGCACACCGAGATGTGGGACCACCCCGCCACCCGCGCCAACGTCGCCACCCTGCGCGAGCGCGGCGCCCTCGTCATCGACCCCGCCTCGGGACGCCTGACCGGCGCCGACACCGGCCCCGGACGGCTGCCCGACCCCGAGGAGATCTTCGAGGTCTGCCGCCGCGTGCTGCGCGGGGCGCCGCGCGACCTGGCCGGCCGCCGGGTGGTCGTCTCCGCGGGCGGCACCCGCGAGGCGATCGATCCGGTCCGCTTCATCGGCAACCGCTCGTCCGGCCTTCAGGGGTACGCGCTGGCGCGCACGGCCGTGGCACGCGGCGCCGAGGTGACCCTGATCGCGGCCAACGTCACGCTGCCCGATCCGGCCGGGGCCAAGATCGTGCGGGTGGAGTCGACCGAGCAGCTGCGCGAGGCGGTGCTGTCGGCCGCGGAGGACGCCGACGCGGTGGTGATGGCCGCCGCCGTGGCCGACTTCCGGCCGGTGACGCGCTCCACGTCCAAGATCAAGAAGACGTCCGGCGATCCCGAGGCCATCCGGCTGACGAAGAATCCCGACATCCTGGCTGAGCTCGGCGTGCGGCGTACCCGGGCCGGGAACGGCGCGGTGATCGTGGGGTTCGCGGCCGAGACCGATGACGTGCTGGCCAACGGCCAGGCCAAGCTGGCCCGCAAGGGGTGCGACCTCCTGGTGGTCAACCAGGTCGGCGAGCACCTCGCCTTCGGCACCCCCGACAACGCGGCCACGATCCTGGTCGCCGGGGGAGAGCCGGTCGAGGTTCCGAGGGGCCCGAAGGAAGATCTGGCCGACGCCCTCTGGTCCCTGGTCGCGCCGCGTCTGGCTTGATCGAGCCCCTGTGACCTGCCTTTCTCACTAATGGGACAAATGTGTACACGCTCCGTAATGTGGGGATGAGACGCCTCAGGGGTCAGTGAAGCTACGACTGGGGGCGGTCGGGGTTGTCAGCATTCAGGCACGTCATACGCGTACTGCTCATCACCGGCGCCCTCCTGGCCATCCCCGCGGCGGCGTCCGCCGAGGCGCCCGAGGCCGTCACCCAGACCGTCACCGACCACGCCGGCGCCCTCGGCGACCGGGCGGGCGAGGTTCAGGCCGCCATCAGCCGGCTCGAAGCCGAGCGCGGCATCCGCCTCTACGTCGTCTACGTCACCGGCTTCTCCGGCTGGAACGCCACCACCTGGGCCGACCAGACCGCCGGACTGAGCCGCCTCGGCCGTGACGACCTGCTGATGGCCGTCGCCACGCGGGAACGCCGCTACGCCGTATCAGCCGACACGAACTTCCCCCTGTCCGCCGAGCAGATGAACGCCGTCGCGCAGGACACGATCGTGCCGGCGCTGCGCAAGGACGACTGGGCGGGTGCGGCCGTCGGCGCCGCCAAGGGGTACGGCACGGCCATGGCGAACCCGGCCAACCCCGAAGGCCGCAGCGCCTGGTGGCTGGCGGGGGCGGGGGTGCTGGCCGCGGCCGGCGGGGGCGTCTACCTGTACTCGCGCCGCCGCAAGACCTCCCGCCACGCCGCCGCGGCCAAGGACCTGGAGACCCGCGCGGGACAGGCGCTCGTCCACACCGACGACGCGGTCAAGACCTCCGAGCAGGAGGTGGGCTTCGCGACGGCGCAGTTCGGCGAGGAGGCGGCCCAGCCGTTCGCCGAAGCGCTCGAATACGCCAAAGGCGAGCTCGACCAGGCCTTCCGGCTCCGCCAGCAGCTCGACGACGAGGTCCCGGAGGACGACGTGACCCGCCAGGCGATGCTGCAGGAGATCGTCAGGCGCTGCGCGGACGCCAACGCCCGGCTCGACGCCGAGTCGGAGGCCTTCGACCGGCTGCGCGACATGGAGAAGCAGGCCCCGCGCGTACTGGCCGAGGTCCGGCAGGCGCACGCCGAGCTCACACCCAAGCTCGCCGAGGTACGGCGGGCCATGGCCGCCACCGCCGAGCGCTTCGCCCACAGCGCCCTGACCCCCGTCGAGGACAACCCGGACGACGCGGCCAACCGCCTGGAGTTCGCCGGCCAGACGCTCACCGCCGCGCAGGCGTCGCTGGACGCGGGGGAGTCGGGCAAGGCGGTCGCCCAGGTGCTGGCCGCGCAGTCGGCCGTGGACCAGGCCAGGCAGCTCATGGAGGCGGTGACCAGGCGGGCCGACGACATCCACCAGGCGGCGGCCGGTCTCAAGCCCGCCCTGGAGACCGTCGCGGCCAACCTGTCGGCGGCGAAGGCGCTGGCCGCCGACCAGGCGTACGCGGCGGACCTGGCGCCCCAGATCGCGTACGCGGAGAGCACCGCGACCCAGGTGGCCGAGGACGTCGTCGCGACCCGCGTGGATCCGATCGCGCTGCTGCGCCGCGTGGAGGAGGCGCAGGCGACGCTGGACGAGGCGCTGAAGGGCGTACGCGACAAGAAGGCCCGTCAGGGGCAGGCGCGCAGCATGCTCGACCAGGCGATGCTCACGGCGCGCAGCGAGATCGCGGCCACCAGGGACTTCATCACCACCAACCGCGGCGCGGTCGGCAGCACCGCGCGCACCCGGATCGCCGAGGCGGAACGTCTGCTGGCCGAGGCGCGGGCGCGGGCGGGGGAGGACCCGTCCGCGGCGCTCGCCGCCGCCCAGCGCGCCGACCAGCTCGCCCAGGAGGCCGGGCGGGCGGCGCGGGGCGAGGTGTCGGCGTTCGGCTACGGACGTACCGGCAACGGCAGGGGCGGCGCCGACGCGATGATGGGCGCGATCCTGGGCGGCATCCTCATCGACGGGATGAGGGGCGGCATGATGTCCGGCCGCGGCGCGGGCCGCGGGGGCGGCCGCCAGACCGCGGGGACGGGCAGGCGCGGCGGCCAGGCGCCGGGCAGCTTCGGCGGCTCTGGTACACGAGGGCGGAGGGGCTCAGGGGGAGCCTTCTGACCCGGAAACGATCACATATCGGGGGAATGAGCAATGTCCAAACAGTCCATCTTCGGCCGTGTCGCCCAGCTGGCCAGGGCCAACATCAACGCGCTGCTGGACTCGGCCGAGGATCCGCAGCTGATGCTCGACCAGATGGTGCGCGACTACACCGACAACATCGCCGAGGCGGAGAAGGCCATCGCGCAGACCATCGGGTCGCTGCGGATGGTCGAGGCCGACTACCGCGAGGACGTCCAGGCGGCGGAGGAATGGGGCAAGAAGGCCATGGCCGCCAGCCAGCGCGCCGACCAGTTGCGCGCGTCGGGGCAGCGGACGGAGGGCGACAAGTTCGACGAACTCGCCAAGGTCGCCCTGGGCCGCCAGATGTCCGCCGAGCAGGAGGCGAAGGCCGCGGAGCCGGGCATCGCGGCGCAGCGGGAGGTCGTCGACAAGCTCAAGGCGGGCCTTCAGCAGATGAGGAACAAGCTTGGCGAGCTCCGGAGCAAGCGCGACGAACTCGTCTCCCGCGCCAAGACCGCCCAGGCCCAGTCACAGGTCCAGGACGCGATCAAGAGCATCGACATCCTCGACCCGACCAGCGAGGTCAGCCGCTTCGAGGAGAAGATCAAGCGGGAGGAGGCGAAGGTCATCGGACAGCAGGAGCTGGCCGCCTCGTCGCTCGACGCGCAGTTCGAGAGCCTGGAGGACGTCAGCGCCCAGGCCGAGATCGAGGCCCGCCTGGCCGCCCTCAAGATGGGCAAACCCCTCCAAATCCAATCCCCCAGCCCCAACTAATCCCATCCCGGCCGTGCCACTTTCTCCGGCGCGGCCGGGCCGTTTTTTACGTTCTTCGTTCGTTGCGGCTTTCGTCCGCTGTGGGTGGGCGTCCTTCACGCCCGCCATCCGTTACGGCTCCCGCCGCCTTGCCCGCCCCGCCGTCGCGGGCGCGCGCCCGTCGAGCGCCGGTCGTGAAGGCCAACGGCCTCCCGCCGTGACGACTACGCCCTTGCCCGCTGCCGCGGTCGTCTCCTGGGTTTGGGGCGGGGGATCGGGATTTGGATGTTGCCGCGTTGCCGTACCCCTGCGGATACTTACACAAAGGGGGAGAACGCAGATGCCGGTAGGAACCGCGGTGAGGGACCGCTGCAGGACGCTGCTCGGGCCCGACGAACAGATCAGATACGTGTTTCCCGCGCTGTCGGTGGGGCCGCCGGGGATGGCCAACTTCCTCATCGTGGTCACCGACGGGGCGATCTCGGTGCTCGCCACCAGGATGCTCAGGAGCGACCGGCCGGTGTCGGTCCATGCCACGTTCCCGAGGGCGACACGCCTGGGCCCCATCATGACTGGATCGATCATCGAGCTCGGCTCGATGGCCTTCGAGTTCGATGAGGAGTACGCCGCCGTGGTTAGAGCGGCGGACGCGGAGATCTTCGCGCCCGAGACGCTTCCACCCGACCCACTGCCGGATCTCTGAATCGGCCCGCGGTTTCGCTACCTGGCCTCCCGTGGGGCTAGACTTCGGCGAGGCCCAGGCTGGTGTCCACCTGTCCGAGCCGCACATACGTCAGCAGCCGCTGCATGAGGAGCCACTGAGTTGTCACGTCGCCTGTTCACCTCCGAGTCGGTCACCGAGGGCCACCCGGACAAGATCGCCGACCAGATCAGTGACGCGATTCTCGACGCCATGCTCAAGGACGACCACAAGAGCAGGGTCGCCGTCGAGACGATGATCACTACCGGCCAGGTCCACGTCGCGGGCGAGGTGACGACCGAGACCTATGTCGACATCCCCGGCGTCATCCGCGAGAAGATCCTTGAGATCGGCTACGACGCCTCGCACAAGGGCTTCGACGGCGCGTCCTGCGGCGTCTCCGTCTCGATCGGCGCGCAGTCGCCCGACATCGCCCAGGGCGTCGACGACGCCTACGAGCACCGCGAGGAGGGCGTCGGCGACGAGCTCGACCGCCAGGGCGCCGGTGACCAGGGCCTGATGTTCGGCTACGCCTGCCGCGAGACCCCCGAGCTGATGCCGCTGCCGATCATGCTCGCGCACCGGCTCGCCCAGCGCCTGTCGGAGGTCCGCAAGTCGGGCACCGTGCCGTACCTGCGCCCCGACGGCAAGACCCAGGTCACCATCGAGTACGACGGCGACACGCCGGTCCGCCTCGACACCGTGGTAGTCTCCACGCAGCACGCGGCCGAGATCGACCTCAAGGAGATGCTCGCCCCCGACATCAAGGAGCACGTGGTCGACCCCGTGCTCGCCGGGCTCGAGATCGACATCGAGGGCTACCGCCTGCTGGTCAACCCGACCGGCCGCTTCGAGATCGGCGGCCCCATGGGCGACGCCGGCCTCACCGGCCGCAAGATCATCATCGACACGTACGGCGGCATGGCCCGCCACGGCGGCGGCGCCTTCTCCGGCAAGGACCCGTCCAAGGTCGACCGCTCGGCCGCCTACGCCATGCGCTGGGTCGCCAAGAACGTCGTCGCGGCCGGCCTGGCCGACCGCTGCGAGGTCCAGGTCGCCTACGCCATCGGCAAGGCCCAGCCGGTCGGCCTGTTCGTGGAGTGCTTCGGCACCGAGAAGGTCGAGATCGAGAAGATCCAGGCCGCCGTGCTGCAGGTCTTCGACCTCCGTCCCGCGGCCATCATCCGCGACCTCGACCTGCTGCGCCCGATCTACTCCGAGACCGCCGCCTACGGCCACTTCGGCCGCGAGGGCTTCTCCTGGGAGTCGACCGACCGCGCCGAGTCCCTCCGCACCGCCGCCGGCCTCTGACCGGCACCCGTTCCACCGCCTGAGCCCTGAGCCCCGCCACCCGGCGGCCTCAGGGCTCACGCATGCCCGGACCCAAGCACCTCGGCCCAGGCCCGGGGCTGCCCGGCCCGGGACACGGTCACGGCCGTGGGAAGAGCGGCTCAGGGGCCAGCGGCCTTGGTGCCAGCGGCTCAAGGGTCAGCGGCTCAAGGGTCAGTGGCTCAGGGGCCAGCGGCTCAGGGGGCTGAGGCTCAAGGGCCAGCGGCTTTGGGGCTCGGGCTCAGGGGCCGGCGGCCCAAGGCCCGGCAAGCCCAGGGCCCTGCGGTTCAGGGTGCTGCGGCTCAGGGCCTCCAGGGCTGGCTCCTGTGTGGCCACGGGTGTTGCGGGAGGCCGGGGCCTGCGTGCTCGGGGTGAGGGGAGCCCGTGTGTGACGCCCGCGCGGAGCGTCAGGGTGGGGCGGGACCGCGTTCGGAGTGTGCGGCAGGGCGGGGGCCGTGTGTGTCCGGTCCAAGATCCATATAACGTGTTCTCAGGGATCTTCCAGAACCGGGCCTGCCACACGGGGCCGCGGGTGCGGCTTGTTGGGGGTGCGGGACCATGCTGTCGCGGGCAGCCCTCCCCACCGCCGTCACCAGCTTCGTGGGCCGCCGTCAGGAGGTCGCCGGGGTCCGCAGGATGCTCCAGCGCAGCCGCCTGGTCACGGTCACCGGGATAGCGGGCGTGGGCAAGACGCGCGTGGCCGTACGCGCCGCGCAGCTCATGCGGCGGGCCTTCACCGACGGCGTCACCTACGTCGAGCTGTCCGGCGCCACCACGGCCGAAGCGGTGGACGAGGCGATCGCCCAGGCCCTGGGCGTCAGCGCGCCCGCCGAGTCGGCGGCCCACGTGGCCGATCGGCGCATGCTCCTGGTCCTCGACACCTGCGAGCACGTCGCGGAAGCCTGTTCCAGGCTGGCCCAGGCCCTGCTGCCCGCCGCGCCCGGCCTGCACATCCTGGTCACCAGCCGCCAGGCCTTACGCGCCCCCGGTGAGCACATCGTGATCGTCCGGCCGCTGGCCGTACCGGGGCCGGAGACCGAGCCGGCGGCGGTCGCGCACGTCGAGTCCGTCGCGTTGTTCCTGGACCGGGTGGCCGCCGTGGACCCGGCGTTCGAGCTGCGGCCCGACAACGCGCCCGTCGTGGCCGAGCTGTGCCGGCGTATCCAGGGCATCCCGCTGGCCATCGAGCTGACCGCGGTACGCGCCCGGCTGCTGCCCGTCGCCCGGCTCCTGCGGCTCATGGACGCCCACGGCTCGCTGGGCCACGCGGACTCGCGCGCCCGCGGCGGGCGCCACTCGACGATGCAGGCGGCCATCGCCTGGAGCCACGATCTGTGCACCAAGGAGGAGCGGCTGCTGTGGGAGCGGCTGACCGTCTTCTCCGGCTCCTTCGACCTGGACGCCGCCGAGCGCGTCTGCTCCGACGCCGGCCTGCCCGGCGCCCTCGTCTACCCGACACTGGCCGCGCTGGTCGAGAAGTCGATCGTGGTCCGCGAGCACGACGGGCGGCGCACCGTGTACCGGATGCTGGACGGCCTGCGCGAGTACGCCATGGGACGCGTGCCGGAGCCCGAGGCGGAGCGGCTGCGGGTGCGCCACCGCGAGTACTACTTCGCCGTCGCCCGCCGCTTCGGCGTGGAGCGCGCCGGGCGCGACCGCGTGGAGGAGGTGCTGCGGGCACGTTCCGACTGGCCGAACCTGCGGGCCGCCCTGGAGTCCTACGCCGCCGACCCCGCCGGGCGCGCCGCCGGTCTGGAGATGGGCCTGCGCCTCGGCTACCTGTGGGTGTTCGGCGGCATGGCCAGGTACGGCCGGCAGTACCTCGACCGCCTGCTCCCCGGCACCGAGGCCCCCGACTGGGTCCGCCTGGGCGCCCACCTCGAACTCGCCCACATCGCCATCGGCCAGGGCGACCTGCCCGCCGCCCGGCGCGCGCTGGACGGCGCCGAGGAGCCGGCGGCCCGGCTGGGCAGGCTCGGCGGCCTGCATCTCACGAAGATGCGCGGGACGCTGCGGTTCTGCGAGGGCGACCTGGAGGCGGCCGAGCGGCTGCTGCGCGAGAGCGTGGACGGGCTGGCGGGACACGGCGGCGTCCACCTGCTCAACGGCCTGATCGAGCTGGGGTTCACGTTGCTGACGGCGGGCCGTACCGAAGAGGCGGAACGGGTGCTGACCCGGGCGGCGCGGCTGTGCGGGCAGGCGGGTGACGGGTGCGGCGCGGCGTGGGCGGACCTGGCGCTGGCGCTGCTGCTGCGGCGGTGCGGACGGACCGGCGAGGCCGAGGGGCACGCGCGCGCGGCGCTGCGCACGCACGCGCGGGTGGAGACGACGTTCGGGCGGGCGTTCTGCGTGGAGGTGCTGGCGTGGCTGGCGGCCGACCGCGGCGCGCACGCGCGGGCCGCGCGGCTGCTGAGCGCCGCGCACCGGCTCTGGGGCGCCGAGGTACGGCCGCTGCTGGGCTCGCCGCACATGGCGGCCGAGCGCAAGCGGTACCAGGACGAGCTGGCCGAGGCCCTGGGGCCCCAGCTGGAGCGCGTCAAGGCCGCCGGACGGGCGCTGTCGGCGGAGGAGGCGATCGCCGAGGCGCTGTCCGGCGAGCCGGAGGAGAGCGAGCCGCGGGCGGTTCCGGCGTGGGCGCCGCTGACGCCGCGCGAGGCCGATGTCGCCGACCTGGTCGCCGCCGGGCTCACCAACCGGCTGATCGCCCACCGGCTCGTCGTGTCCCGGCGCACGGTTGACACGCACGTCGAGAACATCCTCGCCAAACTCGGCTTTTCCGGACGCAGCCAGATCGCCGCATGGGTGATCAGGCGCAGGCAGAGGGAGGAAGACTGAGCAGGATAGGCATAATCCCCGATGTCGCCATGGGTGATGGCGTGAATACTCAACGTGTCCATTGTCCGGGGATGCGGGGGCGGTTCGCGCGCTGACGCGAACCTACAAGGTCCGCGGCACGGACGGCCCGCCGCCAGGAGGGAGGGGTCCATGGTCGAGCGAGGCAGGGGGAATCTCCCCGCCGAGTTCACCAGCATGATCGGCCACGCGGCCGAGGTGGCCGAGGGCCTGCGGGCGCTGGCGCGCACGCGCCTGCTCGCGGTCACGGGGCCCGGAGGGGTGGGCAAGAGCCGCGTGGCGGTCAGGGTCGCCCGCCACGCCCGGCGGCGTTTCCCCGGCGGGACCTGGTACGCCGAGTTGTCGGCGGTGACCGGGGAACCGGCGCTGACCGCCCGCGTGGCGGCCGCGATCGGCCGGCCGCAGGCGCGTACCCCCGAGGGGATCGCCGCGGCGCTGCGCGAGCGCAGGGCGCTGGTCGTGCTCGACACCTGCGAGCACCTGATCGGGCCGGTCGGGCGTCTGGCGGAGGTACTGCTGCGCCGGGCGCCCCACGTCAAGATCGTGGTGGCCGGACGGCAGCCGCTCGACCTGGCCGGGCAGCGCCTGCTGTACGTGCGGCCGCTGGCGGAGGCCGACGCCGTCACGCTGTTCGCCGAGCGCGCCGCCGCCGTCGACCCCGACTTCTCCCTGTCCGGCGGCACGCGCGCCGCGGTCGCCGAGATCTGCCGGAGCCTGGACGGCCTGCCGCTGGCCGTCGAACTGGCCGCGGCGTGCCTGCGCTCGCTGACCGCCCCGGAACTGCGTGACCGGCTGCGCGACCGCTGCCCCCTGCTGGCGGCGGGGACCACCAACACGCTGCCGCGCCAGCGCGACCTGCGCGCCATGGTCGAGTGGAGCCACGCGCTGTGCGGGGTGGAGCAGCGCACGCTGTGGGCGGCGTTGTCGGTGGTGGACGGCGGCTTCGACCGGGAGACGGCCGAGGCGATCGGCGTCGAGGCGGGCCTGCCCGGGGCGCGGGTGGCCGCGGTGCTGGGCGACCTCGTCGCCGGTTCCGTGGTACTGCGGGAGCCGACCGGTTACCGGCTGCTGCGGCCGTACCGTCAGGTCGGGCTGGAGCTTCTCGAGGCGCGGGCGCGCAGGCGCCTGACGGCCCGCTACGGCGCCGCCACGGCCGCGCCCGTGCCCGCGCCCGGCGGCGGCCCCGAGGCCGGTGGCGTGGTCCTGAGCCCCCGCGAGCTGCAGGTCGCCAAGCTCATCACCGAGGGCCTGACGAACCTGGAGATCGCCGGGCGGCTGGTGATCTCGAAGCGGACGGTCGACGCGCACGTCCGCAACATCCTCGCGAAGGGGCATCTCGCTTCCCGCACCCATGTCGCCGCTTGGGTGGCTTCCGGCGATTAATCGGCACTTCTCCGGATGCGGGAGGCCGGGTCGGCGACGAACTGTTGTCATGCCGGCGGGTGACCACCGGCGTCGTCCAGGGGAGGGGTCCCAGGGTCCGGCGCCCCGCGTCCATCCGCCGGCACCACAGCGACGAGGGGAAGCCGATGTCGATCGACCCCGCCCTGGTGCGGGCCAGCCTCGCCCGGGTGGAACCGCACGCCGAGCGCGCGGCCGCGTACTTCTACGGGCGGCTGTTCGCGGAGGACCCCGCGCTGCGGGCGATGTTCCCGCCGGTCATGGACGTGCGCAGGGAACGGCTGTTCGTGTCGCTCGGCCAGATCGTCGCCCTCCTCGACCGGCCGCGTGACCTGCGCGAGTACCTGGGACAGCTCGGGCGCGACCACCGCAAGTACGGCGTGGCGCCCGAGCACTACACCGCCGTCGGCCGGGCCCTGATCGCGGCCGTGCGCCGGTTCAGCGGCCACTCGTGGGACAGCGCCACCGAGTCCGCCTGGGTCAGCGCCTACACCATGGCCGCCAACCACATGATCGGCGCCGCCGCCGAGACCGACGGGCCCGCCTGGACGCGGGCCGAGGTCGTGGCGCACGAGCGCAGGGGCGAGTCCATCGCCGTGCTGACGCTCCGGCCCGCGGTGCGCCTGCCGTACCGGGCCGGGCAGTACGTGAGCGTCCTGACCACGCGCCACCCCCGCATCTGGCGCACCTACTCCGTCGCCAACGCGCCCGCGCCCGACGGCCTCATCCGGCTGCACGTACGGGCGGTGCCCGGCGGGCACGTCTCCACCGCGCTGGTCAACGAGACCAGGGCGGGAGAGGAGCTGACCGTCGGGCCCGCCATGGGCACCATGGCCGCGCCGGAGGGGGAGCGGGAACTGCTGTTCGCCGCGGGCGGGACCGGCCTGGCGCCGCTGAAGGCCATCATCGAGCAGATCCTCGCCTCGGGCCGGCGGCCCGGCATCCATCTGCTGTTCGGCGCCAGGAGCGCCCAGGACCTCTACGACCTGCCCGACCTGCTCGTCCTGGCCGCCCGCCATCCCCGGCTGCGGCTGGTGCCCGTCGTCTCCCACGGCGGCCCCGCCGGAGGGCTCGCCTCCGGGGACACGCTGAGCGGCATGCTGCCCGACGCGCTGGAGCGCTTCCGCGCCTGGACCGACCACGAGGCCTACGTCTGCGGGCCGCCGGCCATGGTCGAGGCCACCGTACGCAGGCTGCTGCGCGACGGCGTGCCCCGCGCCCGCATCCACCACGACCTGGCCAGTGACCGACCGGCCTTACCGGAGGCCACGGTCTGGTAGACGTAGTGCGTGACCGAGACCGACCACGCCCTGCTGCCGCTGGATGCGGTACGCCCGGCCGCGCAGAAGGCCAAGGGCTCGGTCGTTCCCGCCCCCGAGGCGCCCGTGGCCAGGGTGGCGGTCGACAACCCGCTGCCGCACCTCGACCGGCCCTTCGACTACCTCGTGCCCGCCGCCCTGCACGACAGCGCGCTGCCGGGGGTGCGGGTCAGGGTGCGGTTCGCGGGCAAGCTCGTGGACGGGTTCCTGCTGGAGCGGACCGAGGAGAGCGAGCACCGGGGGAAGCTGGCCGCGATCGAGCGGGTGGTGTCGGCGGAGCCGGTCCTCACGGCCGAGGTGGCCGCGCTGGCCAGGGCCGTGGCCGACCGCTACGCCGGGACGCTGGCCGACGTGCTGCGGCTGGCCGTACCCCCGCGGCACGCCAAGGTCGAGGCGGAGCCGGAGCAGGCGGCCGCCACGGACGGCCCGCCGGAGCCCGGAGACGGTCAGGCCTGGGCCGGATACCCGATGGGGACGTCGTTCCTGGACGCGCTGGAGCACGGGCGGGCGCCCAGGGCCGTGTGGTCGGCGCTGCCCGGGGCCGGAGGGTGGGCCGAGGCGATCGGCGAGGCGGTGCGCGCCACGCTGGCCGGCGGCCGGGGCGCGCTGGTCGTCGTGCCGGACGGCAAGGACGTGGCACTCGCCGACGAGGTGCTCGAGCGGCTGCTCGGCGACGGCGCGCACGTCGCGCTCACCGCGGGACTGGGGCCCGCCGAGCGCTACCGGCGCTGGCTCCGGGTGCTGCGCGGGCAGGCGCGCGCGGTGGTCGGCACCCGCGCGGCCATGTTCGCGCCCGTCGCCGACCTGGGGTTCGTCGCCCTCTGGGACGACGGCGACGACCTCCACGCCGAACGGCTGGCGCCCTACCCGCACGCCCGCGAGGTGCTCGCCCTGCGCGCCCACCGCGGCGGCGCGGCCATGCTCATCGGCGGCTACGCCCGCACCGCCGAGGCCACCCAGCTCATCGCCACCGGCTGGGCCAGGCCGATCGTGGCCGCCCGCGAGACCGTGCGCGCCAAGGCCCCCAGGGTGCGCCCGGCGGGCGAGGACGCCGAACTGGCCAAGGACCAGGCCGCCCGCGCCGCCCGCCTGCCCAGCGTCGCCTGGCGGGCGCTGCGCGAGGGGCTGGAGTCCGGCCCGGTGCTGGTCCAGGTCCCGAGGCGCGGCTACCTGCCCTCGATCGCCTGCCGCCAGTGCCGCCGCCCGGCCCGCTGCGCCCTGCCGCCCACCCGTACCGCCCCCGACCAGGGCAACAGGATCGACGACGCCGTGCCGGGGAGGGCCGCCTGCCACGGGCCGCTGGCGCTGCGCAGCGGGCACACCGCGCCCTACTGCCGCTGGTGCGGCCGGGTGGACGCCGCCTGGCGCTGCGAGCACTGCGGCGGCGCGCACGTGCGCGCGGTCGTGGTCGGCGCCCGCCGCACCGCCGAGGAACTGGGGCGAGCCTTCCCCTCCGTGCCGGTCAAGACGTCCGGCAGGGACGGGGTCCTGGCGCGCGTCGGATCCGGAAAGGCGCTGGTGGTGGCCACGCCGGGCGCGGAGCCCGTGTCCGACGGCGGGTACGCCGCCGCCGTGCTCCTGGACGGCTGGGCCCTGCTGGGCCGCGCTGACCTGCGGGCGGCCGAGGAAGGCGTGCGCCGCTGGATGAACGCCGCCGCCCTGCTGCGGCCCGGCGCCGAGCTGGTGGTGCTGGCGGACATGGCGCTGCCGGCCGTACAGGCGCTGCTGCGGTGGGACCCCGTCACGCACGCCGAGCGCGAGCTCGCCGACCGCGCCGAACTCGGCTTCCCGCCCGCGGTCCGGATGGCCACGCTCACCGGTACGGCCGCCGCCGTACGCCAGATGCTCGACGAGGTCCGCCTGCCGGACGAGGCCCAGGTCCTCGGCCCGGTCCAGGTCGACGACGAGCGGGAACGCGCCATGATCCGGGTCCCGAGAGCCTCCGGCGGCGTGCTGGCCGCCGCGCTCAAAGGGGCCACCGGGGTGCGTGCGGCGCGTAAGGCGGCTGATGTCGTCCGGGTGAGTGTCGACCCTCTCGACCTGATTTAGCCGCTTTCCCCGATTCGCTCATCTGTTGGCCAGCCGTTAGCGTCTCCCTGTGTCGATCGAATGGGTGAACCGGGCCATCGACGACCTGCGCGCATGGGGGCGGGCGCGGGGCGTCGAGGTGGACGCCGACGAGGTGCGGCTGCTCTGCGACTACGCCAGCGACTATCTGGGCGTGAACGAGCTGGCCGACTTCGCTCCATCGACCTTCGACGACCTGCTGCTGTCCATCTACCCGCGCAAGGTGATCGCGCCGCCGGAGAGCGCCCCCGAGTCGATCGCCGCGGCCGGCACGCTCGTCGACTACCTCGAGTCCTCCGGCGCCGCCGGCGCCGACCGGGCGCGGGCCATGCGCGCGCGGCTGAGCGAGATCGCCGAGGAGATGCCCGCCGCCCTCGCCGACCCGGCCAACTTCGGCATGGCCAAGAGCCTGTTCAGCTCGATCGGCCCGGAATCGCTGGAGCAGGACATCGCGATCCCCTCCGCCGACGCGCCCGGGAGTGAGCTTCCCGAGATCGAGGAGGCGCCCTGCGACTGCCCGGCGTGCACGCCGCTGCCCGCCGTACGGCTGGCCTCCGCGCGCGAGCTGGAGGCCGCGCTCGGCGAGGTGGCCCTGCTGGCCGACCGCGACCGGCTGCTGGCCTGGCTGGGCGACCGGGGCAGCACCCCCACGGCCAAGGGCGCGCTGCGCGCCAAGGACGCCGCCGCCGCGCCGGTGCCCGAGCCGAGGCTGCTGTGGGCGCTGGCCGGGCACCAGGGGCTCGGCGGCTGGGCGAGCACCGTCGCCTACCTGGTCGAACACGACACCGCCGGCGCGGTCACCGGCCTGCCCGAGCTCGACGACGCCCTCTACGACCTGCTCGACCGCCTCTACCGCCTGCAGGCGCGGGTGCCGGACGAGGTGGTCGCCGACCACGTGTTCGAGCTGGCCGACGCGGACGTCGACGTCGAGGCGGTGCTCGACCGGCTGGCCTGGTGCGGGCTGGTCGAGCGCCGGCACGACGGCGCCGGGCTGAGCCCGCTGGCCGTCTGGGGGCTGCGCGAGCTCTACCTCGCCCATGGCCGCGACGCCCCCGAGGCGCCCGACCTCGCCGTCGCCGACGCGGTCGGCCTCATCGAGGGACTGCTCGACGGCATGCCGACCGAGGCGGCCGAGCACGACATCGAACGCTGGCTGGCCGGGCGCACCCCCGAGCGGGCCGCCGCCGAGCTGCTGGCCGCCGCCACCGGCGCCCCGGCCGTCGCCCGCGGCATCGCGGTCACCATCGTCGACCACCTCGGCGCCGCCGCGGAACCGGCGCTGCGCGCGGTGCTCGGCGACGAGGAACTGCGCCCGCACGCCATCCACTGGCTGACCTCCAGGGGCATGCCCGCGCCGCCGCTCACCCAGGACGAGCTCCTGTGGGTCAGCGTGGACATGCTCGCGCTGGCCATGCCGGCGGCCCGCGAGGACCCCGAGATCTTCGCCGAGAACATGGCCGCCTCCGGCCCGCCCGCCCACCTCATCGAGGAGATGTGGCGGGTCGACCACCCGGACGTGGTCGAGGTGCTCGAACTGCTCGGGCGGTCCCTGCCGGGCAGCGGAGAGGCCAAGGCGGCGCGCAAGGCGGCGTTCAAAGCGCGCTCACGAGCCATCCGATGAAGTACATCCCTGTGACTCGTGTGCAGTAAGTTTCGTGGGTGGCAAACAACGTCTTCGACCTCGCCGAGCTCCGCAAGCTGATCGAGGAGCCCGCTCCAGTGGAGACGCCCGCGCCCCAGGTCAGGGAGGCATTGACGTTCCCGCCTGTCGCGCCGGCCGCCGACGCGGAGCTGGCCGCCGCGGTGCCGGGGGTGCCGCTCGTCGCCGACGCCATCAAGCTCACCTCCTGGACCGGCGAGCGCCCGGTCACCGATGAGGGGCTGCTGTCCGAGACCGACGCCGCCGCCGCGGCGAAGGAGCTCGGCGTCTCCCCGGCCCGGCTGCGGCTGGCCTGGATCGTGGCGGTCAACACCCGCCTGCTCCAGATCGTGCGCGGCACCGCCTCGCGCGGCGCGCTGCCCCTGCGCCTGCCCGTCGAGGGCACGCTGGAGTTCTGGGACGGCGTCGTCATGGACGTACTCGACCAGGCCGAGTCCTCCCGCCTGACCGGCTCACGCGTCATCGACGGCCACCTGGCCGAGACCCTCGCCACCATCTACTCCGTACGCTCCGGCGTGGCCATCGCCAACCTCGCCAAGGGCCTGCTGCAGTCGCACGAGGTCGCCTGCGAGCCGAGCCAGGCCGAGCTGCGCGAGCTCAGCGGCAGCCTGCCGGGCGAGCTGCTGGAGGCGCTGTCCCTGCTCACCTACTGCGGCCTGGTGCAGCAGACCGGCACCGGCCGGATCGCGCTGACCCCGCTCGGCGTCTGGGCCGTCCGCCACGACCTGCTGCGCGAGGGCCACGAGGCGCCCACGCTGGCCGAGGTCGAGGTCTTCGCCGGGCTCGACGCGGAAGCGCTGGTGGAGTCCCTGGTCAGCGGCGCGGTCACGCAGAGCGCCGTGACGACCTGGCTGGAGCGCCGCCCGCCCGAGCAGGCCGCCCGCGACCTCCTGGCCGTCGCCACGGCCGGCGGCGCCGGCCACCGCGGCGCCGTGGGCGCCATACTCGAAGAGCTCGGCCCCGAGGCCCAGTCACCGGTACGCGACTCGCTCGCCGACCCCACCATGTGGCGCTACGCCGCCTCCTGGCTGCACATCCGCGACCTCGACGCGCCGCCGCTCAGCTCCGACGACCACACCTGGATCGCCGTCGACTCCGTCGCCGCCCTGCTCCACATCTCCGGCAGCCCGGAGTCCGTCGGCGAGTTCGGCGCACTGGAGTCCGGCGAGGACCTGGTCAGGAGCGTGGGGGAGATGGCCGGCTCCAGCCACCCCGACACCGTGGCCGTCCTCGAACTCCTGGCCTCCACCCACGGCGACGCCGCCGTCGCCAAGGCGGCGCGCAAGGCCGCGATGAAAGCAAGGTCGCTCCTGACCACTAAACTGGGCTGATCCCACCCTGCCTTCGCGGAACGGAGTTGGCCTCTTGGCGATCCAGTCGATCCGGCTGTTCGGAGACCCGGTGCTGCGCACCCCGGCGGCCCCGGTCGTCGACTTCGACAAGGAGCTGCGCAAACTGGTCAAAGACCTGACCGACACGATGATGGACGCGCCGGGCGCCGGCCTGGCCGCCCCGCAGATCGGCGTCGGCCTGCGGGTCTTCACCTACTACGTCGACGACCAGCTCGGCCACCTGATCAACCCCGACCTCGACCTGTCGGCCGACCTCGACGAGGAGGGCGAGGAAGGCTGCCTGTCCTTCCCCGGCCTGTCCTTCCCGACGCCCCGCGCCATCCGCGCCGTCGCCAAGGGACTCAACATGCACGGCGAGCCGGTCACTCTCGAAGGCACCGACCTGATGGCCCGCTGCTTCCAGCACGAGACCGACCACCTCGACGGCATCCTGTTCATCGACCGGATGGACTCCGCGCAGCGCAAGCTCGCGATGAAGGCCATCCGTGAGGCCGAGTGGAGCGGTCTGACCCCGCCGGCGGTCAAGATCTCCCCGCACGCCACCGGCGGGAAGGCTCTCTGACCATGCGCCTGGTCTTCGCCGGCACGCCCGAGACGGCCCTGCCCTCGCTGCGCGCCCTCATCGACTCCCCGCGCCACGACGTCGTGGCCGTGGTCACCCGCCCCGACGCCCAGACCGGCCGCGGCCGCAAGGTGCACCCGTCGCCCGTCGCCGAGCTGGCCGAGGAGGCCGGCATCGAGGTGCTGCGCCCGGCCAAGGCCGGCGACCCCGCGTTCCTCGACCGGCTGCGCGCGCTGGAGCCCGACTGCTGCCCGGTCGTCGCCTACGGGGCGCTGCTGCCGCAGTCCGCGCTCGACGTCCCCAGCCGGGGCTGGATCAACCTGCACTTCTCGCTGCTGCCCGCCTGGCGCGGCGCCGCCCCCGTGCAGCACTCGGTGCTCCACGGCGACGAGATCACCGGCGCGGCCACCTTCCGGATCGTCAAGGAACTCGACGCCGGGCCCGTCTACGGCGTCGTCACCGAGGAGATCCGCGCCGGCGACACCAGCGGAGCGCTGCTGGAGCGCCTGTCGATCTCCGGCGCCGGACTGCTGGCCGCCACCCTCGACGGGATCGAGGACGGCACCCTGGAGCCCCGGCCCCAGCCCGCCGACGGCATCAGCTACGCACCGAAGATCAACGTGGACGACGCCAGAGCCGACTGGCAGGCGCCCGCCATGCGGATCGACCGGCTCGTGCGCGCCTGCACGCCCAACCCCGGCGCGTGGAGCGAGTTCCGCGGCCAGCGGGTCAAGCTCGGCCCGGTCCGGCCGCGGCCCGACGCCGCCCGGCTGGAGCCCGGGGTGATCGCGGCAACCAAGCATGAGGTGCTGGTCGGCACCGCCACCCATCCGGTCGAGCTGACCGAGGTGCAGGCGCAGGGCAAACGGGCGATGAGCGCGGCCGAGTGGGCCCGCGGCTCGCGCCTGGGCGAAGGGGACAAGTTCGCGTGACGGCTTCACGGGGGGACGGCGGCGCACGGGGCCGCGGTCGTGGTGACGGCGGCTACGGCCGGGGCAGGGGCGGCGGGAGCCGTACCGGGAAGGGGCCGGTGCGGGACGAGCCGCGCAACGCGGCCTTCGACGTGCTACGGGCCGTCGACGAGCGGGACGCCTACGCCAACCTGCTGATGCCGCGCCTGCTGCGCGAGCGGCGGCTGGGCGGGCGCGACGCGGCGCTCGCCACCGAACTGGCCTACGGGACGCTGCGCGGGCTCGGCACCTACGACGCGATCATCGAGTACTGCACCGACCGCGCGCCCGACCCCGACGTGCGCGACGCGCTGCGGCTCGGCGCCCACCAGCTGCTCAAGATGCGCGTGCCGCCGCACGCCGCGGTGGGCACGACCGTCGATCTGGTACGGCTGCGCGTCGGCGTCGGCGCCTCCAAGTTCGCCAACGCCGTCCTGCGCAAGGTGGCCGCCAGGTCCCTCGACGACTGGATCCCGATCGTGGCCCCCGAGGACCCGGTCGGCCACATGTCGATCGCCCACAGCCACCCGCGCTGGATCGTGTCCGCCTTCCGCGACGCGCTCGGCGGCGACGACGCGGAGACGGCCGATCTGCTGGCGGCCGACAACGTACGCCCGCTGGTCACGCTCGTGGCCCGTCCCGGCCGCAGCTCGGTGCCCGAACTGCAGGACTCCGGCGCCGAGGTCGGCCGCTACTCGCCCTATGCCGCCTACCTGCCCGAGGGCGACCCGGGCCAGGTGCCGGCGGTGGCCGAGTACCGCGCCGCCGTGCAGGACGAGGCCAGCCAGCTCGTCGCCCTCGCCCTGGCCAGGGTGCCGGTGGAGGGCCGCGACGAGTTCTGGCTCGACATGTGCGCGGGCCCCGGCGGCAAGGCGGGCCTGCTCGACGCCATCGCCGCCTACGGCGACCCCGACGAGGGTTTCCCCGGCGGCAAGCACCTGCTGGCCGCCGACGTCCAGTACCACCGGGCCCGCCTGGTCTGGCAGACCACCCGCGAGGCCTCGGTGATCACCGCCGACGGCACCGAGCCCGCCTGGCGGTCCGGCGCCTTCGACCGGATCATGCTGGACGCGCCCTGCACCGGCCTGGGCGCGCTGCGCCGCCGTCCCGAGGCTCGGTGGCGCCGCGACCCCGCGGGTGTTCCCGGTCTCGGCGCGCTGCAGCGCGGCCTTCTGGGCACCGCCCTCGACGCGGTACGGCCCGGCGGCGTCGTCGCCTACGTCACCTGCTCGCCGCACCTGGCCGAGACCGGGATCGTGGTCTCCGACGTGCTGCGGGGCCGGGAGGACGTCGAGCAGCTGGACGCGCGCTCGTACCTGACCGAGGTGCCCGATCTCGGCGACGGCCCGCACGCGCAGTTCTGGCCGCACCGGCACGGCATGGACGCGATGTTCCTGGCCCTGCTCCGCAAGCGGTAACAAGCAAGCGTTAGGTTACGATTCGCCTTCTAAGCCTGTCCTTGCCCTGGGCTGGTGTGGTCCCATCGGCCACGTGGACATCCTCGACGGCCTGCGCGGGGCCGAACTCGGGCCGATCATCGCGCTCCAGGGGCTGCCCGGCTGGCTGGAACCGGTGATGGAGGCGGTGTCGCTGTTCGGCAGCGAGCAGACCTTCCTGTTCCTGCTGCCCGTCCTGTACTGGTGCGTCAGCCCCCGCCTCGGCCTGCGGATGGGCGTGGTCGTGCTGGGCGCGGCGGCCAGCAACGCGGTGCTCAAGCTGCTGTTCCACGCGCCGCGTCCCTACTGGGTGGACGCCCGGGTCAGGCCGCTGTCGCTGGAGGGGACGTTCGGGCTGCCGTCCGGGCACGCGCAGATCGCCACGGCCACGTGGGGCGCCCTGGCCGCGGCCGTGCGGCGGCCGTGGGCGTGGTGGGGCGCGGTGGCGGCGGTCGCGCTCATCGGGCTGTCCCGGGTCTACCTGGGGGTGCACTTCATCTCCGACGTGGTGGCGGGGGTGCTGCTGGGCGTGGCCGTCCTGGTACTGGTGGTGAAGCTGGAGCCGCCCGCCGTACGGTGGTGGCGGGGGCTGACGCTCGGCTGGCAACTGGCCGCGTCGGCGCTGGTCTCGGTACTCCCGCTGGGGGCCGCCGCGCTGGCCAACGTGCCTCATGCCGGGTGGTCGCTGCCCGCGGCGTGGCAGCAGGCCGGGGACGTCGATCCCGCCGCGCTCGACACGCTGGTGGCGATGTGCGGGTCGGTGCTGGGGATGCTGGCGGGGGCGTCGGTGATGTACCGGCTCGGGTGGTTCTCGGTGCGCGGGACGCTCGGGCGGAAGGCGGCGCGGTGGGCGCTCGGGTCGGTGGTGGTGGCGGCGGTATGGTTCGGGCTGCGGGAACTGCTGCCGGAGCACGATGTGCTGCGCTATCTCCGGTACGCGCTGCTGACGTTGTGGGTGCAGCTCGGGGCGCCGCTGACGTTCATCCGGCTGGGCCTGATGGACGGAGCCGGGCGCAAGGTGCCGTAGAAGGTTTCCCGGGAGACGGCCGGTGCCCGGTGCGGGTCCGGGGCTTCCCTAGAATCGGAGCGTGCAGATCTCGCCCAGCATCCTGTCCGCCGACTTCGCCCGGCTCGCCGACGAGGCCGCCGCGGTGCCCAACGCCGACTGGCTCCACGTGGACGTCATGGACAACCACTTCGTGCCCAACCTCACCCTCGGGCTGCCCGTCGTCGAAGCGCTGCTCAAGGCCACGTCCACGCCGATCGACTGCCACCTCATGATCGAGGACCCGGACCGCTGGGCCCCCGCCTACGCCGAGGCCGGGGCGGGCAGCGTGACCATCCACGCGGAGGCGGCCAAGGCGCCGGTACGGACGCTGCGCCAGATCAGGGCGCTGGGGGCGCGGGCCGGTTTCGCCCTCAACCCCGCCACCGACGTCACCCCGTACGAGGACCTGCTGGGCGAGATCGACATGCTGTTGCTGATGACGGTCGAACCCGGCTTCGGCGGACAGCGCTTCCTCGACGTCGTGCTCCCCAAGATCCGCCGCGCTCGTGAGCTGGTGTCCCGCCACGGGGGGCAGATCTGGATCCAGGTGGACGGAGGGGTGGCCGCCGACACGATCGAACGCTGCGCCGAGGCGGGCGCGGACGTGTTCGTGGCGGGCAGCGCCGTCTACGGCGCCACCGACCCACGCGCCGCCATCGACGAGCTGCGCGCCCTGGCCGAGAGCGTCCCCCGCCCAGGCGGCGCGATCTAACCCGCCCCCGGCACCGGAAACCCGCTCTTCCGGTGCCGGCGTGCTGGACCACTGACCCCCAGCGCGAAGAACGGCCCTCCGGCCCTGGGAGACCGAGTGGCTCGCCGGGGTCCGTGTTTCGGGCCGGTGGCGGGGACTTGAGGTGGGATCCCTTGGCTCCAGGGGGGTACTGGAACGTTTGTCTGGTTGGGGGTTATGGGTAACTGTTTACTTATGACGGACCATGGGCTGTTCGGGCCGGAATCGGTGACGTGGCGGGTGATGGGGGAGCCCATCCTTCTGGTGGGCGGGTTCCGGGCGCTGCTGATGCAGGGGTTGCACCCGAGGGCGATGCGCGGCGTCCTGCAGAACTCCGCGCTCATGCACCCCGACGAGGCCTGGTCGCGGTTCATGCGGACCACCGAGTTCGTCCGGGTCCGGACCTACGGCACGCTGGCCGAGGTCGAGCGGGCCGGTAAGCGGGTGCGGAAGATCCACTCCATGCTCCGCGCCGACGACCCCGACACCGGCGAGCGCTTCCGGCTGGACGAGCCCGGTGCGCTCATGTGGGTGCACGTCGGCGAGGTGGACTCCTACCTGTCGGTGGCGCGGCGGGCGGGTGTACGGCTGTCGGCCGAGGATGCCGACCGGTTCGTCCTGGAATGGCGGCGGGCCGCGGAGGTCGTCGGCCTGAATCCCGATGACGCCCCGGGCAGCGTCGCCGAACTGCGCGCCTACGTCGAGGCGGAGCGGCCGGCACTGCGCCTGGTGCCCGAGGCGGGGCACCCGCTGCTGCAGTCGCTGACCGCGCCATTGCCGCTACGGCTGGCGCCGCTCAAGCCCGTGCTTCCCGCCCTGACGCTGCTGGCGTTCGCCACCCTGCCCCGCTGGGCGCGCCGCCTGTACGGCCTGCCCGCCACCCCCGTCGGCGACCTGTGGGCCACCGCCACGCTGCGGACGTTGCACGCGGGTCTCGGCCTGGTACCCGCCCAGATGCGCTACGCCCCCGACGCCCGCCGGGCACGCAAGCTCATGGCCGCTTGACCAAGCGAGCGCTTGGTTGAGAATATGGGGGCGGTCGCAGATGCCGATTCGGGCATGGCAGACTGATAGGCGAAAGAAGAGCTAGCGTGCTCCGGGGTCGGTGAAATTCCGAACCGGCGGTTACAGTCCGCGACCCGGCCGATGCCATCGGCCGGTTGACTCGGTGAAATTCCGGGACCGACGGTTAAAGTCCGGATGGGAGGAAGCGCGCAGGCGTCCGGCCGTGGCCGGGCGCCGTTGTGGTGGCGTTCGCGCACCACGCACCCCCGGGGTTCGCCGTGGCTTGGAGCTACTGGCGAGTAGGAGGTCCGGGGGTGGACGAACCCTTCCGGGATGACCCCCCTTCCGATGAACGGCGCCCCGCAGCCGAGCGGCACGCCGCAGGTGAACAACACACCGCAGATGAACGGCACGCCTCCGGTCAACGGCACGGCGCGGGCAAATGGGATGCCGCGGGGGAGTGGGATGCCGGGCACATGGCGCGGGCCGTCGAGCTGGCCGCGTTCGGTCTTGGCACGACCAGCCCCAACCCCGTCGTCGGCTGCGTCATCCTCGACGCCCACGGTGAGGTCGCGGGCGAGGGCTTTCA
The DNA here is from genome assembly GCF_042740095.1 of Nonomuraea sp. NPDC059023. Taxonomy (NCBI): domain Bacteria; kingdom Bacillati; phylum Actinomycetota; class Actinomycetes; order Streptosporangiales; family Streptosporangiaceae; genus Nonomuraea; species Nonomuraea sp. NPDC059023. Next base: position 85,212 of record NZ_JBHYIO010000003.1, on the reverse strand, counting down.
CGCCTACGCCGGCGGCCCCCACGCCGAGGTCGTGGCCCTGCGCTCGGCCGGTGAGCGGGCCCGTGGCGGCACCGCCTACGTCACCCTCGAACCCTGCGACCACACCGGAAGCACCGGCCCGTGCACCGAGGCGCTCCTGGCCGCCGGTCTCGCCCGGGTCGTCTACGCCGTCCCCGACCCCAACCCGCTCGCGGCCGGCGGCGGCGAACGGCTGCGCGCCCACGGTGTCGAGGTCGCGCACGGTCTGCTGGGCGAGGAGGCCGAGCGGGTCAACGCCGCGTGGCTGACCTCGGTGCGGCTGGGCAGGCCGCATGTCACGTGGAAGTTCGCCGCCACCCTCGACGGGCGTTCGGCCGCCGCGGACGGCACCAGCAAGTGGATCACCTCGCCCGAGGCCAGGCAGGACGTCCACCGGCTGCGGGCCGCCTCCGACGCGATCATCGCCGGCATCGGCACCGTCCTGGCCGACGACCCGCTCCTGACCGCCCGTCCGGTGAAAGCCGTACCGGACGACAGACCGGAGAACGGGCCGGACGGAGGGCCGGCGAGCGAGCTGGGAGGCGGGCTGGGACGCGGGCCGGACGACGGGCTGGGACGCGGGCTGGACGGGGTGATGCGGGAGCAGCTTGCCGAGGCGCGGCGGCGGGCGCGGCCGCCGTTGCGGGTGGTGGTCGATTCGGGAGCCCGTACGCCCGCCGGAGCGCGGGTGCTCGACGGGGCGGCGCCGACCCTCGTGGCCATCGCCGACACCACGCGCACCGGTCTGACGGCCGAGCTCGCGCGGTTGCCGTACCGGCCGGACGGGCTGGATCTGCACGCGCTGCTCGCGGAGCTGCGGCGGCGCGGCGTGGTGAGTGTCTTTCTGGAGGGCGGCCCGACGCTCGCGGGCTCGTTCGTCAGGCAGGGCCTGGTCGACCGGGTCGTGGCCTACGTCGCACCCGCGCTGCTCGGCTCGGGGCGGGCGGCGCTGGGGCAGGCGGGCGTGTCCACGATCGCCGGCATCCACTCCTTCGTCTTCGAAGAGGTTTCCATGATCGGCCCGGACCTGCGGCTCACCGCGCGGCCGGGTTCCCCTAAGGAGAAGTGATGTTCACCGGAATCATCGAGGAAATGGGCGAGGTCGTCGCCCTCGAAACACGCGGGGACTCGGCCGTGCTGTCGGTACGCGGCCCGATCGTCACCTCCGACGCCCGCCACGGCGACTCCATCTCCGTCAACGGCGTCTGCCTGACCGTCGTGGAGTCGGCGGACGGGGTGTTCACCGTCGACGTGATGAAGGAGTCGCTGGAACGCACCTCGCTCGGCGGGCTCAAGGAGGGTTCGGCGGTCAACCTGGAGCGCGCGGTCCGCGCCGACCAGCGGCTCGGCGGTCACATCGTGCAGGGCCACGTGGACGGCACCGCCGTACTGCTGTCGAGGGAGCCAGGCGAGGCGTGGGACAACCTGCGCTTCAGCCTGCCCGCCCAGCTCGCCCGATATGTGGCGGAGAAGGGCTCGATCGCGATCGACGGAATCAGTCTCACGGTCACGACGGTTGACGACGACAGCTTCGGGGTGAGCCTCATCCCGACCACGCTGCGCCTGACCAACCTGGGACGGCGGGTGGCCGGGGAGCTGGTGAACCTGGAGGTCGACGTGATCGCCAAGTATGTGGAAAGGCTGGTGGCACTGCGGTGAGCTGGGCAGATGCCTCAATCAATGTGTTCGGGTTGCCGGTCAAGTGGACCGATCTGCTCGGCAACGTGTTCGCGGTGGCGACCGTGCTGTTCGCCATGCGCAAGTCCATCTGGACGTGGCCGGTGCAGTTCGTGGGGGCGGTGCTGCTGTTCATCGCCTCGGTCAGCGCGCACGTCACCGGAAACGCCCTGAAGCAGGTCCTGTTCGCCGCGCTGGCGGTCTACGGCTGGTGGAAGTGGCGCCAGGGCACCCAGGGCGGCCAGGCCCTTGAGGTGCGCCCGGCCCGGTTGGGGGAGCGCGTCGGGCTGATCGCCGCGATGCTGCTCGGCACCGCGTTGGTCGCCACGGTGTTCTACGGGGCGTGGGTGCTGTTCGAGCTGCCGCTGTCGTGGGGCGTGCACGCGCCGGGGCCGGAGAGCCTCTTCCTCGTGGCCGCCGACGCGTACATCTTCGTCGGCGGGGCCGTCGCCACCTGGGCGCAGGGGCGGGCGCTGGTCGACTTCTGGATCGTGTGGATGGCCGTCGACCTGGTCGGCGTGCCGCTGCTGTTCCGCTCCCAGCTCTACGTCTCCGGCGCCGTCTACGGCCTCTTCTTCATCCTCGTCCTCATCGGCTTCGTGAAGTGGCTGCGCGAGTACCGCACACGAACCGCCGAGCTCAAGCCCATGGCGGTGGCGACATGACCATGCTGGACCAGGTCGAACGGGCCATCAACGACATCCGCGACGGCAGGCCCGTCATCGTCGTCGACGACGAGAACCGCGAGAACGAGGGCGACATCATCTTCGCCGCCGCGAAGGCCACCCCCGAGCTCCTGACCTTCACCATCCGCCACACCAGCGGCGTCATCTGCGTGCCCATGGAAGGCAAGGAGCTCGACCGGCTCGGCCTGCCGCTCATGGTGTTCCAGAACCGCGAGCGCATGCGGACCGCGTACACCATCAGCGTCGACGCGCGCGACGGCGTCACCACCGGCATCTCGGCCGCCGACCGCGCCAAGACCATCCGCGCGCTCGCCGACTCCGCCACAGAACCCAATGAGCTGGTACGGCCCGGCCACATCTTCCCGCTGCGTTACCACGACGGCGGCGTCCTGATGCGCAGGGGCCACACCGAGGCCGCCGTCGACCTGGCCCGCCTGGCCGGGCTGTCACCGGCGGGCGTCCTGGCCGAGATCGTCAACGACGACGGCACCATGGCCAGGCTGCCCGAGCTGCGCGCCTTCGCCGACGAGCACGACCTCGCCCTCATCTCCATCGAGCAGCTCGTCGAGCACCGGCGGCGTACCGAGAGCATGGTCACCCGGGTCGCCGAGACCCGCCTGCCCAACGGCCACGGCACGTGGCGCGCGTACGGCTACTCCAGCTCGCTGGACGGCGGCGAGCACCTCGCGCTCGTGCTCGGCGACCTCGGCGACGGCGAGAACGTCCTGGTCCGCGCCCACTCCGAATGCCTGACCGGCGACGTGTTCGGCTCGCTGCGCTGCGACTGCGGCGTACAGCTCGACCACGCCATGGCCGCCATCGCCGAGGAGGGCAGGGGCGTCGTCGTGTACCTGCGCGGGCACGAAGGACGTGGCATCGGCCTGCTGGCCAAGCTCAAGGCGTACAGCCTGCAGGACAACGGCAGCGACACCGTCGACGCCAACCTGGAGCTGGGGCTGCCGGTGGACGCCCGCGAGTTCTCCAACGCCGGCCAGATGCTGGCCGACCTGGGGGTCAAGTCGATCCGGCTGCTGACCAACAACCCGGCCAAGCTCAAGGGCATGGACGGCTACGGCATCAAGGTGCTGGGCCGCGAGGCGATGCCGGTGGCCGTGAACCCGCACAACGAGCGGTACCTGACGGCCAAGCGGGAACGGCTCGGCCACTTCGTGGAGGAGACCTCATGAGCGGAGAAGGACGGCCCGGGGCGTCCGTGGTGGACGCCTCCGGCCTCAAGGTCGGGATCGTCGCGGCGAGCTGGCACGCGGGCATCACCGACCGGCTGGTGGCCAGGGCCGTGCAGGCCTGCGACGACAGCGGCGCCCGCGCCACCGTGGTGAGGGTGGCAGGTTCGCTGGAGATCCCCGTGGTGGCGCAGGCTCTGGCCAGGCGCTGCGACGCGGTGGTGGCGCTCGGGGCGGTGATCCGGGGGGAGACCGCCCATTTCGAGTACGTCTGCGACTCGGTGACCGCGGGACTGACCAGGATCTCGCTCGACGAGGAGACCCCGGTCGGCAACGGCGTCCTGACCTGCGAGAACCTCCAGCAGGCCGAGGACCGCTCGGGCGGGCCCGGCGCCAAGGAGGACAAGGGTTACGAGTCGGCCCTGGCGGCGCTGGAGACGGCGCTGCTGCTACGCGGGCTGACCGTCTGATCGCCGGGCGCCGGCCAGGTGGCGGGCGGCGCGGTCGCGGGCGGCCTGCCACGGGTGTGGCCGGTGGCCGCGGCCGTCCGCTCGCCGGACCGACCCCGACGTGCGGTAAGTTTCCTGCGTGCCCGAGCCAGTCAGCCCGCCGCCGCTGCCCGTGACCTTCCGGCCGCGCCGCGGCAGAATCGTCCCGTACGGCTTCGCCGTGGTCATCCTCATCGGCGCCGTGCTGATGGCCCTGTTCATCGCCGAGCCGTTCCAGCTGGCCGACCGGATCGCCATCGTGCTGTTCGGCTGCGCGGTGGCGTACATCCTGCATCTGCTGGGCCGCGTCCGTGTGGATGCCGACGACGAGGGCATCACCCTCGTCAACGCCCTGCGCACCCACCGCTACACCTGGCCCGAGGTCCTGGACATCACGCTGATGGTCGGCGACCCCTGGCCCAAGATCGACTTCTCCGACGGCCGCACCGTCGGCGCCATGGGCATCCAGGGCTCGGAGAAGGCCCGCGCCAAACAGGCCACGGCCGAGCTCAAGGCCCTCATCCGCACCCGGGGCGAGGCCGGCGAAGACTGAAGTGGCCTGGCGGTTCGGGGGTGAGGTGGACCTTTGCCGGTGACCACCCCGGGGCTACGCTGCACGGACATGAACGTGATCGCGCATCTCAGCGACATTCACCTCGACGCCGATCCGCGCAGCTCCGACCGCACCCGCGCCGTCATGGACTACCTGAACGACCTCCCGTACGACCTCGACCTCGTCCTGGTCACCGGTGACATCGCCGACCACGGCCTGCCGGAGGAGTACGCGCGGGCCCGTGAGCTGCTGGACTCCCGGCACCCCGTGCTGGTCTGCCCCGGCAACCACGACGACCGCGCCGCCTTCTGCGCGCACCTGCTCGGCGGCGAGGCCGCCCCAGGCCCGGTCAACCAGGTGCACCACGGCTCCGGCTTCGTCGTGGCCGCGTGCGACTCCTCGGTGCCGGGCAAGGACGAGGGGCTGCTGGAGGACGAGACGCTCCTGTGGCTGGACCAGGTCCTGGCCGGGGCGGGGGAGCGGACGGCGCTGGTCGCCTTTCACCACCCTCCCGCGCTGCTGCACGTGCCGTTCGTCGACGGCATCAGGCAGTACGGCGAGCGGCGCCTGGCCGACCTCCTGGAGCGCCACCCCCACGTGGCCGCCCTGCTGGCCGGGCACGCCCACACCCCGGCGGCCACCACGTTCGCGGGCCGGCCCCTGCTCGTGGCGCCCGGTGTCGTCTCGACGCTCCGGCTCCCCTGGGAGCTGCCCAAAGGCGTGGTGGACCTCGACCAGCCGCCGTCCCTGGCCTTCCACGTGCTCGACGAGGGCCGCGTGACGACGCACTACCGAACGATCCTCTGAATGTCGGCGTAGCCTGAAGGGGTGCTGAGGCGGACCATCAGAGCGGCGGACATCGAGTCACCGGAAAAGCTGATCGAGCTGCTCGACCGGTACTCCTACCTGGCCGACGAAGGACTGGCGACGGCGGCGTTCCTGGCGCTGCGGATGGGCCGGCCGCTGTTCCTGGAAGGGGAGGCGGGGGTCGGCAAGACCGAGCTGGCCAAGACCCTGGCCGATCTGCTCAAGGCGCCGCTCATCAGGCTGCAGTGCTACGAGGGCCTCGACGCCGCCCAGGCCCTCTACGACTGGGACTTCCCCCGCCAGCTCCTCCACCTCAAGGCCGCCGAGGCGGCCGGGGTCACCGACGTGGCCCGGCTGGAGAGCGAGATCTACGACCGGCGCTTCCTCATCGCCCGGCCCCTGCTGAAGGCGGTCGAGACGCAGCCCAGCGTGCTGCTGGTGGACGAGATCGACCGGGCCGACGACGAGTTCGAGGCGTTCCTGCTGGAGGTGCTGTCCGACTTCACGATCTCCATTCCCGAGCTGGGCACGATCAAGGCGGCCACGCCGCCGGTCGTGGTCGTCACCTCCAACCGGACGCGGGAGGTGCACGACGCGCTGAAGCGGCGCTGCCTGTACCACTGGCTGGAGCACCCGGGGTTCGACCGTGAGGTGGCGATCCTGCTGCGCAGACTGCCCTCGTGCACGCAGACGCTGGCCGTACAGGTGGCGGGGGCGGCGGAGCGGCTGCGGGCGGCCGAGCTGATCAAGCCGCCCGGCGTGGCCGAGACCCTCGACTGGACCGAGGCGCTGCTGACGCTCGGCGCGCGCGAGCTCGACCCGGGGCTGGCGGCGGCCACGCTGGGCGCGGCGCTGAAGTACCGGGAGGACGTCGAGGCGGTGCTCGCGAACGGGCTGCTGCGCCATGGATGAGCTGGCCGCGACCATGACCGGGTTCGCCAGGACGCTGCGGGCGGCGGGGGTCGCGGCCGACCACGAGCGCACCCGCAACCTGCTGCTGGCGCTGGACCACCTCGACGTCGGCGACCCGGCGCGCGTGTACTGGGCCGGGCGGCTGACGCTGTGCGCGGCGCCGGACGACCTGCCCCGGTACGACCGCTGCTTCGCCGCCTACTTCGGCGGTCTGCGGGCGGCCGGCCGTACCGCGGACAAGGTCGTCACGCGGCACGTGGCGGCGGGCGAGGCACGTGAGGACGGCGAGCAGGAGGACGCGGACGCGGCGCCCGGCACGGCCAGCCGCACCGAGATCCTGCGCCACCGCGACGTGGCCAGGATGACCGAGGCGGAACGCGGCGAAGTGCACCGGATGCTGGCGATGCTGCGCGAGCGGCGGGCCCGCCGGCGCTCGCGGCGCCACCAGCCCGCCCACCGCGGCGTCCTCGACCCGCGGCGGACGATCCGCGAGGCGTTGCGCAAGGGCGAGGTGGCGCGGCTGCGCAGGAAGACGCACGCCACGCGCCCGCGCGAGGTGGTGCTGCTGGTCGACGTGAGCGGGTCGATGTCGCCGTACGCGGAGACGCTGCTGCGGTACGCGCACGCGCTGGTGCGCAGCGAACCCAGGGCGACCAGGGTGTTCTCGATCGGGACGCGGCTGACGCACGTCACCGCCGAGTTGCGCCACCGTGATCCGGGCACCGCGCTGAACGCGGCGTCGCGGGTGATACCGGACTGGAGCGGGGGCACCCGGCTGGGGGAGGAGCTCCGGAGTTTCCTGAAAAATCATGACGCGCGCGGCGCGATCGTGGTCCTCGCCTCGGACGGCTGGGAACGCGGCGACCCGGCGCTGCTCGGCGCCCAGATGGCCAGGCTCGCCCGGCAGGCGTACCGGGTGATCTGGGTGAACCCGCACAAGGGGTATGAGGGTTACGAGCCGCTCACCGGTGGGATGCGGGCGGCGTTGCCGTACATCGACGACCTCGTGGCCGGGCACAGCCTGGCCGCGTTCGAGGCGCTCAGCGAAAGGCTCGGCCATGCGTGAGGTGCTCCCGGAGATCATGCGGTGGTGGCGCTCCGGGCTGAGGTTCGGGCTGGCGACCGTGGTGAGCACGTTCAGCAGCGCGCCCCGGCCGCCCGGCGCCTCGATGGCCGTGCGCGGGGACGAGGTCGTCGGCAGCGTCTCCGGCGGCTGCGTCGAGGGCGCGGTGTTCGAGCTGGCCGCCGAGACCGAGGTCCCCGTCCTGCGGCGGTACGGCGTGAGCGACGACGACGCCTTCGCGGTCGGGCTCACCTGCGGCGGCATCATCGACATCCTCGTCGAGCCGGTCTCCATCGAGACCTTCCCCGAGCTCGGCGACATCTACGCCTCGGTCCGCGCCCACGAACCCGTGGCCGTCGCCACCATCGTCGGCGGCCCCGGCCGGATGGGCGCGAGAAGGGTGATCTGGCCCGAGCGCACCGCGGGCACCCTCGGCCTCGACCGCCTCGACCAGGCCGTCGACGACGACGCCCGCGGCATGCTCGCCCAGGGCCTCACGGGAATCCGCCACTACGGCGGCCACGGCGAGCGCCGCCTGGACGACCTGGCGGTGTTCGTGCACTCCTTCGCGCCGCCGCCGCGCATGCTGGTCTTCGGCGCCATCGACTTCGCCGCCGCCGTCGCCCGGGTCGGCAAGTTCCTCGGCTACCACGTCACCGTCTGCGACGCCCGCCCGGTCTTCGCCACCCCCAAGCGCTTCCCCGAGGCCGACGAGGTCGTGGTCAAGTGGCCGCACGACTACCTGGCCACGCAGAAGGTGGACGAGCGCACGGTCATCGCCGTGCTCACCCACGACCCCAAGTTCGACGTGCCGCTGCTGGAGCTGGCCCTGCGCACCGACGCCGGTTACGTGGGCGCGATGGGCTCGCGCCGTACCCACGCGGACCGGCTGGAACGGCTGCGCGAGGCCGGGCTCACCGACGCCGAGCTGGGACGGCTGCGCTCGCCCATCGGCCTCGACCTGGGCGCCCGCACCCCCGAGGAGACGGCGGTGTCCATCGCCGCCGAGCTCATCCAGCTGCGGTGGGGCGGTTCCGGACGGCCGCTGCGCGAGACGCGTGGACGCATTCACGGATGGGCAGAAAAGCGGGATGAAGCGATCTAGCGTGGCGGGGCTGCTGCTCGCGGCCGGGCGCGGAGCGCGGCTGGGCACGCCCAAGGCGCTCGTGGAGTACGAGGGCGAGCGGCTGGTCGATCGCGGGGTGCGGCTGCTGGAGACCGGCGGCTGCCATCCCGTCGTCGTGGTGCTCGGGGCGGCGACCGTGCCCGTGCGCGGCGCCGTCGTCGTGCGCAACCCCGACTGGCGCACCGGGATGGGCTCCTCGCTGCGCGTCGGGTTGGCCGCGCTGCCGCCGGACGCCGCCGCCGTCGTGGTGGCGCTGGTGGACCAGCCGTTCGTGTCGCCCGCCGCCGTGGCGGCGCTGATCGCCAGCGGGGGCGAGGTGGCCGTCGCCACGTACGGCGGCGCCCGGCGCAACCCGGTGCTGTTCGCCCGGGACCACTTCGCCGAGGTGGCCGGGCTGGCCGTGGGGGACGTGGGGGCCAGGCCGTTCCTGAAGGCGTATCCGGAACTGATCACCGACGTGCCGTGCGACGGGCTGGGCAGCCCGGCCGACATCGACACGCCCGAGGACCTGGAGCTTCTGAAAGGCCTCTAGCTCATTCGTAGAGATGCGAGTGCGGCGCGGTGGTCGCTGCCGACGGCCGGGGCCACGCCCGCCTTGGTCGCGGTCATGCCCTTGTACAGGATGTGGTCGGGCCGGGTGATCGGGAACGACGACGGCCAGGTGAACCCGAACCCGTCGCCCGCCTCGCGCTGCGCGTCCCGCAGCGGCGGCGTCAGCCCGGACATGCCGCGGTCGGTGGTGGCGGTGTTGAGGTCGCCCATGAGCAGGATGCGCTTGCTGGAGTCCTTGTCGACCAGCGAGCGCGCGTGGGCCAGCGACTTGTCGCGGAAGGCGGTGTGCCCGGGGCGGGCCGAGGCCAGGTGCATCACGTACACGGTGACCTTGCCCTTCGGCGTGTCGGCCACCGCCCGCAGCGCCCTGGGCCAGCCCATGCCGACGTCGAGCTTCTGCTGCTTGCTCAGCGGATAGCGGCTCCACAGCCCGACCGTGCCGACGGGGTACTTGTGCGGGAACATCCGGTCGAGCTGCTTGGCGGCCGGTCCGCCCGGGGTGAGTTCCTGGGCCGCGACCAGGTCGAGCCCTTCGGCGATCTTGCGCATGGCCTCGCCTGAGGCGCTGTTGGTGACGCCGACGTTGACCGTGGCCACCTTGAGGTCGCTGGCGCCGCCGGGCGGCGACTGCAGCATGGTCGAGCCGAACATCAGCGCCCACACCAGGCCGGGCACCACGGCCGCGACCGCGGCGCCCTTCGAGCGCGACAGCGCCGCGCCGAGCAGAAGCATGGGCACCGTGAGCCCCACCCAGGGCAGCATGCTCTCCCAGATGGGTGTGAATCCACCCATGGCCGGAAAGAGCTGATGACCCGCCAAGGCCACGGCGACCAGGGCGGACACGACGATGACGACCCGACTCAGCACCCGTCCCAGGCTAGCCGGTGCGGGCTCGGGATGCGGACAGGCTAACCTGGTGCCGAATATAGTTCGGTTACTACTCGGTTCGAGGGAGTCCGGCATGCGGATCGGTATGGCGCTCAACTATTCAGGCGGCTTCAAGGAGACGGTCGCCGAACTGGCCGACTACGAGCGGGCCGGGCTCGACATCGTCTTCGTGGCCGAGGCCTACAGCTTCGACGCGGTCAGCCAGATGGGCTACATCGCCGCCAAGACCGACCGCCTCGAGATCGCCTCCGGCATCCTGCCGATCTACTCCCGCACCCCGACCCTGCTCGCGATGACCGCCGCCGGGCTCGACTACGTCTCCGACGGCCGCTTCACCCTGGGCCTCGGCGCCTCGGGCCCGCAGGTGATCGAGGGCTTCCACGGCGTGCCCTATACGGCGCCGCTGGGCCGTACCCGCGAGGTCATCGACATCTGCCGCCAGGTGTGGCGCCGCGAGAAGCTCACCTACTCCGGCAACCACTACACCCTCCCGCTCCCTCCCGAGCAGGGCACCGGACTCGGCAAAGCCCTCAAGATCATCAATCATCCGGTACGGCCGCGCATCCCGATCGTGGTCGCCGCCATCGGCCCCAAGAACGTCGAGCTGACCGCCGAGGTCGCCGAAGGCTGGGAGCCGATCTTCTACGTACCGGAGAAGGCGGCCGAGGTCTGGGGCCCGTCACTGGCCGCCGGAGCCGCCCGCCGCGACCCGGCCCTCGGCTCCTTGGACACGATCGCGCAGGCCGCCCTGGCGATCGGCGACGACGTGCAGGGGTTGCTGGAGCTGGGGCGTGGCATGGCGGCCCTGTACATCGGCGGGATGGGCGCCAAGGGGCGCAACTTCTACAACGAGCTCGCCCGGCGCTACGGCTACGAGAAGGAGGCCGAGCAGATCCAGGACCTGTACCTGGAGGGGAAGAAGCAGGAGGCGGCGGCTTTGGTGCCGCAGGAGTTGCTGGAGAAGATGTCGCTGATCGGATCGGAGGGCTTCGTCCGGGACCGGATCCAGGCTCTGCGTGAGTCGGGTGTGACGACGCTGAACGTGACACCCCTCGCCAACACCCACGAGGAGCGTCTGCGCCTCGTGGAAAAGATGAAAGAACTGACCGCCTAACTCCCGGCACCCTGCCACCCCGGCACCCTGGCCCCGCCCGCCTCCACCCCGGTCGCCCGTCCGCCCGGGGTCCGGCCTGCTCCGGACCTGCCGCTTCCGTTCTCTCCACCACCGGCCTCTCCCTCCCTCCGCCACCGGTCCACCCCCCGGCCCAGCCTCGACCCCGGCTTCGGCCCCTGGCCCGCTGCCCCCTGGCTCGCCGGCCCTTGGCCACCCGGCCCTCGGCCACCCGGCCCCGGGTCACGGGTTGGGTTCCGGAGGCTGGGGCTGTCTTGGTCGTGGGTTGTCCGGGTCTGAGGGGGTTGCCGGGGGTTTGTGCGCCGCGCGGGCGGAAGGGGTACGGCGGGGCTCGGCGCACCCGGTGCGGTGCCCGGCGTGGGCCACGGCGGCCGGCCGGCGGATGGCTGTCGCGGCGCCCCGCCGGAGTGCGGTGGGGAGCATCGGCTGCGGCGGCGCGCTGGGGGCGGTGGGCGGTGGTTCGGGGGCGAAGCCGTAAAGGATAGTGATCTAGATCACACAGGACGACGGGAATAGCCAGAGATAAGAGTGGTGTTGTGACGGTTCGTGAGGTTTTCGGTAGTCATCGTGTGGCTCGTTGAGCGGCTGCACATCGACCTGTGCCGCGTGACGGGGACGAGCTGTCGCTGATCGCGCCATGACGCGCTAGATCGCCACTCACCCCTTTTCTCCTTTCCGGTGCGCCTTTGGCATGCCGTCATCTCCGGAGCCTTCCTCTCGTGAAGAGATTCAGCTTTTCCCTGCAACTGCTCGCCGGCCTCGTGGCCGGCATAGCCCTCGGATTCGTCGCCAAGATTTGGGACGTCTCCTGGCTGGCAGAGACCCTGACCCAAGTCGGCAAGATCTTCGTCCAGCTGCTGAAGCTGGCCGTCCCGCCGCTGGTGTTCACCGCGGTGCTGGTCAGCGTCGCCAACCTCCGCAACGTCAACGGCGCCGCCAGGCTGGCCTCGAAGACCCTGTTCTGGTTCCTGGCGACCGCCTTCATCTCGGTCGCCTTCGCCATCGGCCTCGGTCTCATCATCAACCCCGGCCAGGGCGTCACCCTCGACACCAGCACCGCCAAGCCCGTCGACACCGAGGGCGCCGGGACCTGGCTCGACTTCGTGACCGGCATCATCCCCACGAACATCGTCACCGCCTTCACCGAGCTCAACGTCCTCCAGATCGTCTTCCTCGGTGTCGTCCTCGGCGCCGCGGCCCTGGCGATCGGCGACAAGGCCGAGCCGTTCCTGAACCTGAGCCGCTCGGTCCTCGAACTCGTCCAGAAGGCCCTGTGGTGGGTCATCCGCCTGGCCCCCATCGGCACCGCGGGCCTGATCGGCAAGGCCGTGGCCACCTACGGCTGGGACCTGCTGGCGCCGCTGGCCAAGTTCTCGGCCGGCGTCTACATCGGCTGCTTCATCGTCCTGCTGGCGATCTACCCGACGCTGCTGGCCGTCTTCGGCAAGGTCAACCCGCTGAAGTTCTACCGCAACGCCTGGCCCGCCATCGAGCTCGCCTTCGTCTCCCGCTCCTCCGTCGGCACCCTGCCCCTGACCCAGCGCGTGACGGTGGAGCGCAACGGCGTCGACCGCGACTACGCCTCCTTCGCCGTGCCGTTCGGCGCCACCACCAAGATGGACGGCTGCGCCTCGGTCTACCCCGCGCTGGCCGCCATCTTCGTGGCCCAGGTCTTCAACGTCCCGCTGGGCGTGGGCGACTACCTGCTGATCGCGTTCGTCTCGGTCGTGGGCTCGGCAGCGACGGCCGGCCTGACCGGCGCCATCGTCATGCTCACCCTGACCCTGAGCACCCTGGGCCTGCCCTTGGAAGGCGTCGGCCTCCTCCTCGCCATCGACCCCATCCTGGACATGATCCGCACCGCCACCAACGTCGCGGGCCAGGCAGTGGTCCCCGTCCTGGTCGCCCGCTCGGAGGGCCGCCTCGACGAGGCCGTCTTCAACGCCCCGCCCCAGCCCCTCGACAACGACGCCCCCGCCGCCAAGTCCCCCGCCCGGGAACCGGCGCTGGCATAACCGCACAATCACGACGAAAGGGCGAGAGGCTTCCGGCCTCTCGCCCTTTCGCGTGCTGAAAGACTTAGGTGTGCCCCGGCGGAGCGGCAGAAGTCTTTGCGGCGGAATGCGGTTCGCTGTGAAGGTCACGCGCCAGCGTGCGGATTTCGTTGAGGCTGCCGACCATTCCGGCTGTTCGGGCCTGGACGAGGATGTTGCCCAGGGCGGTGGCCTCTACGGGGCCGGCCACCACGGGGAGGCCGCAGGCTTCGGCGGTGAGCCGGCACAGGAGGCGGTTGCGGGAGCCGCCGCCCAGCAAATGGATGACCTCCACCGGGTGACCGGACAAGGTTGTCGCGTCGGCCACCGCGTTTCTGTGGGCCAGGGCCAGGCTTTCCAGGATGCAGCGGACTGTCTCGGCGCGCGTTCTCGGGACTGGCTGGCCGGCTGCTCGGCAGGCTTCGGCTATGCGGGCGGGCATGTCGCCTGGGGCCAGAAAGGCGGGGTCGGCGGCGTCGATCAGGGAGCGGAAAGGTTCGGCTTCCTCGGCTGACCGCAGCAAGGTGGGGAGGTCGGGCGTGCCCCAGGTGGTCAGGCATTCCTGGAGGAGCCACAGGCCCATGACGTTGCGGAGGTAGCGGGTGGTGCCGTCCAGGCCGGTCTCGTTCGTGAAATTTCCGGTACGGCTGGCCTCTGACAGCACCGGAGAAGAAAGCTCCACGCCCACCAGCGACCACGTACCGCAGGAGATGTAGGCGAAGGCGTCCGTGGTGGCCGGGACGGCGATCACGGCGGAGGCCGTGTCGTGGGAGGCCACCGTCACGACCGGGGCCGACCAGGCCGGGAAGGCGTCCCGGCAGCACGACGCGGGCGCGTGGGCAGGGGTCATGACGCCGATGGGGGCGCCGGGGTGGCGGATCGGCGGGAAGAGGTGGGTGGGGATGCCCGCTTTGCCCGCCAGGTCGTCCGACCAGGTCCGGGAATGGATGTCCAGGAGGCCGGTGGTCGAGGCGTTGGTGACCTCCGCGCCGATCTCGCCGGTCAGCCAGTACGCGATCAGGTCGGGGATCAGGAGCATGGTCGCGGCGCCGGTCAGGTCGTCGGCCAGTAGCTGGAAGACGGTGTTGATGGGGTGGGGCTGGATGCCGGTGGCCGCGTAGAGAGCTCCGGCGCCCAGGCGGTCGATGGTGGGGGACACCACTTTTTCGGTACGGCTGTCGCGGTAGCTCACCGGGTCCCGGAGCAAGGTGCCGTCGTGGCCCAGGAGACCGTAGTCGACGCCCCACGAGTCGATGCCGATCGAGTCGACCGGTCCCGCTTTGGCCAGGCCGTACAGGATCTCGTGGAAAATGCGGTGGATGTCCCAGCGCAGGGCGCCCTCGCGCAGGGTGGCGCCGTTGGGGAAGCGGTGGACCTCGGTCAACGTCAGGGACTCGTCGCTGACGATGACGCGGCCGCTGGACGCGCCGAGGTCGATGGCGGCGAAGCGGGTCATCGGGTGGACTCCCTCACGACCAGTTCGGGCTGGAAGACGATCTGCTGGTGGGCGTGGGCGCCGGGGCGGTCGCACTCGTCGAGCAGCAGTTCCGTGGCGACCTTGCCCAACTGGTAGGTCGGCTGGCGGATGGAGGTCAGGGAGACGGCCGAGGCCGACGCGAAGTCGATGTCGTCGTAGCCCATCAGGGCCACGTCGTCCGGGATGCGGACGCCGAGTTGCGTGAGGCCGCGCAGGACGCCCAGTGCCAGCAGGTCGTTGGCGCAGAAGACGGCGTCCGGGATGCCGGAGTCCAGCAGCAACTGGGCGGCTCTCTCTCCGGCGCGGGCGGTCATGGCGGGCATCTGGATCAGGCGCAGGGTGCCGGGGAACGTCCGGGAGGCGCCCTCGAAACGATCCTGGCACTGGCGGATGGTCAGGGGGCCGCTGACGTAGGCGACGGAGGTGGCGCCCCCGGCCAGGAGATGCTCCACGGCCAGCTTGCCGCCGACCACGTCGTTCACCGCCACCGAGCACTGGTCGGCGCGGTGGGGCGGGTGGTCGACGAGGACGACGTTGATGTTGTGGGCGCGCAGGCGGTCCAGGCGCGCGGGGTCCTCGTCGGACGGGGTGATGAGCACGCCGCGGACCCGCTGCTCGGCCAGGACGCGCAGGTTGCGTTCCTCTTTGGTACGCGAGCCCGCCGAGTTGCCCAGGATGACCGCGTACCCCAGGGCACTGGCGGTCTCCTCCACTCCGGCGGCCACGTCGGTGAAGAACGGGTTGCCGATGTCGATCACCGACAGGCCGATGGTCCGGCTGTAGCCCGCGCGCAGCGTCGAGGCCGAGGCGTGCCGGACGAAGCCGAGGTCCTCGATGGCCGCCTCCACCCGCCGGCGGGTCGTGGGGGAGACCTTCTCCGGGCGGTTCAGGACGTTCGAGACCGTGCCGGGGCTGACTCCGGCCAGTTCGGCGACCTCCTTGATGTTCACCACAGGACCTGATTAAAACGTAACAACCGAGAAACGGCAATTGACGGGAGCGAGATCGCTGTCTAGCGTCGCACACGTTGTTAAAACGATTCAAAGGATTGCCCTCATGGACATCAGAGCGCGGCTCAGGGAGCAACGGATCGAGACCCCCTCGTGGGCGTACGGGAACTCGGGCACCCGCTTCAAGGTCTTCGCCCAGCCCGGCGTCCCCCGCGACCCCTTCGAGAAGCTGGCCGACGCCGCCCAGGTGCACCGCTTCACCGGGATCGCCCCGAGCGTCGCCCTGCACATCCCCTGGGACAAGGTGGACGACTACGCTGGCCTGCGCCGCCACGCGGAGGGCCTCGGACTGAGCATCGGGGCGATCAACGCCAACGTCTTCCAGGACAACGACTACAAGCTGGGCAGCGTCACCAACCCCGACCCGCGCGTCCGCCGCAAGGCCCTGGACCACCTGCTGGAATGCGTCGACATCATGGACGCCACCGGGTCGGACACGCTCAAGCTCTGGTTCTCCGACGGCACCAACTACCCGGGCCAGGACGACATCCGCGCCCGCCAGGACCGCCTGGCCGAGGCTCTTGAATCGGTTTACGCACGGCTGGGGGAGGGGCAGCGGTTCCTGCTGGAGTACAAGCTGTTCGAGCCCGCCTTCTACACGACCGACGTGCCCGACTGGGGCACCGCCTACGCCCACTGCCTCAGGCTGGGCCCGAAGGCGCAGGTCGTCGTGGACACCGGCCACCACGCGCCGAGCACCAACATCGAGTTCATCGTGGCCTTCCTGCTCAGGGAGGGCAAGCTCGGCGGCTTCGACTTCAACTCGCGCTTCTACGCCGACGACGACCTGATGGTGGGGGCGGCCGACCCGTTCCAGCTGTTCCGGATCATGTACGAGGTGGCGGAGGAGCCCGGGATCGCGTTCATGCTCGACCAGTGCCACAACCTCGAGCCCAAGATCCCCGGCCAGATCCGCTCCGTGATGAATGTCCAGGAGGCCACCGCGAAGGCCCTCCTCGTCGACAAAAACGCCCTCAAATCCGCGCAGGCCGCGGGCGACGTCCTCGGCGCCAACGCCGTCCTCATGGACGCCTACAACACCGACGTACGCCCCCTGCTGGCCGATCTCCGCCAGGAGGCGGGCCTCGACCCGGACCCCATGGCCGCCTACGCCAAGTCCGGATATTTCCAGGAAATCAGCGCCACCCGCGTCGGCGGCGCCCAGGCAGGTTGGGGAGCCTGATGGCTAGCACGAGCAGCACGCGCCACGACACGCCCGCGCAGGTCAGGGAACTGCTCGACCGCGCCCACGCCCTGGGCGGCGACCCCCGCAACACCAACTACGCGGGCGGCAACGCCTCCGTCAAGGCCGCCGGCCACGACCCCGTCACCGGCCAGGACGTCGATCTGATGTGGGTCAAGGGCTCCGGCGGCGACCTGGGCACGCTGAAGGAGAGCGGCCTGGCCGTCCTGCGGCTCGACCGCGTACGCGCGCTTAAAACGATCTACCCGGGCGTTGAACGCGAAGACGAGATGGTGGCGGCGTTCGACTACTGCCTGCACGGCAAGGGCGGCGCCGCGCCGTCCATCGACACCGCGATGCACGCCCTGGTCGAGGCGGCGCACGTCGACCACCTGCACCCCGACGCCGGCATCGCGATCGCCACCGCCCAGGACGGCCCCGCCCTGACCGAGCGGATCTTCGCCGGCCGCGTGGTGTGGGTGCCCTGGCGCCGTCCCGGCTTCCAGCTCGGCCTGGACATCGCCGCCATCCAGGCCGCGAACCCGCGGGCCATCGGCGTCATCCTCGGCGGCCACGGCATCACCGCCTGGGGCGCCACCTCGGAGGAGTGCCGCGCCAACTCGCTGGAGATCATCCGCACCGCCGAGCAGTACATCACCGCCCACGGCCGCCCCGACCCCTTCGGCCCGATCGTCCACGAGACCCCCGGCGAAGAGGTACGGCTGGCCGAGGCGGCCCGGCTCTTCCCCCTGCTGCGCGGCCTGGCCTCGACCGACGCGCCCATGGTCGGCCACTACACCGCCACCCCCGAGGTCCTCGACTTCCTCGCCCGCGCCGAACACCCCCGCCTGGCCACGCTCGGCACCTCCTGCCCCGACCACTTCCTGCGCACCAAGATCGCCCCGCTCGTCCTGCCCCCGGACCCCGAAGAGGAACGGATCAGGCATCTCCACGCCGCCTACCGCGCCGATTACGCCGCGTATTACGCCCGCAATGCCGTACCGGAATCACCCCCGATGCGCGGCGCCGACCCCGCGATCGTGTTGGTACCCGGCGTCGGCATGTTCTCCTTCGGCAAGGACAAGCAGACCGCGCGCGTCGCCGGCGAGTTCTACCTCAACGCGATCAACGTCATGCGCGGCGCCGAGGCGTTGTCCGCCTATGCGCCGATCGAGGAGAGCGAGAAGTTCCGCATCGAGTACTGGGACCTGGAGGAGGCCAAGCTCCGCCGCCTGCCGCCGCCCAAACCGCTGGCCACCCGGATCGCGCTGGTCACCGGCGGCGGTTCGGGCATCGGCGCGGCGACCGCGCGCCGCCTGGCCGCCGAGGGGGCGCTCGTGGTGGTCGCCGACCGCGACCTCGCCGCCGCCGAGAAGGTGGCCGCGCGGATCGGCACGGCGGACGCGGCGGTCGCGGTCCGCGCGGACGTGACCGACGAAGCGCAGGTCCAGGACATGGTACGGCGGGCCGTGCTGGCCTTCGGCGGCCTCGACCTGGTCGTCAACAACGCGGGACTGTCCCTCTCGCGCCCCCTGCTGGAGACCACGGCGGACGACTGGGACATCCAGCACGACGTCATGGCGAAGGGCTCGTTCCTGGTCTCCCGCGAAGCCGCACGAGTCCTGATAAATCAGGGCATGGGGGGAGACGTCATCTACATCTCCTCCAAGAATTCGATCTTCGCCGGCCCCAACAACGTCGCGTACGGCGCCGCCAAGGCCGACCAGGCCCACCAGGTCCGC
Source organism: Nonomuraea sp. NPDC059023 (assembly GCF_042740095.1). Taxonomy (NCBI): domain Bacteria; kingdom Bacillati; phylum Actinomycetota; class Actinomycetes; order Streptosporangiales; family Streptosporangiaceae; genus Nonomuraea; species Nonomuraea sp. NPDC059023. Next base: position 66,681 of record NZ_JBHYIO010000003.1, on the reverse strand, counting down.
CTGCTCGCCGCGGAACTGGGCGAACACGGCATCCGCGTCAATGGCGTCAACCCGGACGGCGTCGTCCGTGGCTCCGGCATCTTCGCCTCCGGGTGGGGCGCCAACCGCGCGGCCGTCTACGGGGTGCCGGAGGAGCGGCTCGGCGAGTTCTACGCCCAGCGCACGTTGCTGAAGCGCGAGGTCCTGCCGGAGCACGTGGCGGCCGCGGTGTTCGCCCTGACCGCCGGCGACCTGGACCTCACGACGGGCCTGCACATCCCGGTCGACGCAGGCGTCCCCGCCGCCTTCCTCCGCTAGCCCCACCCACCACCCACCACCCACCACCCACCACCCACCACCCGCCCTGCCCGCCCCGCCCTGCCCGCCCGCCCCACCCGCCCCTTCGCCTGCTCAACCCGCTCCGCCCACCCTCGCCCACCCGTCGGCCCCACCCGTCGGCCCCGCCCGCTCGGCATTCCGCATCGGCTTGGCGGGACACGCGGACAGGCACGCCCGGCTTCGGCTCGGGTGGCCCGCGTCCGGGCCCTTGCCCGGCGGCAGCCTGACGCGGAGGTCTGGCGGACAGCCGGCGGTGGGGCGTGGCGATATGCGTGGGCGGGGGATGCGGCGGCTCGCCTGGGCGGGGGATGCGGTGGTGTGCGTGGGCGGGGGCACGATGACTCGCGTGGTGGAGACGTGGCGGGCTGAGCGGTGTGGGGAGGAGAAGGCCGTGGCGTGGGTGTGGGTGCGGCGGTTTGCGTGGGTGGGTGATCTTCGTGGGCCTGGGGCCAGGTGGTGGAGTCCGGGGGCTTGAGGGCGGGTGAGCCCCTAAGGTTGGGGGCAAATTGCCAACCTTGAGTGCATTGGCGGGGATATGTCCGAGGAGACGCTGGTCGCGGGCCGCTACCGGCTGGACGAGCTCATCGGCCGAGGGCAGGCCGGTGAGGTGTGGCGGGCGCACGACGAGAACGCCGACTGGACCGTGGCGGTCAAGATGCTCACCGCGGGCTCCAGCGAGCTGGCGCACAAACATGCCCAGACCGTGGCCAAGGTCGTGCATCCTCATGTGGCCATGGTTCTGGACATCGGTGGCCATAACGGCGTGCCGTACCTGGTGATGGAGTTTTTGACGGGGGCGAGCCTCGGCGATGAGCGCGTCGCGCACGGGCCGCTGGGAATCGTCGAGGCGTGCGACCTGTTCGGACAGGCGGCTGGCGGGCTTGACGCGGCGCATCGGGCGGGGGTGGTGCACGGGCAGATCGACCCGGACTCCTTCCGCCGGGCGGGCAGCGGGGTGCTCAAGGTGGTCGGGTTCGGGATTCAGGGGGCGGATCCGGGGCCGGTGACGCCGTACCGCGCGCCTGAGCAGCTTGACGGGCCGGGCGGGCCTGCCGCCGATCTGTATGCGCTGGCTGCGGTCTGTTACGAGATGTTGTGCGGGCGGCCGCCGTTCGAGGGCGAGGGGGAGGAACTGGCCGAGCGCATCCGCACCGCCGAGCCCGAGCCGCCGACGCGCCACCGTCCCGCCGTTCCGGCCGAGCTGGAGCAGTTGTTGCTGGCGTTGCTGGCCAAGGATCCCGCCGCACGTCCTGCGGGCGGTGACACGGTACGGCGCCGCCTGGCCGGCATCGCCCGCCCCGGCGCCACCCAGCGCACCGGCCCCCTCCCCAACCTCCCGGACGCCCAGACTCCCTTCAGCGGAAACACCGACGGCCAGCCATCCGCCTACGCCGGACCGGGCCCGCAGACAGGCCACGGCGGCTCACAAGCGGGCCACGGCGCGCCAGGTCACGGGGGCCCGCAAGCGGGCTACGGCGCCTCGGGTCTGGGTGGTCCGCAGACGGGCCAGTACAGCCCACAACCAGGCCCGCAAACCGGGTTGCACACGGCCCCAGGTGGTCAGCCGCCCTTCAAGGACGGCCACACCCAGATCTTCGAAGGCCCCATCCCGGACCCGCCCAACCAGAACCGCCGCCTGATCATCCAGATGGTCGCGGCCCTGGCCGTCATCGCTCTGGTCACGATCGGCTTCATCGTCCTGTCCGGCCGCGACCAGCCCGCCGCGACCCCCGTACCCAGCGCGACCTTCACCCCGCAACAGCCAGACCCGACACCGACGGCCACCACGGAAGAGCCAGAACCGACCTTCACCCCGGAAGAGCCGACCCCGGAACCCACAGGCCTGGTCGACACGCTGGGCCCGGCGAACCCCCTGGACACCCTCACCCCCCAGCCTCGCGACACCACCGGACTGCGGCAGACCCCGCCGGGCGGGTGGCAGAACTGGCTGGGCCGCTTCGACGAGGCGGTGCGGCTCCAGCAGCAGCTGAACGGCATCGACGGCGGGGTCGCCGCCGACGCCCGCAAGAAGATCGCCAGAGCGATGGACCGGATCAGGAAGGGCCGCGAGGACCAGGCCCGCCGCCACGCGCTGGAGGCGGCGGCCGACCTGCGCGAAGCGGCCGGCGACGGCGACATGGCCGCCACCGGCCCCCTCGCGAACTTCCTCGCCGACTGGGGCCTCAACCGCCCCGCGACATCAGCGTGAGCGCGTACAGCGCCACCGCGGCGAAGTCGTCGGCGGGTTCTGACGCCTGCCACGACCGGACGTCGTCGACGAAGCGGCTGCCGCGCCCGGTGAACGGGGCGTAGCGGTCGACTCCGTCGGCGGGGCAGGGGCTCATGCGGTCCATGTGGCCCCCCAGCCCGTCGTCGAACAGCGAAGCGCTGTTCGGGCCGTTGACCACGGCGCCGGTCGGCGGCCTGCCGGTGAGGTTGGACATCTGATAGTGCGGGCAGGTGATCGCGTCGTCGCCGACCCCGGAGACGAACGACACGCCCCACGCGTTGGCTCCGAAGGCCCAGCCGCGCTGGCGGGTGCCGAAGGAGTCGTAGGAGCGGTCGCCGCTCACCGACCGGTAGAGGCGCGAGGTGGCCGCCAGCCCGAACGCGTGCGGCACCGAGTCGAACTGGTCATAACGCGCACCGGCCTGGAACGGGTCCTGGGCGGCCCGTGCGGCGCCGATCTCCAGTTGCGCCCTGAGGTCGCCGACGAGCTGCCGCTCGGTCACCGGCAGTGTGCCGCCACGAGCCTGGCGGATGGCCTTGACCAGGTCGGCGTGGCCGAGCGCGCTGACGTCGTACAGGTTGAAGGTGTCGCCGCCGGCGTCGTGCTTCAGGTACTCGCCGGCCCAGTGGGCCGCCTGTCGCAGCCATTCGCCGGCCCGCGGGTCGCGCAGGCGCTGGGCGGCCAGGGCCAGTTCGGCGCCGCCCAGCTCCATGTCGTCGCGCCAGACGCTCTCCGGGTAGAAGGCGTGGGGGAGCGAGGTGACGAGCCGGCCGACGTTCTCGGTCTTGGCCATGGCGTAGACGGAGGCGCCCTTCTCCAGCAGCTCACGGGCGCGCCCGCGGTCGGGCTCCACCTGCGCGGCCAGGGCGAAGGCGGCGGCGGTACGGCCGGCCAGGTTGGGACTGATCGGCTCGCCGGGCGCGGCGGCGCGGAAGACGGGCCGGTCGCGGATGTACTTCTCGGTGGAGTGGTCGTCCTCCTCGGGCATGCGCCAGATGTCGTGGTCGCCGGCGAAGGTGCCCTCGGCGTTGCCGGCCCCGATGCCGACCTGGATGTAGAGGGTCTTCGACGTCTCGTCCCACATCTTGTCGAGGAACTTCAGGCCGTGGTCGGCCTCGCCGCGCAGGCGCGGGTCGATGGCGCCGTCGCGCTTGGCCGCCCACAGGAGCGTGTCGACGTAGGCGAGGATGTGGGTGAACTTCAGGTAGTCGCCCGCGTCGAACCATCCGCCCGACACGTCCACCGGGCCGCCGACCTTGGTCAGGTCGCCCTTGATCTGGTCGGTGTCCGGGCCGGTGAACTCGGGCCAGTCATAGACCGAGGCGGCCTTGTCGCCCTTGTGCCAGCGGTCGCGCTGGCCGCCGAAGAACGTCACGATCTTGGCCGCGGGCAGCGACAGGGCGATCGAGGGGGCCACGGCGAACTCGGCGGAGGTCTGCCCGCCCGCCTTGACCCGGTAGCTGCCGGGGGTACGGAGCCTGGACAGGTCCAGGCGGTAGACATGACGGTAGGTGTCGTTCCACTTGCCGAGGTCGCGGCCCGCCGTACCGCGCAGGACCACCCGCCCCCGGCGATCGACGACGGTGAAGGGGAGTGGACGGTCCGCCATGAGGTAGGCCTCTTTGGCCTCCTCCGGCGCGAAGCCCACCTGGTCGACCCTGATGAACGACGCGCTCTCGGCCATCGCTGGGCTCCCTGCGATCAGGACGGATAACGCGGTCAACGCCGCTGCCAGCTTCATGCACGCTCCTTGAAGGTTAGGAAACCTTACTAACCTTGCTGCGCACGGTAGCCGCGGAGCGTGAGGAAGGTCAAGACGCGTACATTGACGAAATGACCGACACTCACGCGCGGCGCCGAGCCGCCCTGGCCGCGCTGCTGCCCGAGCGCGCGGTCCCCGCGGTGCTCGTCTCCTCCCTGATCAACGTGAGGTACCTGACCGGGCTCGACAGCTCCAACGCCGCGGTCCTGGTGCGCGAGGACGGCAGCGCCACGCTCGCGACCGACTCCCGCTACATCGAGATGACCCGCGACCTGGGCGTCGAGGTCGTCGAGGCGCCGGACACCGCGGGCGCCCTGGCCGCGCCGGGCACGGGGATCGAGGCCGCGCACATGACGGTCGCGACGTTCCGGCGGCTGGGGGAGGGCCTGGTCCCGCTGGAGCCGCTGGTGGAGCTCCTGCGTACGGTCAAGGACGAAGAAGAGATCGAGCTCCTGCGTACGGCCTGCGCCATCTCCGACCAGGCATTCAGCGATATTTCCGAAAAAATCCGACCCGGCGCCACCGAACGCCAGATAGCCCGCGTCCTTGAGCACCGGATGATCGAACTCGGCGCCGACAAGGTCGCCTTCGAGTCCATCGTCGCCGCGGGCGCGAACGGGGCCGTACCCCATCACACTCCCACCGACCGTGAGCTGCGCAAGGGCGACCTGGTCACCCTCGACTTCGGCGCCAACTACCGCGGCTACCACGCCGACATGACGCGCACCGTCAGCCTGGGCGAGCCCGCCGCCTGGCAGCGCGAGATCTACGACCTCGTCGCCGCCGCGCAGAAGGCCGGTCGTGAGGCCCTCGCGCCCGGCGTCACGGCCAAGGAGGTCGACTCCGCCGCGCGCGGCGTGATCGCCGGAGCGGGCCACGCCGAGCACTTCCGGCACGGCCTCGGACACGGCGTCGGCCTGGAGATCCACGAGGAGCCGTTCCTGGGCCCCGCCAGGACCGGTAGACTAGAGGATCGAGTTCCCATCACCGTCGAGCCGGGGGTCTACCTCCCGGGACAAGGCGGGGTCCGCATCGAGGACACGCTGGTCACGCGTGTGGGCGGGCCGGAACTCCTCACGAAGACGACCAAAGAGCTGCTCGTCCTTTAAGAGCGGCAACACGCGGGAGAAAACGAGTGGCGACGACCAACGACCTCAAGAACGGCATGGTGCTGAAGCTCGACGGCGGTGAGCTGTGGGCCGTTGTGGAGTTCCAGCACGTCAAGCCGGGCAAGGGCGGCGCGTTCGTGCGCACCAAACTCAAGAACGTGCTCTCCGGCAAGGTCGTCGACAAGACCTTCAACGCCGGGGTGAAAGTCGACGTGGCCAACGTCGACAAGCGCGAGATGCAGTACTCCTACAAGGACGGCGACGACTTCGTCTTCATGGACACCGAGACCTACGACATGGTCAACGTGCCCGCCAAGACCGTCGGCGACGCGGCCAGCTACATGCTCGAGAACACCATGGCCACGATCGCCTTCAACGAGGGCGCCGCGCTCTACGTCGACCTTCCGGCCGCGGTCGAGCTGCTGATCTCCAACACCGAGCCGGGCCTGCAGGGCGACCGCTCCACCGGCGGCACCAAGCCCGCCACGCTGGAGACCGGCGCCGAGATCAAGGTCCCGCTGTTCATCACCACCGGCGAGAAGGTCAAGGTCGACACCCGTAGCGGCGAATACCTCGGCCGGGCCTGAGGTGTCGGCACGCGGCAAAGCACGCAGGCGCGCCCTCGACATCCTCTTCGAGGCTGAGGCCAGGGAAGAAGACCCGCTGAAGATCCTCGCCGAGCGGGTGGAGCGGAGCGAGCCGCCGGTCAACGAGTACACCTCGGCGATCGTGGAGGGCGTGGCCCGTCACCGGGCCCGCATCGACGAGCTCATCACCACCTACTCCGAGGGCTGGACACTGGAGCGCATGCCCGCCGTCGACCGCAACCTGCTGCGCGGCGGCACCTACGAGCTGCTGTGGATGCCCGACGTCCCCGAGGGCGTGGTCATCAGCGAGTGGGTGCACCTGGCGGGCGAGCTCTCGACCGACGAGTCGCCCAGCTTCATCAACGGCCTCCTGGCCCGTTTCAAGCAGCTCAAGCCGAGTCTGTCGCTGTAGTGGGGGCGCGCCGTGATCATCACGGCGCACTCGGGAAGGCGCGCCGTGATCTTCATGGCGCGCCTCTTTTCCGTTGCGGCTCCCGCCACCCCACCCGCTCCGCCGCCATGGGCGCGCGCCCGTCGAGCGCCGCTCGTGAGGGCTCACGGGGTCCCCGCCGCGACGACTCCGCCCTTGACCCGGTAGAAAGCCTCAAAGGTGTGTGATCTGGATGCCGTCAGGGCTCAAGGGTGGCCGACTGGGTGCGTAGATGGTCGAGCATGACCTTCGCCGCCGGAGTCAGCGCCCGTGACCCCGGCAGCGTGACGCCGACGGAGCGTTTCACCGAGGCCAGCGGCACCGGCAGGCACACGAGCTGCGGATCGGACCGGACCAGCAGCGCCGGCAGCGCGGCCACCATGTCGGTCTGCAGCAGCAGTGACCGGATCGTCAGGATCGACGTGCATTCCACGCGGTCCTCGGGCAACGGCAGGTCCTGGTTCTTGAAGACCTGTTCCAGCTCCTGCCGCAGCGACGTCTGCTCCAGCGGCAGGATCCACGGGTAGCCGAGCAGCCCGGCCAGGGTCGAGGCGGCCGAGGCGGGGTGGCCGGAGCGGGCGACCAGGAGGATGGGCTCGTCGTAGAGCGGGATCTGGCGCAGCCCGTGCCGGTCGTCGATGGGGTTGAGGCGGCCGAGGACCAGGTCGGTGTCGCCGTCGATGAGCCGGGGGACGAGCGAGTCGAACGTGCCCTCGCGCACGATGACCGTGATGCCGGGCCGTTCCGCTTTGAGCGCGGCGATCGAGCGGGGCAGCAGGACGTTCGTGGCGGCCAGCAGGGTGCCGACGGTGACGGTGCCGGTCTCGCCGTTGGCCAGGCCCGTGATGCGGTCACCGGCCCGGCGCAGCTCGGCCTGGACGGCGCGGGCGTGGTCGACGAAGGCGGTGCCGAACACGGTCGGCGTGACCCCGCGCGGCCCCCGGGTGAACAGTTCGACGCCGAGGATCTGCTCCACCTCGCGCAGGCCGCGTGTGGCGGCGGGCTGGGCGAGGCGGAGGTGTTCTGCGGCGCGCAGCACGCTGCCGTGGTCGGCGATGGCGGTGACCAGCACGAGGTGGCGGAGCTTGAGGCGGCCGCCGAGCAGGTCCAGAGCGCGGGTCATCACCATTTCAGCATAGCTTTCAGCTCTTGACGGCCCGATCGGGTATGGCTCCGGGGACGTCGCCGAAGCGTTCGGCGTCGTTGCGGGGCAGGACCAGCGCGGCCACGAGGCTGATCGCGGTCACGACCGCCAGGTACGCGGTGATCGACCACGACGAGCCGGTCGAGGCCAGCAGGGAGGCTGCCACCAGCGGGGTGATGCCGCCGCCGAGCAGCGCGGCGAACTGGTAGGCGGCCGAGGTGCCCGAGTAGCGGATCGCGACGGGGAAGAAGCTGGCCGTCAGCGTGCCCTGCGCCGCGTGGGTCATCGCCAGCACCGCGCCCATGGCCACCATGAAGACCGCGATCAGCGCGTGGTTGCCGGTGTTGACGACGGGCAGGATGGCCACGGCTCCGGCCAGCAGGACCCACGAGCCGTGGGAGAACAGGGCCCGGAGCCCGAACCGGTCGCCCAGGTGGGCCCAGAGCGGCGCGGTGGCCAGCCAGACCGTGGCGCCGCCGATCACGCAGGTCAGCAGGAAGGTGCGGGACAGGCCGATCGCGGGGGCCTGGCCGTACTGGAGGATGTAGACCATGAAGACGTAGGCGACGGCGCTGTTGCCGATGATGACCGCGATGCTGTGCACGACCCCGCGCCAGTGGCCGCGCAGGACCTCGGCGATCGGCAGCTTGACCGGCTTGCGCTGGACCACGAAGTCGGGGCTCTCCTCGATGCGCAGCCGCAGGTAGATGCCGACCACCACGAGCACGACGCTCAGCAGGAACGGCACCCGCCAGCCCCACGACATGAAGGCCTCCTCGCTCAGCGCCGAGGAGGTGCCCAGGAAGACGAGGTTGGCGCAGAGCATCCCGGCGGGCGTGCCCATCATCGGGAAGGCGCCGAACAGGCCGCGACGGCCCTTCGGCGCGTGCTCCATGGTCAGCACCACGGCCCCGCCGAGTTCGCCGCCGAGGCCGATGCCTTGCGCGATGCGCATCACGACCAGCAGCACCGCGGCCCAGATGCCGATGCTGGAGTAGGTGGGCAGCACGCCGATGAGCGTGGTCCCGATCCCCATGATCAGCAGCGAGACGACCAGCGTGTTGCGGCGGCCGAGCCGGTCGCCGAAGTGGCCGAAGACGATGCCGCCCAGCGGGCGGGCCAGGAATCCGACGGTCATGGTGCCGAAGGCGGCGATCGAGCCGGCGACGGGGTCCATGGCGGGGAAGAACTGCTTGTTGAAGACGAGCGCGGCGGCCGTGCCGTACAGGAAGAAGTCGTACCACTCGATGGTCGTGCCGATGAAGGCCGCCCACGAGACGCGGCGCGCCGCCCTGCGGCGGTCAGTGTCCATTTTGCGGCTTTACCTTTCCGATCAGGGGGTACGGATGAGGATGCACGCTGGTGCTATGTCGCGGCGAATACTGTTCTGGCCGTCGCCTATGCAAAAAACGTCATATATCGGGATTGGTATGGCTCGGCCGCGATCAGGTATTGGTCTGATATGGCGCCTCGGCCGGACAATGGCGCCATGAAGCATTACGTCAACGGGGTCTTCGAGACCACGGGGACCCCCTTCCCGCTGATCTCGCCCGTCGACGGGCGCCAGATGGGGACCGTCCCCGAGGCCCCGCGCGAGGTCGTCGACGCCGCGGTCGTCGCGGCCAGGGCGGCGCTGGCCGGTCCCTGGGGCGCCACGAGCAGCGAGGAGCGCTGCGCCTGGCTGCGGCGGATCGCAGACGGCATCGAGGCCCGGTTCGACGCGTTCGTCGCCGCCGAGGTCGCCGACACCGGCAAGCCGCGCGACCTGGCCGCCACCGTGGACGTCCCCCGCGCGATCGGCAACTTCCGCGCCTACGCCGACCTGTCCTACGGCCGCCCGGAACGCGCCCACCACACCCGCGTCCCCGGCTGGAGCGGCACCGGCGAGGCTCTCAACTACACCGTGCGCCGCCCGCTCGGCGTCGTCGCCGTCATCTCACCCTGGAACCTCCCCCTGCTGCTGCTCACCTGGAAGGTCGCGCCCGCCCTGGCGGCGGGCAACGCCGTGGTGGCCAAGCCCTCGGAGGAGACGCCCTCCACCGCGACGCTGCTGGCCGAGGTCATCGACGAGGTACGGCTGCCGCCCGGCGCCTTCAACCTGATCCACGGCCACGGCGCCGGAGCGGCGGGCGAGTTCCTGACCTCCCACCCCGGCGTGGACGCCATCGCCTTCACCGGCGAGTCGGCCACGGGCTCGGCCATCATGCGCGCCGCCGCCGACCACGTCACCCCGGTCTCCTTCGAGCTCGGCGGCAAGAACCCGGCCCTGGTCTTCGCCGACGCCGACCTGGACGAGGCGGTCGAGGGCACGATCCGCTCCAGCTTCACCCACTCCGGCCAGATCTGCCTGTGCACCGAGCGCGTCTACGTCCAGCGCCCGATCTTCGACGCGTTCACCGCGAAGCTCGCCGAACGGGCCAGAGGCCTGAAGGACTACGGCCCGATGATCTCGGCCGAGCACCGCGACAAGGTGCTGTCCTACTACCGCCTGGCCGTCGAGGAGGGCGCCACGGTCGTCGCCGGGGGCGGCGCCCCGAGGTTCGGCGACGAGCGCGACGGCGGCTTCTACGTCGAGCCCACCGTCGTCACCGGCCTGCCCGAGAGCGCCAGGACCGTCCGCGAGGAGGTCTTCGGCCCGATCTGCCACGTGGCGCCCTTCGACGACGAGGCAGAGGCGATCCGGCTGGCCAACGACAGCCCGTACGGCCTGGCCGCCACCGTCTGGACCGGCGACCTGTCGCGCGCCCACCGGGTCGCGCCGAGGATCGAGGCCGGGATCGTCTGGGTGAACTGCTGGAACCTGCGCGACCTGCGCACCCCGTTCGGCGGGGTGAAGGCGTCGGGCATCGGCCGGGAGGGCGGCGAGTACTCGCTCGACTTCTTTTCCGAGCCGGTCAACGTGTGCGTGAAGATATGAGGTCATCGGTGACGAATGTTCAACAGGCCGCCGAGCGGCTGCTGGGGGCGCACGCCTCCGGCCGGCCCTGCGAGCCCGTGCGCGATCTGGTCGGCGGGGTCGAGGAGGCGTACGCCGTACAGGATTGGCTGACCGGCAGGTGGCTGGGTGAGGGACGGCGGCTGACCGGCCGCAAGATCGGCCTGACCAGCGCGGCCGTGCAGAAGCAGCTCGGCGTGGACCAGCCGGACTTCGGGGCGCTGTTCGCCGACATGGCGGTTCCCGACGGCGCCGAGATCCCGGCCGGGACCGTGCTGCAGCCGCGCGCCGAGGCCGAGGTGGCGCTGGTGCTGGAGCACGACCTGCCGCACGAGCGCCACACGGTCGCCGACGTGATCAAGGCGACCGCGTTCGCGCTGCCCGCGATCGAGGTGGTCGGCAGCCGGATCCGCGGCTGGGACATCACGCTGGCCGACACCGTCGCCGACAACGCCTCCTCCGGCCTGTACGTGCTGGGCAACCGGCCCGTCCCGCTGAAGGACCTGGACCTGCGCCTGGCCGGGATGGTCATGGAGCGCCGCGGCGAGCAGGTCTCGACCGGGATCGGCGCCGCGTGCCTGGGCCACCCGCTGCACGCCGCCGTCTGGCTGGCAGACACCCTGGCCCGCCTCGGCCGCCCGCTGCGGGCGGGCGACACCGTGCTGACCGGCGCGCTCGGGCCCGTGGTGCCGGTCGTGCCCGGCGACGTGCTGGAGGCCAGGATCGACGGGCTCGGCGACGTCCGGGCCGCCTTCGCGAAGGAGAGCGCGTGAACCGCCTGGCGCAGCGCCTGGACGAGGCGGCGCTGAGCCGTACCGCCATCGCGAAGCTGACCGAGGAGACGGCGCTCGACGTGCCCGCCGCCTACCGGGTGCAACGCGAGGTCATCGCCCGCCGCGAGGCCCGCGGCGAGAAGCTCATCGGCGTCAAGATGGGCTTCACGAGCCGGGCCAAGATGATCCAGATGGGTGTGGACGACGTCATCTGGGGCCTGCTGACCGACGCCATGCTGATCGAGTCGCACCTGGACACGGGCACGCTCATCCACCCGAGGGTCGAACCCGAGATCGCCTTCCTGCTGGAGCGCCCGGTGCGCTCGCCCGCCGACGTGGGCGCGGCCGTCGGCGGCGTGGCGGTCGGCTACGAGGTGCTCGACTCCCGCTTCGCCGACTTCTCCTTCACGCTGGAGGACGTCATCGCCGACAACGCCTCCGCCAGCGGGTTCGGCCTCGGCCCCTGGCACACGCCGCGCGCGGTCGCCAACGTCGGCCTGACCCTGGAGATCGACGGGCGGACCGTCGCCTCGGGGTCGTCGGCCGCCATCCTCGGCGACCCGATGCGCTCCCTGCACGCCGCCGCCCGCCTGGCCCAGGCCGCCGGGATCGAGCTGGAGGCGGGCTGGATCGTCCTGGCCGGGGCGGCCACCGCCGCCGTCCCGCTGCCGCCGGGCGCCCACGTGCGCGTCAGCGGCCAGGGCCTCGGCCACGCGGAGGTGACCACGTGAGCGAGGAGTCGATGCTGGTGCCGGGCAAGGCGCGCCCGCGCGGGCGCTTCCCGCACTTCAGGCGGGCCGGCGACCTGGTCTTCGTCTCCGGTACGAGCTCGCGCCGCCCCGACGGCACCTTCGCCGGGGCGAGCGCCGACGAGATGGGCACCACCAGCCTCGACATCCGCGAGCAGACCCGCGCCGTCATCGGCAACATCGCCGACATCCTCAAGGCCGCCGGAGGCGGGCTGGCCGACGTCGTCAACGTCACCACGTACCTGGTCTCCATGAACGACTTCGGCGGCTACAACGAGGTCTACGGCACGTACTTCGACGAGCACGGCCCCGCCCGCACCACCGTCGCCGTCCACCAGCTGCCCCACCCGCACCTGCTGATCGAGATCTCCTGCACCGCCCACATCCCGACGAGGAGCATCCCATGATCCCTCCGTTCAACCTCGCCACCTGGATCGACGAGCACGCCGACCAGCTCAAGCCGCCCGTGGGCAACGTCCAGATCTGGAAGGAGGCTGACCTGATGGTGACCGTCGTCGGCGGCCCCAACCAGCGCACCGACTTCCACGACGACCCGATCGAGGAGTTCTTCTACCAGCTCAAGGGCGGCATGGTGCTGCGTGTCATGGAGGAGGAGGGCAAGCCGCCGGTCGACATCCAGATCCGCGAGGGCGACGTCTTCCTGCTGCCGCCGCACGTGCGCCACTCCCCGCAGCGGCCGGTGCCCGGCTCCATCGGCCTGGTCGTCGAGTACGCCCGCCCGCAGGGCGACCTGGACGCCTTCGAGTGGTACTGCGTCAACTGCCACCGCCTCGTGCACCGCGCCGAGGTGCAGCTGGAGTCGATCGTGGACGACCTGCCGCCGGTCTTCAACGCCTTCTACGGCAGCGACCGCACCTGCCCGCACTGCGGCGCCGTACACCCGGGCAAGGACTGGCCCGACGCGCTCCGCCCGGTGGTCCAGTGATCGACATCCACGCCCACGTCTTCCCGCGGATCTCCCGCGAGGAGGCGCGCACCCTGGCGGGGGCCGGCGAGCCGTGGCTGCGCGAGGGCATGATGATGAGCGGCGACGAGGACTACCGCCCCGTCACCCCCGAGCTGTGGGACGCCGGGGCGCGCCTGGCCGCCATGGACCGCACCGGCGTGGCGGTGCAGGCCGTCTCCTCCACGCCGCTGCTGTTCGGCTACGAGGCCGAGCCCGGCCGCGCCGCCGACTGGTGCGACATGGTCAACGACCGGATCCTCGCGTACTGCTCGGCGGACCCCGCCCGGCTCGTCCCGCTGTGCCAGGTGCCGCTGCAGGACCTGGGGCGCGCCACCGAGACCCTGGCCAGGGCGAAGGCCGCCGGGCACCGGGGCGTGCACATCGGCAACCACGTCGGCCCGCGCAACCTCGACGACGCCGATCTGCTCGCCTTCCTGGAGCACTGCGCCCACCAGGACATGCCCGTCCTCGTGCACCCGTGGGACATGATGGCCGCCGACCGCATGCGCGGCTACATGCTGCCCTGGCTGGTCGGCATGGCCGCCGAGACCCAGCTCGGCATCCTCACGATGATCCTTTCCGGCGCCTTCGAGAAGCTGCCCGCCGGCCTGCGGCTGTGCTTCTGCCACGGCGGCGGCAGCTTCGCGTTCCTGCTCGGCCGGGCCGACAACGCCTGGCAGCGGCGCGACCTGGTCCGCCGCGACTCGCCCAAGCCGCCCTCCGCCTACACCGACCGCTTCTCCGTGGACTCCGCCGTCTTCGACCCGCGGGCGCTGCGCCTGCTCGTCGACGTCATGGGCGCGGAACGGGTCATGCTCGGCACCGACTTCCCCTTCCCCCTGGGCGAGGAGGACCCGGGCTCGGTCGTGCGCGCCTGCCCCGGGCTGAGCGAGGCCGAACGCGAGGCGATCCTCGGCGGCAACGCCGCCCGCTTCCTGGGCCTGACCGAGAGCGCGCCGCGCGCATGACGCTCGCCCACACCCCGCAGGGCACGCTGCGGGGGCTCGGACTCGGGGGAGCGCTGGCGTTCAAGGGCATCAGGTACGCCGCCCCCGCCCGCCGCTTCACCGCCCCCGAGCCGCCCCGCCCCTGGGAAGGGGTACGCGACGCGCTCACCCCCGGCCCACCGGCGCCGCAGCGGCCGGGGCGGATGGCGTGGGTGCCCGGCCTGGAGATCGACCCGGCCGCGGGCCGCGAGGACTGCCTGTTCCTCAACGTCTGGACCTCGGGCACCGAGGGCCGCCGCCCGGTGCTGGTGTTCCTGCACGGGGGCGCGTTCGTGTTCGGCTCGGGCGCCCAGGCCATGTACGACGGGACCGTGCTCGCGCGTGAGCACGGCCTCGTGGTGGTGACCGTCAACTACCGGTTCGGGGCCACCGGCCTGTGGTACGGCCCGGGAGTGCCGTCCAACCTGGCGTTGCGCGACCAGATGGCGGCGCTCACGTGGGTACGGAACGCCATCGACGCCTTCGGCGGAGACCCGGGCGACGTGACGCTCGCCGGGCACTCGGCGGGCGGCACCAGCGTCCTGGCCCTGCTGGCCTGCGCCCCCGGCCTGTACGCGCGGGCGGCGGCCATGAGCCCCGTCCCCTACGGCTTCGCCACCCCCGGCCAGGCGGAGGCCTGGACCAGGGCGGCCGCCGTCGCCGACCCCGCCACGGCGCCGATCGAGACGCTGTTGGCGGGGGAGGAACGGGCCGCCCGCGCGCGGCCCCCGGCGGGAGGACTGCTGCCCGTCGCCCCGGTGCTGGACGGCGACCTGCTGAAGGAACACCCCATGTCAGGAAATCTCGCGAAAGTGCCGCTGTTGGTGACCACCACCGCGCAGGAGGGGCGGCTGTTCGCCGCGGCCGGCATGGGCGAGCCGTCCACCCGCGAGATCTTCACCGAGCCCGCGCGGGAACTGGTGCGCGTCCACCCCGGCCCCGCCCGCCATCTCGTCAGCGACGCGCGTTCACCCATGACGCGCGACGGCGTCGAACTCGGCGCCTGTCACCTCGCCGACGTGCCGCTGTACTTCGGCAACCACGGCACCCCGTTCACCGGCCACAAGCCGGTGCCGGAGATGACCCAGGAGTTCGCCCGGTTCTGCCGCGGCGAGGAGGACACATGAGCAAGATCGCCATCATCGGGTCCGGCAACATCGGCACCGACCTGATGATCAAGGTGAAGCGCACGTCCGCGTCGCTGGAGGTGGCCGCGATGGCCGGGATCGACCCCGGCTCCGACGGCCTGGCCAGAGCCCGGCGGATGGGCGTGGCCACCACCCACGAGGGCGTTGCGGGCCTGCTCGCGCTGCCCTGCTTCGAGGAGGTCGCGGTGGTGCTCGACGCCACCTCGGCCGGGGCCCACCGGCACAACGCGGCGGCGCTGGCGCCGTACGGGAAGAAGGTCGTGGACCTGACGCCCGCCGCCATCGGCCCGTATGTCGTGCCCGCCGTGAACCTCGGCGACCACCTCGGCGAGGACAACGTCAACATGGTCACCTGCGGCGGCCAGGCCACGGTGCCGGTCGTCGCGGCCGTCTCCCGCGTCGCGCCCGTCCGCTACGCCGAGATCGTCGCCTCGATCGCCTCCCGCTCGGCCGGTCCGGGCACCCGCGCCAACATCGACGAGTTCACCGAGACCACCGCGCGCGCCCTGGAGAGCATCGGCGGCGCCGAGCGCGGCAAGGCGATCATCGTGCTCAACCCCGCGGAACCACCGGTGATCATGCGCGACACCGTCTACTGCCTCGTGCCCGGCTGCGACGAGGCCGAGGTCGCCGCCTCGGTCAAGGAGATGGTGGCCGCCGTGGCCGCCTACGTGCCCGGCTACCGGCTCAAGCAGGACGTGCAGTTCCGACCGGCCGACGGCGGCACGCTCGTCTCGGTCTTCCTGGAGGTCGAGGGCGCCGCCCACTACCTGCCCGCCTACGCCGGCAACCTGGACATCATGACGTCGGCGGCGCTGCGCGTCGCGGAGAGGATGGCGGCCCGATGAAGCTCTACATCCAGGACGTGACGCTGCGCGACGGCATGCACGCCATCCGCCACCAGTACACCGCCGGCCAGGTCGCGGCCATCGCGCGCGCCCTCGACGCCGCCGGGGTGGCCGCCGTCGAGATCGCCCACGGCGACGGCCTGGCCGGAAGCAGCGTCAACTACGGCTTCGGCGCCTGCCCCGACGAGGAGTGGATCGAGGCCGCCGCCTCCGCCATGGACCGCGCGGTCCTCACCACGCTGCTGCTGCCCGGCATCGGCACCATCGCCGACCTGCGCCGCGCCCACGCGCTCGGCGTCCGCTCGGTGCGCGTGGCCACCCACTGCACCGAGGCCGACATCTCCGCCCAGCACATCGGCGTCGCCCGCGAGCTCGGCATGGATGTCTCCGGCTTCCTCATGATGTCCCACCTCGCCCCGCCCGCCGAGCTGGCCCGCCAGGCCAAGCTCATGGAGTCGTACGGCGCGCACTGCGTCTACGTCACCGACTCCGGCGGCCGGCTGACCATGGACGGCGTGAAGGAGCGCGTGCGCGCCTACCGCGAGATCCTCGACCCCGGCACCGAGCTCGGCATCCACGCCCACCACAACCTGGGGCTCGGCGTCGCCAACTCCGTCGTCGCCGTCGAGAACGGCGTCACCCGCGTCGACGCCTCCCTGGCCGGCATGGGCGCCGGTGCGGGCAACTGCCCGCTGGAGGCGTTCGTTGCCGTCGCCGACCTGATGGGCTGGGAGCACGGCTGCGACCTGTTCGCGCTCATGGACGCCGCCGACGACCTCGTCCGCCCCCTGCAGACCCGCCCCGTCCAGGTGGACCGCGAGACCCTCACGCTCGGCTACGCGGGCGTCTACTCCAGCTTCCTGCGCCACGCCGAGGACGCCGCCGCCCGCTACGGGCTCGACACCCGCGCCATCCTCGTGGAGGTCGGCCGCCGCGGCATGGTCGGCGGCCAGGAGGACATGATCGTGGACATCGCGCTCGATCTGGCCGGCCGCCGGGGGTGACAATCGGTTCATGGTGACCGAGGAAGACGTCCGCCGGCTGGCCCTGGCCCTGCCGGAGACCGGCGAGAAGCTCATGTACGGCACGCCCGCCTTCTACGTGAAGGCCAGATGGTTCGCCCGCATCCGCGAGGAGGGTGACGTCCTGGCGCTGCCGCTGGCCGCGGAGGAGGACAAACACGAGCTGATCGCCGCCGACCCGGACGTCTTCTTCACCCTCCCGCACTACGACGGCTACGCCGTCGTCCTGGTCCGCATGCCGGTCGTCGGGCAGCAGGAGATGGCCGAACTGCTCACCGACGCCTGGCGGCTGCGCGCGCCCGGGAAGCTGCGCCCTCTCGTCCCCTGAGCCCGCTACCCTGAGCGTTCATGCAGGTAGCCGCCTTCACGCAGTTCATGAGCGCCGACCGGATCGCCTCCTACGTCTACGGCGGCGCCGACCCGGGCGAGGACCCGTTGTGGCGGCGGTCGGGCGCGCGCACCCGCGAGGAGTACGCCCGCTGGTGCCGCCACGCGTGCGGGATGGCCTGCCTGCGCATGCTCCTGCACCACCGCGACGGCCACGCGCCACCCCTGCTCGACCTCGTGTACGGCTGCCGCGCCTACGGCGGCTACCGCGAGGAGCCCGAGGGCATCAAGGGCCTCTACTACGCCCCCTTCGCCGACTACGCGCGGGCCGAGCACGGCCTGGCCGCCGAGGTCCACCCCCTGATGGACCTGGGCGAGCTCGAAGAGCTGCTGGCCGCGGGCCGGATGGTGATCGCCTCCGTCCACCCGGAGATCCGCCGCCCAGAGCGTCCCGCGCCCGGCCGGGGCGGGCACCTGGTCCTGGTCACCGGGGCCGCGGACGGGACGGTGCGCTTCAACAACCCCTCCGGCCACACCGAGGACAGCAGGCGGGCCAGGCTGCCGCTGGCCCGCTTCGGCGACTTCTTCGCCGGGCGGGGCATCAGCGTTCCCGCCCCGGACACCAGGGTGGCGCCGGAGAGCGTAGGCTGACACCGGCTGGCTCGAGTGGGAGGGGAACACGTGACGAGAAGCCCGGTGCGCACTGCCGTGGTCTGGGACGCTCTGCGGGCAGTGCTGGCCGAACGGGCCGGATCCGCCGGGCGCGGCGTGCTCGACATCGTGGACGCCGGAGGGGGCACGGGCGGCTTCGCCGTACCGCTGGCCGAGCTCGGGCACAACGTCACCGTCGTCGACCCCAGCCCCGACTCGCTGGCCGCGCTGGAGCGGCGGGCCAAGGAGAAGGGCGTCGGGGTCAGGGCGATCCAGGGCGACGCCGCCGACCTCGGCGAGCTGCTGCCCAAGGACAGCGCCGACCTGGTGCTGTGCCACAGCGTCCTGGAGTACGTCGAGGACCCCATCAGCGCGCTGACCGCCGTCTCCGGGCTGCTGCGCCACGGGGGAGCCGTCAGCGTGCTGGCCGCCAACCCGCTCGCCAGCGCCCTGCACCGGGCGCTCACCGGCCATTTCGACGAGGCGCTCGCCGTACTGGACGATCCTCAGGGGCGCTGGGGCGATCGCGACCCCACGCCGCGCCGCTTCACGCCCGCCGCGCTGTCGGAGCTGCTGGCGGTGACCGGGCTCGCGGTCGGGCCGGCGCTCGGGGTGCGGGTCTTCGCCGACCTGGTGCCCAGCAGGCTGGTCGACGGCGAGCCGGGGGCCGTGGAAGCGCTGGTGGCGCTGGAGCAGGCCGCCGCCGCCCATCCGGTCCTGCGGGAGATCGCCGCCCAGGTCCACATCCTCGCCCACAAGCCATAGAACGTCTGTTCGGATAGAATCACGGAGTGGCACGCAAGCAGATCACCGGCATCGGCCCCGCTCCCACCACCGGGGCCGACGACACCGGCTGCCCGATCCTCCACGTCGACATGGACGCCTTCTTCGCCAGCGTCGAACTGCTGGAGCGGCCCGAGCTCAGGGGCCGCCCGGTCATCGTGGGCTCGCCCGCGGGCCGCGGCGTGGTGCTCAGCGCGACCTATGAGGCCAGGGCGTTCGGCGTGCACTCGGCGATGCCCATGAGCAGGGCGCGCCGCGTGTGCCCGCAGGCCGTGATCATCCCGCCCGGACACGGGAAGTACTCCGAGGTCTCCAAGGGCGTCATGGAGATCTTCCACTCGATCACCCCGCTGGTCGAGCCGATCGCCTCCGACGAGGCCTTCCTCGACGTCGGCGGGGCGCGGCGCCGGCTGGGCTCGCCCGCGGAGATCGCGGTCCTGATCCGGGAACAGGTTCGGGAAAGATACGGCATCACCTGCTCCGTGGGCGTGGCGGCGAGCAAGTTCATCGCCAAGCTCGCCTCAAAACAGTGCAAGCCCAACGGGTTGCTGGTGGTGCCGGCCGGCGAGATCGTCGGCTTCCTCCATCCGCTGCCGGTCTCGGCGCTGTGGGGAGTGGGTGAGCGCACCGAGCAGGCCCTCGTCCGCCTCGGCATCCGTACCGTGGGCGATCTGGCCAGGGTGCCGCCCACGACGCTCCAGCGCGAGCTGGGCCCCGCCGCGGGCGGTCATCTGGCGGCGCTGGCCTGGGGACGCGACGAGCGCGCCGTGACCGTCCACACGCCCGACAAGAGCATCGGCAACGAAGAGACATTCGCCACAGACGTCGACGATCCCGAGACGATCAAGCGTGAGCTGCTCCGCCTGTCGGAGAAGGTCGCCGCGAGGATGCGTAAGAGCGGACACGTGGGCAGGACGGTGAGTGTGAAGCTGCGCCGTGCCGACTTCTCCACGATCAGCCGCTCCCGCACGCTCAGGGAGGCGACCGACGTGGCCCAGGAGATTTACGCCACGGCCTGCGACCTGTTCGACGCGGCGGGCCTGGAGCGCGTGCGGCTGCGCCTGGTGGGCGTCCGGATGGAGAACCTCGGCCCGGCGCAGGCGGCGTCCCGCCAGCTCAGCCTGGGTGCGCGGGAGACCGGCTGGCGCGAGGCCGAACAGGCGATGGACAAGGCGATCCGGCGCTTCGGGCCGGATGCGGTACTCCCGGCTTCGCTAGTTCGGGGCAGACTTGATGAAATGGAGGCATGACGCCCATGTCGCGAATGGCCCAAAATGGAGGTATGACGTCACCTCCGGTTTGGTCTGCGTTGGACGTTTCCTTTCGCCTACGTCTACAGGCTCGTATTCTGGGGATAACCGACCGCGAGGTTCGGACACCCCGTGTCGTCCGTTGCCGTCTTCCCCGTCCTGGGGCCGTCCTTGGGAGGCGCCGTGCCGCTCTCTGAGCACGAGCAGCGCTTGCTCGACCAGATCGAGCAGGCCCTCTACGCCGAGGACCCGAAGTGGGCCAACACCGTAAGGATCAGTGACCCGCGCAGCCATTACAAGCGTCGCCTGATCAAAGCCTCCATCGGCTTTGCTCTGGGCGTCGTCATCATGATGGTTGGCGTCGTCATCCAGATGATCCCGCTCGGCGTCGGCGGTTTCGTGGTCATGCTCGCCGCGTGTCTGTGGGGTCTGTCCAGCTGGAAACGTATGAACGGGTTCGGTGACTCCGGCTCTGCCCAAGGCGCTCCGGTGCCCGGCAGCAGCAAGGGAGTCAGGAAGAGCCGTGGCTCGTTCATGGAGCGTATGGAGGAGCGCTGGCGTCGTCGTCACGACGACCGCTGACCTTTCTCCATCCGTTACGGCGGTGCCGCCCCACCGCCACCCGCCGATGAGGGCTGGCCTCGATCGGGGGGATCGCTTCTCACGTCGGACGTGGTCCCCGCCGTGACGGTCACGCCCGACCGGCTGACGGGGACGATCTGACACGGGCGCACAGACGAAGGTGGCCTGCCCGGAACCGGGCAAGCCACCTTCCTTCATCCGATCTACCTGGTCGCGCTTCTCCTGAACCTGAGGTTCTCCAGGCGGTCGAAGCCGTCCAGCACGCCCTCGCCCATGGACCGCAGCCTGCGCAGCGTCGACGGGGGCAGCAGCGCCGCCCTGATCCGCCGTCCCCGCGAGAGCGTGGCCGCCAGGGCCCGCCGTACCTTGCGCAGGTCCTTGCCCAGCGGTCCGACCACGCCGGGGTCGCGCGCGAACAGCACCCGCTCGACCGTCGCGGCGATCGAGGTCATGGCCGCCGCCGACTCGGCGTCGAACTCGTAGCGCTGCGTCAGCCGCCGGGCCAGCGCCCGTGGCGTCTCGCTGGGCTCGCGGGCCATGCCGTAGTCGTACAGGATGTCGTCCAGCTCCGCCCACGCGGCGGCCACCGACGGGTGGCTGCCCGCGATCACGCGCGCGGTGAGCTCGTCGGAGGGCGCGGAGACCTTCCAGCCGAGCGCGCGCACCCGGCGGCTGCGGGTGATCTGCCGGATCGCCGCCGGGATGAGCAGGATCAGCAGCAGGATCGCGACCCCGATGCCGATCTTGGCGATCAGCGGCGTCGGCTCCTCCGCCGGCAGGCCGTTGCCGCCGAGCCTGGCCTCGCGGTCGTCGATCTCGCGCGGGTTGCGGCCGGGCTGCTGACCGGGCGGCAGCTCCTCGCCCTGCGCGGTGGCGCCGGGCGTCGGGCTGGAGGAGGTCGTGGCCGGCGTCGGCTGCGGGCGGGCGTACTCCGGGACCCGCGCGCTGCCCTGACCGGCGGAACCCGCCGGGGTCGGCTCGAACGGCAGCCAGCCGACGCCCTCGAAGTAGAGCTCCGGCCAGGAGTGGGAGTCGTCGGTGCCGACCGTCCACTGATCGCCGGTCTTGTCGCCGCCGGTGTAGCCGATCGCGACCCGGGCCGGGATGCCGATCGCCCTGGCCAGCACCGCCATCGCGCTGGCGAACTGCTCGCAGTACCCGACCTTGCTGCTCAGCAGGAAGTCGCGCAGCGCCGAGGTGCTGCTGCCCTGCGTGCGCAGGTCGTAGGTGAAGTTGCCGGTCTTGGTGAAGAACTCCTGCAGCTTCAGCGCCGCGTCGTACTGCGTCTCGGCGCCCTTGGTCTGCTCATAGGCCAGGTCGCGCAGGTCGGAGGGGAAGTCCTCCGGCAGCCGCAGGTAGCGCGCCTCGACGTTGGGCTGCTGCGGCCGCTGGAGCGCGCGCAACTGGTCGGGCGTCGGCTTCGGTTCGCTCGTCGCCACCTGGTACTCCAGGCCGGAGGCGCTGTCGCGGGTGGAGAAGACCATGAGCGTGCTCACGTCCGCCCGCCAGTCGCCGTCCGCCCGCACCTCGCGCGGCGGGTACGGCAGCGGCAGGAACGCCAGGTTCTCGACCTCTTCGCTGATCTTGATGTCGGTCACCGCGTTCACGGTCTCGACGCCGCCGCCCAGCCCCGGAGGAGGCGGCAGCGGGCCGGCGTCGGTGCGGTTCTCCGCCGCGCCCTTCGGCTTGGTCAGGCCGAACTGGTCGCCGTCGAAGGTGTCCAGCGAGTAGATCCGCAGGTAACGCGGGACGTCGTCGTTGTTGGTGTAGGTCAGCACGGTCCGCTTCTCGGGAAGCGTCAGCTGGCCCTTCATGTTCGTGACCGGGTTGGGGATCTGGATCATGTTCCCCCTGCCCCCGGTGCCCTGGCCGCCCACGCCGAAGCTGAAGAACGACACCGGCTCCAGCGGCGGCAGGAACGCCGGCACCACCACGGCGATCGCGATCGCGGCGAACCCGATCCGCTTGCCCGACAGCCGCAGGCCCCGCGTGTCCGCGCTCTCGCCCGGCGACGGGGTGGTGGCCGCGCGGGTCCTGCGTACCAGGACCGCCCGGCCCCAGTGCCCGACCCGCTCGCGCCCGTCGGCGATCAGCAGGCCGGTGAAGCCGAGCGCGGCGATGATGAACGCCCACCAGGCGATCGGCTCCAGCAGGATCGTCGCGGGAACGGTCGCCAGCGCCAGCATCGGCAGCCCGGCCAGGGCCGCCCGCCGCATCCGGGCGGCCAGCAGGTCCACCGCGATCGCGATGATCCCCACGCCGCCCGTGGTCAGCAGCGCGATCCCCGGGTTGTCACCGGGCACCGGCGCGGCGAAGCGCTGGATGTCGTCCCAGCCGGTGGCCAGCAGCTTCAGCAGCTCGGCCGCCGAGCCCTTCGTGGGCACGAACAGCGCCCACGCCTTGTCACCGGCGAACGAGGCGGTCAGGTAGACGCCGAGCGTGGCCAGGCTGACCAGCGCCGCCGCCCACGTGGGCAGTGACAGCCGGCCGCTGATCGCGCTGGCGACCAGGATGGTCAGGACCGCGCCCAGGGAGCCCCAGAACCAGGCGCCGCCCTCGAACAACGGGTGCAGCAGGATGGCCGCGCAGAACGTGGCGACGGCCGCGGCGACGGACAGCCTCATGCCGCACCTCCGGGATGGACGGCGAAGCGGCCCCGGCTGGCGGCGTCCTGCCACACCGAGGCGATGGACGTGCCGGCCGGGAGCCTGACGGTGCGCCAGCCGTACCCGGCGAGGACGGTCTGGACGGCCAGGTAGCTCTCCGAGGTGTTCGGCTGGGCGGCGTCCCAGGTGTCGACGTCGAGCAGGACGGCCACGCCGGTGATGCCGCTGTGCCTGATCCTGGCCAGGTCGCGGGCCTCCTCCGGGTCCATGGCGCCGAGTACGGCGACGACCAGGCCGTCGCCGCTGCCCTGCCGCAGCGCCGAGACGCCGATCTCCAGCGAGCGCGCCGGGCTGTTGCGGACCATCGCGAGGGTGTCGAGCAGCGACCAGCTCAGCCCGCTGTCGGTCAGGTGCTCGGCGCCCTGGTCGGTGACCAGCCGCAGGCCGAGCCCCTCGTGCGCCAGGTGCACGCCGATGGAGGCCGCGGCCGAGACCGCCACCTCGAACGACGAGCGCGGGCCCTCGCCGCGGTGCGCCGAGCGCCGGGTGTCCAGCAGGAGCGCGCCGCGGCTCTGCCACTGCTGCTCCTCGCGCCGCACCATCAGCTCGCCGTGGCGGGCGGTGGAGCGCCAGTGCACGCGCCGCAGGTCGTCGCCCTGCCGGTACTCGCGCGGCGCCACGTCGTCGTCGCCCGCCGCGGCCACACTCCTGGTACGGCTGTCGCCGCCGCCGGTCCACTCGCCCGACAGGCGTACGTGGGGCAGCGCCACGACCTGCGGCGTCACCACGAGCGTGTCGCTGATGGTGAAGGCGCGGGCCAGTTCCACCAGCCCGAACGGGTCGGCGATGCGCACCGACAGCGGCCCTATGGTGAACCGGCCGCGCAGGTCGGAGCGGACCCGGTAGTCGATCTCCCGGATGCCCTTGGCCTCCACCCGGTCCAGGACGAAGCGCGGGCGTACGCCCAGGGCGTACGGGACGGTGTCCTCGATCAGCAGCAGGCCGGTGGGCAGCCGGGTGACGTTCTCCAGCCGCAGCGTCACGGTGGCCTCGCCGCCGACCTCGGCCCGCGAGGGCGACAGGCGGCGGGCGCAGCTGAGCCGGTACCGGGTGCGCGCCACCACCATCGCGGCCAGCAGCGGCAGCGCCGTCACCAGCACGCCGATGCGCAGCAGGTCGTGCTCACCGAGCAACAGGGCCATGAGCAACGCCGCCAGCCCCGCGGCGAGGAACGACCTGCCGCGCGCGGTCAGTGCGCGCAGTCCCGTTCTCACGCCCGGGTCTCCGGTACGGGCACCCTCCTGACCAGATCGCCCACGACCTGCTCGGGCAGGCGGCGCTGGCCCTGCGCCTCGACGCTGGGCAGCAGCCGGTGGGCCAGGACCGGCACGGCCAGGTCCTGGAGGTCGTCGGGGATGACGTAGTCGCGTCCGGACAGGGCCGCGTGGGCGCGGGCGGCGCGTACGAGCTGCAGCGTGGAGCGCGGGGAGGCGCCCAGCCGCAGGTCGGGGGAGTGGCGGGTGGCGACCGCCAGGTCGATGGCGTACTTCTTGACCGGCTGCGAGACGTACACGCCGCGCACGGCCTCGATCAGCGCCCGCACCTCGGCGGTGGTGGCCACGGGCTCCAGCTTGTCCAGCGGAGGGGTGCCTCCGTGCACGTCGAGCATCTCCAGCTCGGCGGCCGGCTCGGGGTAGCCCATCGCCACGCGGGCGGTGAAGCGGTCGCGCTGGGCCTCGGGGAGGGGGTAGGTGCCCTCCATCTCGATCGGGTTCTGCGTGGCGATGACCATGAAGGGCGACTCAAGGTGGTACGTCACGCCGTCGACCGTCACCTGGTGCTCCTCCATGCACTCGAGGAGGGCGGACTGCGTCTTGGGGGAGGCGCGGTTGATCTCGTCGCCGACCACGATGTTGGCGAAGACGGGACCGGGCTTGAACTCGAACTCGCGCGTCTGCTGGTTGTAGGCGCTGACGCCGGTGATGTCGCTGGGCAGCAGGTCGGGCGTGAACTGCACGCGGCGCACCGGGCAGTCGATGGAGCGCGCCAGGGCCTTGGCGAGCATGGTCTTGCCGACTCCGGGCACGTCCTCGATGAGCAGGTGCCCCTCGGCGAGCAGCACCGTCAGGGTGAGGCGGACGGCGTCGCTCTTGCCCTCGATCACCGACTCGATGGCCTGCCGAATCCGGTGCGCGGTGGACACGAGCTCTTCCAGCCGCTGAGGGACATCATGGGTTACTGCCACCAGGCCTCCATGAGAAGTGCGACGGCTGTCCCGCTGGAGCGTGCGTTGGCGGGAGCCATGCCATTCCTTTTCCATTGTGTGTACCGACCCTACGACGCTGGGGGTTCTTGAGCGACATTTGTCGGTATTCCTCCAGTCCTGACAGTGTTCGAAGGAACCTTCGTGTTCTTGTCCCGTCGCGGTGCGAATCCCGTGACAGTCGGTGGCGCGAAGCGCTCCACTTTCCTCCACCACTGCCCCCGCGGGACCCCTCCAGGCCCCATTCCGTGGGGCGTTTCAACTCTCGACACGCCCATGAGGGTTGACCGGCCGCCCAGCCCGCTCCACCGAGCGCCATCGCTCTGACCTGGGGTTTTGCAAGACGTATAGGCGGCGACCTGGGTTGTAATCAGTTGACGGTGGGGAGAAGTGGAGTATGGTGGTGCGCAGTGGAGGGCCGGTGCACCAGCGCTAGGCGCTTCATGAGGCACGGGAGGTGGGGCCGATGTTCCTCGGCACCCATCAGCCGCGTCTCGACGACAAGGGACGGCTGTTCCTGCCGGCTAAGTACCGTGAGGAGCTGGCGGAGGGTCTTGTGATTACCAAAGGCCAGGAGCGATGCCTCTACGTCTTTCCGGTGGAGGAGTTCCAGCGCATTACCGAGGCTCTCAGCACCGCCCCGGTCACCGCCAAGGCGGTGCGTGACTACAGCCGTGTCTTCTTCGCCAGCGCGTCCGACGAGACTCCGGACAAGCAGGGACGCATCACGATCCCGCAGGGCCTGCGCACGTACGCGGGCCTGGAACGTGACTGCGTGGTCATCGGGGCCAACACCCGCCTGGAGATCTGGGACGCGCAGGCCTGGGAGACCTATCTCAACGCACAGGAGCAGGCCTTCGCCGATCTCTCGGAGGAGGTGCTGCCAGGGATTCTGTAATCGTCACGGTCGATTCGACGGTGTGGTCGTTCGGCGAGGTCTCCACCCGCAACCACTGTCCGGCAGCTGATGCACCTTCCCCGGTGTCAGATGTACCGGTATCTCGAAGAGGATGCGGATGGGGACCTGGCCGGACGGGCACCGGGTGGGGACCTTTGGAAGGATCGGCCGTCGCGTCATCCGCGAGCAAGGACGCGAGAGGGGGGTTGGAGAGATGGCAGAGAGCGCTCACGTTCCGGTGATGCTCGAGCGCGTTCTGGAGTTGCTGGCGCCGGCGTTGGCCGGTGCGCACCCCGTTGTCGTCGACGCCAACCTCGGCCTCGGTGGCCATACGGAAGCCCTGCTCGCCGCCCACCCTTCACTGCACGTGATCGGGATCGACCGCGACCCGTTCGCGATCGAGTTCTCCACGCGGCGGCTCGCGCCGTACGCAGAGCGGATCTCGCTCGTCCACGCGACATCGGACGAGCTGGCCTCCGTGCTCGCGCGGCTGGGCCGTGAGAAGGTCGACGGAGTGCTGTTCGACCTGGGCGTCTCCTCGCCTCAGCTCGACGAGGCCGAGCGCGGGTTCGCCTATTCCTACGACGCTCCGCTCGACATGCGGATGGACACGAGCCAGGACCTCACGGCGGAGAAGGTGGTCAATACCTACTCGGCCGGGGAGCTAACTCGCATCCTTCGTGATTACGGAGAGGAACGGTTCGCACCGCGTGTCGCAGGCCTAATCATCAAGGAAAGGGCCAAGGAGGCCATAACGTCGACTAAGCGGCTTGCCGACATCGTCCGAGAGGCGATTCCTGCCGCTACCCGGCGCACAGGGGGAAACCCCGCCAAGAGGA
Organism: Nonomuraea sp. NPDC059023; assembly: GCF_042740095.1. Classification (NCBI taxonomy): domain Bacteria; kingdom Bacillati; phylum Actinomycetota; class Actinomycetes; order Streptosporangiales; family Streptosporangiaceae; genus Nonomuraea; species Nonomuraea sp. NPDC059023. The sequence goes on along the minus strand of NZ_JBHYIO010000003.1, from coordinate 39,474 downwards.
CTTTTCAAGCGCTGCGCATCGAGGTGAACGCGGAACTCGCCGCCCTGGAGGCGGCGCTGCCCGCCGCCCTCGACGCGCTGGTGCTGGGTGGGCGAGTCGTCGTGCTCGCCTACCACTCCCTGGAGGACCGGCTGGCCAAGCAGGTTCTCACGGCGCGAACCAGGGACACCAGCCCGCACGGGCTGCCCGTCCCGCTCCCGGCACACCAGCCGAGGTTCCGCCTGCTGACGAGGGGAGCGGAGCTCCCAAGTGAAGAAGAGGTCACCCGCAACCCGCGGGCGACCTCGGCCCGGCTGAGGGCGGCAGAGAGGATCCGTGTTGACGACGAGGACTGAGCAGGAGATCAGGAGGAGCGCGCCCGCACGCGGCGCCGGCACGCCGAAGAGTGGCGCCGGCAGGTCCGGTTCGGCGAACAAGCCCGTCCCGCCCCCGCGTCCCGCCGCCTCCACCCTTGACCACGCCGACGAGGCCCGCGACGAGCGTACCGGCGCGGTACGGCCCCGCCAGGGCGCCGAGCCCCGCGACGAGCGCACCGCCGCCACCCGCGCCCGCCGCGGCCCGACCGGCCGCGCCCGCCGCACCGAGGACACCGACGACCGCACCCCGGCACGCGGCGCCGACCGTGACGGGCGGGGCTCGGCGAGCCGCGCCGACCGTGACGGGCGTGCCGCCACGCGGCGTGCCGAGGGTGGCGAGCGTGTCGCCACGCGGCGTGCCGACGGTGAGGAGCGTGTGACGACCCGGCGTGCCGAGGGTGGCGAGCGTGTCGCCACGCGGCGTGCGGAGGACGGTGCCGGCGAGCGTGCCGGGGCGCTGCGGACGCGTCAGGGTGACGAGCTTCGCGACGGGCGGTCCGCTGGTTCGCCGCAGGCCGAGGGTGAGCCCGGCGTCGCTGCGCGGACACGCGGGCGGTCGGTGCGGCCTCAGGGGGCGCGGCGGCCGGCGAGCGCGCGGCGCGGCCCGGCGCGGCGGCAGCGCGGTCCGTTCATCGTGCTGGTGCTCGGGCTGCTCGGCGGCGGGCTGGTCAGCCTGCTGCTGCTCAACACCGTGCTGGCGCAGGACTCCATCCGGGCGGGCAACCTGAAGTCCGAGATCGCCCAGCTCGAGCTCGGCAACCAGCAGCTCGGGGTGGACAACGAGCGCCGCAAGCAGCCGAGCCAGATCGCCGAGGCCGGTGAGCGGCAGCACCTCCAGCCCGACTGGAAGGACCCCAACGTCATCACCCCCGCCAGCGAGGATTCCAGCAAGGTGGGCGGCGCGAACCGGTGAGGGACTCAGGCGGCCGCGGGCAGGGACCCGGTCGCGGACCAGGCGGCGCCGGCGCTCAAGGAGGGCCCGGCGCCGCTCGGCGTACGCCCCGGGGCACGGGCGGCACCGGGCGGACCGGTAGGACCGGGCGACCGGCGGCGGGCGACGACCCGTTCGACCTGCCTTTCACCGACGACCGCCGCCGCCCCGAGACCGGCGACGGGCAGCAGGACGAGCGTCCACGCCGCCGCACCTCCCAGGAGGGCGAGCGCTCGCCCCAGGAGCCGCGGGGCCGTACCTCTCAAGAGGGCCGTACCTCTCAAGAGGGTCGCACGTCTCAGGAAGGGCGTGTTTCCCGCGAACGGCGGGGCGCTCAGGACGGTGCGCGCGAGACCCGGCAGCGGCCGGGCAGGACCGACGGGCGGGACGAGCGCGAGGCGCGTGACCCGCGGACACGGCCCGTCAGGCCCGGCGCCGACGGAGGACGGCCCAGGGGTGAGGTGCCGCGACCGCGTGGCGGGCCCGCCGACCCGGAGCGCGGCGCCCGCAGGGGCGGCATGCCGCCGCGCAGGCCGCCGATTCCGCCGCGGCCGCCCAGGCCGCCGCTGGTGCTCAGGCTGGGCAACCCGCGCCGCCGCATCAACATCGGCATGATCGCCATGACGTTCATCCTGTCGATCTTCGCCGGCCGCCTGATCCAGATGCAGGGGCTCGACTCCAAGATCTACGAGGCCAAGGCCGTGGGCCAGCGCATGATCACCGAGGTCATCCCCGCCAAGCGCGGCTCGATCACCGACGTCAACGGCCACGCCCTGGCCATGACCGTCGAGGCCCGCGAGGTGGCGATCGACCCGTCGAAGGTGCACCCGAGCGTACGCGCCAAGGTGGCCAACGTCCTGGCGGCCGAGCTCGGCAAGTCCCAGCAGGAGATCGCCGGCAAGCTCGCCAAGGACACCACCCAGTACCAGCTCCTGGCCAAGGACGTCGACCCGGTCGTGGCGAGCCGCCTGCTCAAGGCGCAGATCCCGGCGTTGACCGCGAAGAAGCAGTACAAGCGCATCTACCCGGCCGGCGACCTGGCCGGCACGCTGGTGGGCTTCGTGGGCGTGGACGGCACCGGCCTGGGCGGCCTGGAGGAGGCCAAGAACTCGCTCCTGGCCGGCCGCGACGGCAAGCAGCGGGTGGAGCAGGGCCGCGACGGCCAGCGCATCCCGATGACCCACAGCCAGCGCCAGGCGCCCCTGGAGGGCAGCGACGTGCGGCTGACGATCGACCGCGACATCCAGTGGGCGGCCCAGAAGTCGATCGCCGAGCAGGTCAAGGCAGTGGGCGCGGAGAGCGGCACGGTCATCGTCATGGACGTGAAGACCGCGCAGATCGTCGCCATGGCCAACGCCCCCGAGCTCGACCTGAACAACTGGCGTCAGGCCCCCCAGGAGAACTACATCAACCGGGCGGCGGCCGACGTGTTCGAGCCGGGCAGCACCAACAAGGTGATCACCGCGGCGGCGGCGCTGGAGAGCGGCGCGGTCAGGCCGACGACGAGCTTCCGCGTCAAGGACAACATCCGCTGCTACGACCGCACGCTGCGCGACGCCGAGCCGCACCCGCCGGAGACGATGACGTTCCAGACGGCGATCGCCAAGTCCAGCAACGTCGCCACGATCATGGCCGCCCGCAAGGTGGGCTCGCAGCGGCTGCACGGCATGCTGAAGTCCTTCGGGTTCGGCGCCAAGCCGGGCGGCGGCGTGCCGGGCGAGGAGGCCGGGCTGCTGCCCGACTACAAGTCCTGGTCGGGCAGCCAGAGCTGCACGATCGCCTACGGCCAGGGCGTCTCGGTCACGGCCCTGCAGATGGCCAGCGTGTACCAGACGATCGCCAACGGCGGCGTCAGGGTGCCCCCGCAGATCGTCGCCGGCACCACCGGCGAGGACGGCAGGTTCAAAGCGGCCGCCGCCGGCAAGCAGACCAGGGTGGTCAGCGAACGGACGGCGACGGAGATCACCGCGATGCTGGAGAGCGCGGCCAGCGAGGAGGGCACCGGCGGCCTGGCGGCCATCCCCGGATACCGCGTGGCCGGCAAGACCGGTACCGCGAACCGCTACGATCCGAAGCTGGGCCGTTACGACGGCTACACCGCATCCTTCGTGGGCTTCGCGCCCGCCGACGCGCCCCGCCTGGTGGTGCTGTCGGTGCTGCAGAACCCGCAGAAGGGCCACTTCGGCGGGCAGCTCGCGGCCCCCGTGTTCAAGCAGGTGATGACGTTCGCCATCAAGAGCAGGAAGATCCCGCCCACAAGCTCGACCGCGCCTCCGGTGCGGTTGAGCGCCGGACAGTGACCGGGGAAGGTACGCTCTCGCCGTGCGTCCCCCGTCGTCTATGCGTCCCACGACCAGCCCGCCGCGCCCGCTGACCGGCCTGGCCACCATGCTCGACGCCGATTCCGGCACGGCGCGTTCGCCGCATGCCGCGATCACCGGCGTCACCATCGACTCCCGCCAGGTGCGGCGCGGAGACCTCTACGTCGCGCTTCCCGGCAGCCACGCCCACGGGGCGAGCTTCGCCGCCGAGGCCATGGCCAACGGCGCGGTCGCCGTCCTCACCGATCCGGCCGGCCGCGACGCCGCGGTCGCGACCGGGCTGCCGGTGCTGGTCGTGCCGGAACCTCGCGCCCTGCTCGGGCAGATCTCCTCCTGGGTGTACGGCCAGCCGTCCCACGACCTGTCGGTCATCGGCGTGACCGGCACCAGCGGCAAGTCCACGACAACGTTCCTGCTGGAGGCCGGGCTGCGCGCCGCCGGCCACACGACGGGCCTGATCGGCGGCGTGGAGATCCGGGCGGGCGAGGTGCGCTTCGAGTCGCGGCTGACCACGCCGGAGGCCTCGGAGCTGCACGGGCTGTTCGCGTTCATGCGCGAGCAGGGCGTCTCCTCGGCGGTGATGGAGGTCTCCAGCCACGCGCTGGCGCTGGGCCGCATCGACGGGATCTTCTACGACGTGGCCCTGTTCACGAACCTGTCGCAGGACCATCTCGACTTCCACCGCGACCTGGACGACTACTTCGCCACGAAGGTCAGGCTGTTCCAGCCGGAGCTGAGCCGGGCCGGCGTGACGAACCTGGACGACCCCCACGGGCGCGAGCTCCTGACGGTGGCCAAGATCCCGATGACGACGTTCTCGCCCACGGGTGACCCGGAGGCCGACTGGCGGGCGCTCGACGTACGGCTGGGCGCCGACGGCAGCTCCTTCCGCGTCGTGGGCCCCGGCGGCGTCGAGGCCGACGCCCAGGTGGCGCTGCCGGGCTCGTTCAACGTCGCCAACGCGCTGGGCGCGATCGTGACGCTCGTGGAGGCGGGCGTGCCGCTGCAGGCCGCGGTGCACGGCGTGGGCACGCTGAAGGGCGTTCCCGGCCGTATGGAGCGGGTGACGACGTCCGAGGACGACTTCCAGGCCGTGGTCGACTACTCCCACAAGCCCGGCGCCGTCGAGTCGGTGCTCAATTCGCTGCGCCAGGTGACTTCTGGCAGGCTCACCATCGTGCTCGGCTGCGGCGGCGACCGCGATAGGGGCAAAAGGCCCATGATGGGAGAAGCTGCGGCGCGCCTCGCGGATGTGGCCATTTTCACCAGCGACAATCCACGCACAGAGGATCCTCTCCATATCCTTGCCGCGATGATGGAGGGGGCACTCGGCGTTCCCCGGCATGAGCGCGCTCATGTGATCATTGAGCCCGACCGCGCGGCGGCGATCGACCTGGCAGTACGCCGGGCCGGGCGCGGCGACGTGATCGTCGTGGCGGGCAAGGGCCACGAGCAGGGCCAGTACATCTCAGGCGAAGTGATCCCCTTCGACGACCGCGAGGTGGTCGCCGAAGCGATCCACAGGAAGGTTTACCAATGATCCCGTTGCCACTGGCCAGGATCGCCGAGCTCACCTCGGGCGCTCTGTCGGGCATGGCCGACCCTCGGGCCGTGGTGCGCGGCCCCGTCGTGATCGACTCGCGGCAGGTCGAGCCGGGATCGTTGTTCGCCGCCTTCCGGGGCGCCAACGTCGACGGGCACGAGTACGCCGTCCAGGCGGTGCGCGCGGGCGCGGTGGCCGTGCTGGCCAGCCGTCCGGTCGAGGCGCCCACGGTGATCGTCCCCGACGTGGCCGCCGCTCTGGCGGCCCTGGCCACCGCGGTGGCCGGCTCGCTGCCGCAGGCGACCGTGCTCGGCGTGACCGGCTCGGCCGGCAAGACCACCACCAAGGACCTGCTGGCCCGCCTGACCGGCCGCATCGGGCCGACGATCGCGCCGGTCGGCTCGTTCAACAACGAGATCGGCCACCCGCTGACCGTCCTGAAGGCCGACCTCGACACCCGCTTCCTGGTGCTGGAGCTGAGCGCCCGCGACGCCGGGCACATCGCCCACCTGGCCGCCATCGCGCCGCCGAGCATCGGCGTGGTGCTCAACGTCGGCACCGCCCACCTCGGCGTCTTCGGCGGCAAGGACGCCATCGCCAAGGCCAAGGGCGAACTGGTCGAGGCGCTGCCCGCCACCGGCGTGGCCGTGCTCAACTCCGACGACCCGCTGGTGCGCGACATGGCCGGGCGCACCGACGCCCGCGTCACGTTCTTCGGCCGCGGCGAGGAGGCTGCCATCCGCGCCGAGGAGGTGACCGTCGACGAGCGTGGCCGCGCCTCCTTCCGGCTGCGCACGCCGTCCGGCGTCGCCTACGTGCGGCTGCGGCTGTACGGCGAGCACGCCGTCGACAACGCGCTGGCCGCCGCGGCGGCGGGCTACGAGCTCGGGCTGCCGGTGGCCACGATCGCCGAGGAACTGTCGGAGGCCGAGCCGCGCAGCCGCTGGCGCATGGAGGTCACCGACCGCCACGACGGCGTGACCGTCATCAACGACGCCTACAACGCCAACCCCGACTCCATGCGGGCCGCCTTCGAGGCGCTCGGCGTGGTCGGCGCCGGACGGCGCCGCTTCGCCGTCATCGCCGCGCTGCGCGAGCTCGGCGAGGAGAGCGCCACGCTCAACGAGGAGCTGGGCCGCCTGGCGGGAAGTGCCGGGCTGGCCGGGCTGATCGTGGCGGGGCCCGACGCCGGGCCGGTGCTGGAGGGCGCCTTCGCCGCCTCCAGCCAGGTGGCCGCGGCCCAGGGGGCGCCGCCACCGGGCGCGCCGCCGGCGGGGCCGTACCCACAGCAGGGCACGCGGATCGTGCACGTGGCCGACGCGGAGGCGGCGGCGCGGGAGCTCGCGTCGTGGCTGCTGCCCGGTGACGTGGTGCTGGTCAAGGGCCCGCGGGCGATGGGGCTCGAACGCACGGCCGAGCGTGTACTCGGGAGCGCGCGGTGACCAACATCATCATCGCCGGCGCGGTGGGATTGATCCTGTCGATGCTCGGCACCCCCCTCGCGATCCGCCTGTTCGCCAGGCGGGGTTACGGACAGGAGGTCCGCGAGGACGGCGTCCAGGCGCACCTGAGCAAGAAGGGCACGCCCACGATGGGCGGCGTGGTGTTCGTGCTGGCCTCGCTGCTGGCCTACGGCGCCTCGCACCTGGTCACGTTCGAGTCGCCGACGATCTCGGGCCTGCTGGTGCTGTTCCTGATGACCGGGCTCGGCGCGGTCGGCTTCCTCGACGACTTCATCAAGATCTACAAGCAGCGCAGCCTCGGCCTGCGCTCGGGCGCCAAGGCGCTGGGCCAGCTGATCGTCGGCGCCGTCTTCGCGGTGCTGGTGACCCAGCAGGCCAACGTGTACGGCATCACGCCCGCCGAGACCCGGCTGTCGTTCCTGCGCGACTTCGGGCCGTCGATCGGCCTGGTCGGGTTCACCATCTGGGTGCTCATCATGATCGTCGGGTTCTCCAACGCGGTGAACCTCACCGACGGCCTCGACGGCCTGGCCAGCGGCGCGACCGCCGTGGTGCTGGGCGCGTACGTGCTGATCGGCAACTGGCAGCTGCGCAACAACTGCATCGACCAGCTCGGGCCCAACTGCTACTGGGTGCGCGACCCGCTCGACCTGGCGGTGGTGGCGGCGGCGGTGCTGGGCTCGCTGATCGGGTTCCTGTGGTGGAACGCCCCGCCCGCCAAGATCTTCATGGGCGACACCGGCTCGCTGGCGCTGGGCGGCGTGCTGGCGGGTCTGGCGATCGCCACCCGCACGCAGCTCCTGCTGATCATCCTGGCCGGCCTCTGCGTGATCATCACGATGTCGGTGATCATCCAGGTCGGGTTCTTCAAGATGACCGGTAAACGGGTCTTCCGCATGGCGCCGCTGCAGCACCACTTCGAGCTGAAGGGCTGGGCGGAGACCACGATCGTGGTCCGCTTCTGGCTGATCGCCGGGTTGTGCGCGGCCGTCGGACTCGGACTGTTCTACGTGGAGTGGATGCCGCGCCCATGACGTTGACGTGTGTCGCGGGGCTCGGAGTCTCCGGTACGGCCGCCGCCCGGGTGCTGGCCGAGCGGGGCGAGCGGGTCGTCGTCCTGGAGGCGGTCGAGGGGGAGCGCCAGCGCCTCGTCGCGGCCGAGCTGGCCCGCCTGGGCGTCGAGGTGCGCTTCGGCCCCATGGAACTGCCCGGGGAGACCACCCGGCTGGTCACCACCGGCTGGGCGCCCCACCACCCGCTGATCGCCGCCGCGCTCGCGGCCGGGGTCGAGGTCGTGGGCGAGGTCGAGCTGGCCTGGCGGCTGCGCCCGGAGCAGGCGGCCCCCTGGCTGGCCCTGACCGGCACCAACGGCAAGACCACCGCCGTGCGCATGCTCACCTCGATGCTGCTGGCGGCGGGGGAGAAGGCGCTGGCCGTCGGGAACGTCGGCGTGCCGGTCGTGGAGGCCGTCGCCGAGCCGTACGACGTGCTGGCCGTGGAGCTGTCCAGCTTCCAGCTGCACTGGTCGGGCTCGCTGGCGCCCGAGGCGGCCGCGCTGCTCAACGTCGCCCCCGACCACCTCGACTGGCACGGCTCCCTGGAGGAGTACGCCGCCGCCAAGGCCAGGATCTTCGAGCGGGCGGCGACCGTGGTCTACAACGCCGACGACCCGATCGCGGCGGAGCTGGCGGCGCCGTACCGGCGCGCGGTGGGGTTCACGCTGCGGGTGCCGAGGGCGGGCGAGATCGGCGTGGTGGAGGACCTCATCGTAGACCGGGCCTTCTGCCCCGATCCCGTGCACGCCGCCGAAGAGCTCGCGAACCTGGCCGACGTGCGCCCGTTCGCGCCGCACAACGTGGCCAACGCCCTGGCCGCCGCCGCGCTGGCCCGCGCGCACGGCGTGCCGGCCGGGGCGGTACGGCAGGGCCTGCGGGACTTCGTGCCCGACCCGCACCGCATGTCGTTCGTCGAGCGGGTCGCCGAGGTCGACTACGTCGACGACTCCAAGGCCACCAACCCGCACGCCGCCGCCGCGGCCCTGGCCGCCTATCCGTCGGTCGTCTGGGTGGCCGGCGGCCAGCTCAAGGGCGCCGACGTCGAGGACCTCGTCCGCAAGGCGGCGCCGAGGCTGCGCGGGGCGGTGCTGATCGGCGTGGACCGCGCCAGGATCGCCGAAGCGATGTCGCGACACGCGCCGAATGTCCCCGTGGTGGACATCGCCGACCAAGACACTGGGGTGATGGACCGCGTCGTCACCGAAGCCGCAGCGCTCGCCTCCCCGGGGGACACCGTGTTGCTGGCGCCCGCGGGCGCCTCGCTGGACATGTTCGCCAACTACCCGGCGCGGGGGGAGGCCTTCGCGCGAGCCGTACACGAGCACGGTCTGCGCCGGGAGCCACGGACGTGAGCGCGACCACGGACGAGCGGCCCCGCAAGAGCGGCGCCGTCGAGGGGCCGTCGGTGTGGGCGCGCGAGCAGATGGGCGCGCTGCGCGAGCTGCTCGGCAAGCCGCTGACCACCTACTACCTGATCATCGGCTGCAGCGCGCTGCTGCTGATCCTCGGGCTCATGATGGTGCTGTCGGCCTCCAGCATCGAGGCGCTGAACAAGACCGGCAGCCCGTTCTCGTGGTTCATCAGGCAGACGGTGTCGGCGGCGATCGGCGTGCCGCTGATGTACGTGTGCTCGCGGCTGCCGCACAAGTTCTTCCGCTGGGCGGGCTACCCGCTCATGGTGCTGTCGATCATCGCGCTGGTCATGGTGCTGTTCATCGGCTCCTCGGAGCTGGGCGCGCAGCGGTGGATCTACATCGGCCCGCTGACCGTCCAGCCGTCGGAGCCGGCCAAGCTCGGCCTGGCGCTGTGGGGCGCGGACATGCTGGCGCGCCGGGCGCGCGCCGGGCGGATCGAGTGGCGGCAGATGCTCATCCCGCTGATGCCGGGCACCGCGATCCTTGCCGTCATGGTCATGCTCGGGCGCGACCTCGGCACCACGCTCGTGCTCATGATGATCTTCCTGTCGCTGCTGTGGGTGGTGGGGGCGCCGCTGAAGCTGTTCGGCGGCATCCTCGGCGTGGCGGTGCTGGCCGCGGTCATCATGATCAAGGTCGAGCCGTACCGCATGGCCCGCATCGGCGCCTTCCTCGATCCGTGGGCCGAGGCGCAGGGCGCCGGATACCAGGCCGTCCAGGGGCAGATCGCGATGGGCTCCGGCGGCTGGTTCGGGCTCGGGCTCGGGTCCAGCCGGCAGAAGTGGAGCTGGCTGCCGCACGGCGAGAGCGACTTCATCTTCGCCATCCTCGGCGAGGAGCTCGGCCTCATGGGCACGCTCGTCGTCGTCGCGCTGTTCGGCCTGCTCGGCTACGCCGGGCTGCGGGTGGCAGGGCGGGTCAAGGACCCGTTCATCAGGCTCTCCGCCGCCGCGGTCGTGGCCTGGATCTGCGGCCAGGCCATCGTCAACATGGGCGCGGTGATCGGCGTGCTGCCGATCACCGGCATCCCGTTGCCGCTGGTCTCCTACGGCGGCTCGGCCCTGCTGCCGACGCTGGCCGCGCTCGGGATGCTCCTGTCGTTCGCCAAACAGGAACCCGGCGCGCGCGAGGCGCTGGCCGCTCGTGGCCCCGGACCGGCCGCTCGGGCTCTAAGCTGGCTTGGCCTGGGGGGAAGAACGAGCAGGGGCCGAGCGAGACGTTAGGGAGTGACCGATCATGAGGGTGGTCCTCGCCGGTGGCGGGACGGCCGGGCACATCGAGCCCGCTCTCGCCCTAGCGGACACGCTGCGCGGGCTGGACCCGGGCATCGGCATCACCTGCATGGGCACCGACCGCGGCCTGGAGACCCGGCTGGTGCCCGCCCGGGGGTATGAGCTGGAGCTCGTGCCCGCCGTACCCCTGCCCAGGGCGATCACCCCGCAGCTGCTGACCATGCCGGGCCGCCTGGCCGGAGCGGTCAACGCCGCGGCCGCGGTCCTCGATCGGGTGCGGGCCGACGTGCTCGTGGGATTCGGCGGGTACGTGGCCACGCCCGCGTACCTGGCGGCCAAGCGGCGCGGCGTGCCCATCGTCGTGCACGAGGCGAACCCGCGCCCCGGCCTGGCCAACCGGCTGGGCGCCAAGCTCACCGACCACGTCTTCACCGGGCACCCCGACTGCGTGCTGGCCAAGGCCGAGTACATCGGCACGCCGCTGCGGCGCGAGATCGTCCAGCTCGACCGGCTGTCGATGGGCGACAAGGCGCGCTCCTGGTTCGGCCTGCAGACCGACCGGCCGACGCTGCTCGTCTTCGGCGGCTCCCAGGGCGCCCGCTCGATCAACCAGGCCGCGCTGGCCGCCTCGCCGGCCCTGCGCTCGGCGGGGGTGCAGGTGCTGCACGTCGTCGGCCCCAAGAACACCGTCGAGCGCGAGCCTCCGCCGGGCGACCCGCAGTACGTGCTGCTGCCCTACCTCGACCGCATGGACCTCGCCTACGCCGCCGCCGACCTGGCCCTGTGCCGCAGCGGCGCGCTCACCTGCGCGGAGCTGACCGCGGTCGGCCTGCCCGCGGCGTACGTGCCGCTGCCCCACGGCAACGGCGAGCAGCGGATCAACGCCGAACGCATCGCCGGGGGCGGCGGGGGGCTGCTCATCGACGATGCCGATTTGTCACCTGATTGGATCATCCGGAACGTGCTGCCCATCCTGCGGGACCCCGAACGCGTCGCCGTCATGTCCGAGGCCGCGGTCGGACTGGGACGCAAGGACGCGGACATCACGCTGGCCAGGAAAGTGTTGGAGATAGCCCAATGAGTTGCGAGCGAACCCGACGCAGCGAGTGGAGTGGAGGGCCGACGAAGGAGGCACTCCGCGGAGCGAATGAGGAGTGGTGAGCGACCGATGAGTCTCGTGAAGCTGGTCGATCCGGTCGCCGCCGAGGACCTGGGGAGGGTCCACTTCATCGGCATCGGCGGCGCCGGGATGTCGGGCATCGCCCGCATCCTGCTCAAGCGCGGCGTACGCGTGACCGGCAGCGACGCCCGCGGCTCCGACCTGGTGAACGAGCTGCGCGAGCTCGGCGCGACCGTGCACATCGGGCACGCCGCCTCCCACGTCAAGGACGCCGACACCGTCGTGGTCTCCACCGCCATCCGCGACTCCAACCCCGAGCTGGGGGAGGCGCTCAAGCGCGGGGTGCGGGTCATCCCGCGGGCCGCCGCGCTCGCCTCGGTGATGGCCGGGCGCACCGCCGTGGCCATCGCCGGCACCCACGGCAAGACCACCACGACCTCGATGCTGACCGTGGCGCTGCAGAAGAGCGGGGCCGACCCGTCCTACTGCGTGGGCGGGCAACTGGTCACCACCGGGCTCGGCGCGGACGAGGGCAACGGTGAGGTGTTCGTGGCCGAGGCCGACGAGAGCGACGGGTCGTTCCTGATGCTGGCGCCGGACATCGCGCTGGTGACGAATGTCGAGGCGGACCATCTCGACAACTACGGCGACCCGCGGGCCGTGTACGACAGCTTCAACCGCTTCGTGGAGCGGGTCGGCTCGCTGCTGGTCATCTGCGCCGACGACCCGGGGTCGGCGGCGCTGGCCGAGGTGGCCGCCAAGCGCGGGCTGCGGGTCAGGACCTACGGCACCGCGTCCGACGACTACCGCGTCAGCGGGGTGCGGCCCGACGGGTTCGGCACGCGCTTCACGATCGAGGGGCGCGGCGAGGTCAGGCTGGCCGTTCCCGGGGCGCACAACGCGCTCAACGCCACCGCGGTGGTGGCCGTGGCCGATGCCCTGGGCCTGCCGTTCGAGGAGATCAGGGACGGTCTGGCGGCCTTCACGGGGGCCAAGCGGCGCTTCGAGGCCAAGGGTGAGGCGGGCGGCGTGGCGGTCTTCGACAGCTACGCCCACCACCCCACCGAGCTGGCCGCCGACCTGCGCGCCGCCCGCGACGTGGTCGCCTCCTACTCGGGTGACGGGCGGGTCATCGCGGTCTTCCAGCCGCACCTGTACTCGCGCACCCGGTTCTTCGCCGACGAGTTCGGCGCGGCGCTCGGCCTGGCCGACCGCGCGATCGTCCTGGACGTCTACGGCGCCCGCGAGGATCCCGAGCCGGGAGTGTCGGGGGCCATGGTCGCCGAGCGGGTCAACCTGCCCGAATCCCACGTCGACTACGCGCCCGACAAGGCCGCCGTGCCCGCGCTGGTGGCGGACAAGGCGCGGCAGGGCGACATCGTCCTGACCATGGGCGCGGGCGACGTCACCGAGCTCGGGCCGCAGATCGTCGCGGAGCTGTCCACCCGGTGAGGGCACGGACCGCCTTCATCGGGCTGCTGACCGCCGGGGTCGTGGGCACGGCGGTATGGCTGGTTTTCTACTCGCCTGTCCTCGGCGTGCGAAATGTCGAGATCGTGGGGAATCTCACAGTTCCGGCCGACCAGATCGAGCAGCAGGCCGCGATCGCCGCCCTGCACCCGCTGGCCACCGTCGACCTGGCCTCGGTCGAGAGCCGCGTACTGGGCATCCGGCAGCTCGCGACCGTGAAGGCCGCGCGGGTGTGGCCGTCCACGCTGGAGATCACCGTCGCCGAACGCGAGCCGGTCGCCGTGCTGCCCGTGGGCGGGAAGGCGGCGCTCGTCGACAAGCAGGGCGTCGTGACCGAGATCCGCGCCATCGGGCCGCCCGACCTGCCCGTGCTGCACATGGACCGGCCCAGCCCGACCGACCCCGTGACGCTGGCCGCCCTCAAGGTCGTCAGCACGCTGCCGGACACGTTGTCGGGGAAGGTGAAGACGGTGCGGGCGTCGTCGGCCGAGGGGATCACGTTCGGCCTCAACGACGGGCGGACCGTGGTGTGGGGCGGCGCCGACCGCGGCGAGGACAAGGCGGCCGTGCTGCTCTCCCTCCTGTCCCGCAAGGCTGACGTGTACGACGTCAGCTCGCCCGACGTGGTGACGCTCAAGTGATCCGGTCTTCTTGCGTGCAGCTTCCTCTCTGTTCTTCTTGCGTGCAGCTTCCTCTCTGTTACGGCAAGCCGGGCTGACGCCACCCGCCGACGTGCGCTGGGGCAGGTCGGGGGGGGTCGCTTCTCACGTCGGACGTGGCCCCCGCCGTCACGGCCCCCGGTCATGGGGCCGACGGCTTGCCAGGAGCTACCCCTCCCGCCTGGCACCCGCTCCATCGCCTCGTCCGCCCCACCGCCTCGTCCGCCCCACCCCGCGCCCGCCCCACCCGCACCCGCCCCCCGCACCCGCTGCGCCGGGCCACTCCGTCGCACCCGCCCCGCCCCGCCCCGCGCCAACCCGCAGTGCCCTCCGCCAGGCGACCCCCGCCGCGCCGCCCCGCGCCGCGCCGCCCGCGCCCGCCTTGCCCGCCTTGCCCGGTGGCGTCTTTCTGGTAGCCGGTGCGCCCAGGCCGGTTGTCCGGGGCGCCATGGCCGGTGTGCGTGCTTGGGCCGGTGGTTCCGGTGTCCGCTCGCAACCCGTTGGCCGCCCGGCGCGCCTGCTCCGGAAGCGGCCGTGTGATCCGCCGGATGCCCCCTGCGCGGTGTTCTCCGCGGGGTGGGCCAGGGGCCTGCCGTACCCCTCTATGAGGGGCTTGAGCTGGGGTGGGAGTGGGTTAAGACATGGATTGCCCGGTGCGTGGTAGTTCCAGGGCAAGCCGCGGCGGCTTGGGGTGGTGAGGGTTTGGGAGGAGAATGGGTGGAGCCTGTCCGATCCGGGGGGTGGAGCGTGAGAGTCTGTATCCCGGACGGGAGCCCGGCCAGGCATGACACGGGAACGAATCGGACAGCCCGCGACACGCCGGACGTGCTTGCGGCGCGGTTAGTTGACCCGCCCGGAGCGTAACTCCTACTGTCCGTATCAATCCTCAGGTTGACATAAATCTAAATCTCAACCTGAGGTTGAGAGTTACCCGAAGTGAGAAATGGCGGAGAACAATCCGCACCGAAATGGCAAGTCAACGAGCGGAAAGGCCCCTCGTCGTGGCAGCACCGCAGAACTACCTCGCGGTCATCAAGGTCGTCGGCATCGGCGGCGGCGGAGTCAACGCCGTCAACCGGATGATCGAAGAGGGACTCAAGGGCGTCGAGTTCATCGCGATAAACACCGACGCCCAGGCGCTGCTGATGAGTGACGCCGACGTGAAATTGGACGTGGGCCGTGAGCTCACGCGCGGACTTGGCGCGGGCGCCAACCCCGATGTGGGGCGCAAGGCGGCCGAGGACCACCGTGAAGAGATCGAAGAGGTGCTCAAGGGCGCCGACATGGTCTTCGTCACGGCGGGCGAAGGCGGTGGCACCGGCACCGGTGGCGCGCCCGTGGTGGCCAACATCGCCAGGTCACTTGGCGCGCTGACGATAGGTGTGGTGACCAGGCCGTTCAGCTTCGAAGGGCGGCGCAGGGCCTCGCAGGCCGAAGCGGGCATAGAGACGCTGCGCGACGAGGTCGACACCCTGATCGTGATCCCGAACGACCGCCTGCTGTCGATCTCCGACCGCCAGGTCAGCGTGCTGGACGCCTTCAAGGCGGCCGACCAGGTGCTGCTGTCCGGTGTCCAGGGCATCACGGATCTGATCACCACGCCCGGTCTGATCAACCTGGACTTCGCGGATGTGAAATCCGTCATGTCCGGCGCCGGCTCGGCCCTCATGGGGATAGGGCATGCGCGGGGTGACGACCGTTCCGTGGCGGCGGCCGAGATGGCGGTCTCCAGCCCGCTGCTGGAAGCCTCGATCGACGGCGCCCACGGGGTGCTGCTGTCCATCGCGGGCGGCTCCGACCTGGGCCTGTTCGAGATCAACGAGGCCGCCCAGCTGGTGTCGATGGCCGCCGCGCCCGACGCCAACATCATCTTCGGCACGGTCATCGACGACGCGCTCGGCGACGAGGTACGGGTCACCGTCATCGCCGCCGGCTTCGACGAGGTGCCCAAGCTGCCTCCGGCCGCCGTACGGCCGGCTGCATCGTCGGCCACCGCAGCCCAGGCCTCGGCCCCGGTACGCCCGAGCGGCGTCCAGGCGCCGAGCGTGAAGGCCGAGCCGGTGGCGCCGCCGCGCGCGGAGCCCGCCCGCCCCGAGCCCGTACGCTCGGACTCGGTCCCCTACTCGCAGTTGCGCGCCGAGCCGATGCGCCCGGACCAGCGGCCGGAGCCCAGGCCTGAGCCCGTCCGCGCGGCCGAGCAGCACACTCCGGAACCGGCGCCCGCGCAGCCCGCGCCCGCCGCCCAGGTGGCTCCCGCGGTGGAGCCGGTCGCGGAGGAGCCGCCCGCCCCGGTCTCCATCCCCCGCCCGGCCCCCGAGCCCCCGAACCCGCCGACACCGATCAACTCCCGGATGTCGGAGCCGGCCAAGCGCCGTCCGGTGGTCTTCGAGGAGCAGGAAGAGGAACTGGACGTCCCGGACTTCCTCAAGTAGCCACAGCTCCACTGTGCGCCCGCGCCGCAACCGGCGCGGGCGCTCTGCTGTTCACCGCCCGCCACCCCACGGCGAGAATCCAACCGGCCTGCGGCGAGGGACGCCCTTCCGCCGAATCCCGCCGATCTGTGGCGTGGATGCCCTGTCGCCGGCGTCCGGCCCTGGGCTCTCCCGCTGGCGACATGCCGCCGCGGGCAAAGAGTGATCGAACTCACGTGCGAGGCCCCACCCTGCCCTGGAGTAGCGTTCTTACGGCGGGCCTCCTGGTGACGGCGGCCTGCCGTACCGGGAGAAAGGTGTGAAGTGACGCGCAAGGCGGAGATCGGCGAGCGGCTGGGCGAGGTGGAGGAGCGGATCGCGCAGGCGTGCCGCGCCGCCGGCAGGGACCGGGCGGAGGTGACGCTGATCGCGATCACCAAGACCTACCCCGCCGACGACGTGCGGATCCTCGCCGAGCTGGGCGTCCGCGACGTCGGCGAGAACCGCGACCAGGAAGCCGCGGGCAAGGCCGCCGAATGCGCCGATCTGCCGTTGACCTGGCACTTCGTGGGGCAGTTGCAGACGAACAAGGTCAGGTCGGTGGTCGGGTACGCGGACGTGATCCACTCCGTCGACCGCGAACGGCTGGCCAGGGCGATCTCCAAGGAGGCCGTCAGGGCGGGGCGCGAGGTGACGTGCCTGGTACAGGTGGCGCTCGACGACGACCCGGAACGCGGCGGCGCGCTGCCCGCCGACGTGCCCGCGCTGGCCGATGTGATCGCGGCGGCCGACGGCGTGCGGCTGGGCGGGGTGATGGCGGTGGCGCCGCTGGGGGAGGACCCGGGCAAGGCGTTCGGCAGGCTGCGGGAGATCGCGCTCGCGCTTCGGTCGCGCCATCCGGGCGCGGCCATGGTGTCCGCGGGGATGAGTGGGGATTTGTCCGAGGCTGTGGCCCACGGCGCGACACACGTGCGGGTCGGTACGGCGTTGCTCGGTCGCCGCAAGCCCTTCGTCAGGTAATGTCCCCTCAAGTGGGTCTTAGTAGAGGTCGATCTGCGGTGAGCTCCAAGGGGGTACGGCTACCGCCTCGGGTCCCCGCCCGAGCGAGTGCGACCATGAGCAGGAGGACGACGTAGTATGGCCGGCGCAATGCGCAAGATGGCGGTCTACCTCGGTCTCGTGGAGGACGACCGTTACGAGAGGTACGAGGCCTACGCGGACTACGACCCTCCGTACGAGGAGGAGTCGCCGCGGACCGGTGAGGAGCGGGCCGTCGCGGTCCAGGACCGCGATGACGAGACCGACCCCGGCGTACCCGCGCCGAGGCCCTCGACGACGGTCCTGGAGCGGCGTACCACCGACCTCGCGAGGATCACCACGCTCCATCCGCGCACGTACAACGAGGCGCGTACGATCGGAGAGCACTTCCGGGACGGCACCCCGGTCATCATGAACTTGACTGAAATGGTTGACAGCGACGCCAAGCGGCTGGTGGATTTCGCGGCAGGTCTGGTCTTTGGCCTACATGGCAGCATTGAACGTGTTACCAACAAGGTGTTCCTGTTGTCCCCTGCCAATGTCGAGGTGACCGCCGAGGACAAGGCTCGAATCGCGGAACGCGGATTCTTCAACCAGAGTTAGAGTCTCTGTATGTCTATCGGACCCAACCTGGTCTCACCGAGACCGACGGGAGGGCTCATCAGAAGTGGAGGCGCGGCCACGCCGTGGGGATCGTAGGTCAGATCTTGGTGGTTGTCCTGTCCCTCTACCTGGTGTTGCTCATCGGAAGAATGATCTTTGAGACGGTGCAGGCGTTCGCCCGCCAGTGGCGGCCCTCCGGCGTCGTGCTGGTCCTCGCAGAGGCCACATACACCGCAACCGACCCACCTCTCAAGTTTCTCCGCCGTTTCATTCCTCCCCTCCGGTTGGGTACGGTGGCCTTTGACCTAAGCTTCACAGTCCTGTTCATCGTGGTGCTGATCCTGATCCAGATCGCTGGATCACTCGCCAGGTGACGGGCCTGCGAGGTCCGGTCGAGAACCGACTCGTGTCCGCGCTGAAGTGATTCGGGTCTGCCCCCTCCGGACAGACTCCAAGCGCGCCAAGGAGACCAAAAAATGCCGCTGACGCCCGCTGACGTGCGGAACAAGCAGTTCAGTACCACCCGGCTACGGCCGGGCTACGACGAGGAAGAAGTAGACGCCTTCCTCGACGAGGTGGAAGCTGAGCTTGACCGCCTGATCCAAGAGAACGAGGAGCTTCGCGCCAAACTGGCCGAGTGCCTGCGTGGGAAGGTGCCCGGCGGCATGAACATGCCCATGGCCTCCGCCCCGGTGCAGGAGCCGAAGGCCGAGATGCAGCTGCCCCCGCAGCCGGAGCCCATGCGGGCCCCCGAGCCGCAGCCCATGCAGCCGCAGCCCCAGCCCGTTGCCATGAACATGCCTCCCGCCGAGGACAACATGGACACCGCGGCCCGCGTGCTCGCCCTCGCCCAGCAGACGGCCGACCAGGCCATCGCCGACGCCCGCCGCGAGGCGGACGAGACCGTCACCCGCGCCCGCCGCGAGGCCGACGACATCCTGACCAAGGCTCGCCGCCAGGCCGAGCAGGTCATCGGTGACGCCCGTGCCCGCGCCGAGACGCTGGAGCGCGACGCGCAGGAGCGCCACCGCCAGGCCATGGGCTCCCTCGTCCAGACCCGTGACGAGCTGGAGCGCAAGGTCGAGGAGCTGCGCAGCTTCGAGCGCGAGTACCGCAGCCGCCTCAAGCTCTACCTGGAGAACCAGCTCGCCGAGCTGAACGTCTCCGCGGAGGGCAGCGGCGGGTTCCCGGTTCTGCCGAACCCCGGCGCTCCGGCCATGTCGCACGCCGTACCCCAGGGTGGTCAGCAGCCGCTTCCCGGCGGTCCCAGCCCGTTCGGCGGCGAGGCTCCCCAGGGCGCCTTCCCCGGCGCCGACGGCCCGCACAACGACCGCCGGTAAAGTAGCGGGTCAACACAAGGACCCGTCACTCGAGAGAGCCCCCTAGTGATCCTTATCAGTGCTGGTTTGGTGCTCGCGGCGGTCGTACTACTGATCGCGGGCTTCGTGCTGGCAAAGCCGTTCCTGATCATGTGGTCCATCGTGGTGAGCGTGCTTTCCGCGTTGTTCCTGGTGATCGGGGCGCTGCTGCGGCGTCATGAGCTGTTCCCCGGCGGGCGTGCCGGGGCCACGGCCACCCCTCCCGAACCCGCGAAGTTCGGGTACCCGCAGCCGCCGCACTCCGACCAGGCTCCCGCGGGAGCGCCGCCGTCTCCTCCGCGTCCCCAGACGTTCCAGCAGACGGCGACCGTCCCCTCACCGGCTCCCCGCCGGCCCGCGGCACGCGGGATCTCCCCGGACGCCCTCGTCCTGGTGATCCCCGGGCGCAAGCGTTACCACGTACCGGGATGCCGTCAGCTGATCGGACGGGATCACGAGGAGCTCACCTTCGAGGAGGCGCGCGAGGAGGGCTTCACGCCCTGCACGAGCTGCCTGCCCGACGCGGCGCTCGGTGGACGGCAGCTGCCGCCTGCCGCCGACCCCGAGCCCGTCACGCCCCACCCCGCTGCCTCGCCGGAGACCAGGACCGTCTCCGCCGAGCTTCCGGCGGAACCCTCCGAGGCGACCCGCGACATCCGGCCCCAGGGCCCCGTCGCAGCGCCGAAGCCGGCCCCCGCCGCTTCCACCCCCACTCCGGAGTCCGGGCCCGACCAGCCTGGCGGCTGGTTCGCCCCCAAAGCCTCTTCCTCCGGTACGGCGAAGCCCTCCGCGGCCGGTGACGACACCCCGCCCGCCCCGGGACCGGACGACGAGTCCGACGCCGAGACCACCAACCCGCACCTCCGGCTCCCCGCCATGGAGTCCCCGTCCAAGCCGCCGACGGGCAGCCCCACGGGCCCGGCGAGCCAGCCCCCGAGTGCGGCGGGCAAGCCCACGAGCGCGGACGGCCGGCCCCCGACTGCGAGCGGCAGGCCTGCGAGCACCGCGGCCGACAAGTCCTGGAAGGACGAGCAGCCCGGGACGGACAACAAGCCCGGGAGGGACCCCCAGCCCGGGACGGACAACAGGTCCGGGACGGACGAGAAGCCCGTGACGGGCAAGCCCGCGACAGGCAAGCCCGAGCATGTGGCTCCGACCGGGCAGAAGCCTTCGACCGGACAGAAGCCTCAGGCCGAGGAGAAGGCCGGGCATCCGGTCACCGGCGACAACGGCGCGGGCCGGCGGCCCGAGGCGCCGGTCGCCGACGAGGGCAGGCCCACCGGCAAGAGCCCATCAGGGCCGCGTGTGGCGCCTTATGTCGCCCCCGCGACCACCAACGGCGAGGCCAAGCCCGCGGCCCCGGAGAAGAAGCCTGAGCCCGGCTCACGGCCCACGCCCGCCGAGTCCCCGGTGGAGGGCAAGCCGGAGGCGCCGAAGCCGGAACCGAAGCCCCGGCCGGCCGCCGAGGGCGACGCCGGTGACGACGCTCCCGCCAAGGACACGCGGCCGGGCACGGTCAAGGTCATCGTCGGCACGCGCCGCTACCACAGCACCGCCTGCCCGCTGATCCGCGGCGCCGGTGACACGGGCGTGGAGACCATGACGCTGGCCCAGGCCGAAGCCGCCGGGCTGACGAGCTGCTCGGTCTGCCAGAACGACCGCGAATCGGTCAGCTGACGCCACCCCGCCCAAGCTGACGCCGCCGCGCCCAAGCGCCGCCGTGCCAAGCTGACGCCGCCGTGCCCAAGCTGACCACGCCGCGCCCAAGCTGACGCCGCCGTGCCCAAGCTGACCACGCCGCGCCCAAGCTGACGCCGCCCCGCCCAAGGGGCGAAGCGGCCTCGCACATGGAAAGACGCGGCCCCCAGGCGAAGGGGACCGCGTCTTCCCACCTCTAGGCGCGGCGTAGCTGGAAGGTCAGTCCCAGGTCGGCGTCGGTGAACACCGGCAGCTCGGACGAGCCCTCCGTGACCGACACGGCGAGGACCTCGTCGGCCACCAGCCCGCCGTCGGACCGCAGCGCCTCGGAAAGGTCGGGCGAGGCGGCCGCCCACCACAGGTCGATCCGGTCGGTGATCGCCAGGCCGCTCGACTTGCGGGCGTCCTGCACCAGGCGGATGACCTCGCGGATGAGCCCGGCCCTGCGCAGTTCGCCGGTCATGGCCAGGTCGAGGGCGACGGTCTCGCCGGTGCCGGTGTCGACGGCGCCGGTCTCCACCGCCCAGCCGGAGCGCGGCTGCTCGGTGACGATCACGTCGTCGGGGCCCACCTCGACCGTGCCGAGCTCGCCCGCCTCCAGCGAAGCCGTACCCCCGGAGCGCAGGGTGCGCGCCAGGGAGGCGGCGTCGGCGGCGGAGACGGCGGCGGCGACCAGCTTGGTCTGGGAGCCGAACCGCTTGCCCAGCGCGCGGAAGTTGGGCTTGACCGTGTAGGAGACGAGGTCGGCGCTGTAGCCGGACATGTCCTCCAGCGTCTGCACGTTCAGCTCGTCGGCGATGAGCTCGCGCAGTTCGTTGGGCAGGGCGGGCCAGTCGTGGGCGCCGACCAGCGCGCGGCCGAGCGGCTGGCGGGTCTTCACCCCTGAGGAGGCGCGCGCGGAGCGGCCCAGTTCGACCAGCCGCCGCACCAGGGCCATCTGCTGGGACAGCGCGGGGTCGAGCAGATCCTCCCGTACGGCCGGCCACGAGGTCAGGTGCACCGAGGCGGGGTCGCCCTCCCGGCGCAGCACGTCCCACAGGTAGTCGGTGACGAACGGGGTGATCGGCGCCATGAGCCGCGTGACGGTCTCCAGGCACTCGTACAGGGTGGCGAAGGCGTCCTGCGAGCCCTGCCAGAACCGGCGGCGCGAGCGGCGCACGTACCAGTTGGACAGGTCGTCGAGGAACTCCGCCAGCCGGCGCCCGGCCCGCACGGTGTCGTACTCGTCGAGCGCCGCGCTCACCTCGGCGACGGTGCGGTGGAGCTCGGCCAGCGCCCAGCGGTCGATGAGCGGCCGCTCGGCGGCGGGGGAGGCGTCCCGCGGCGTCCAGGACGAGGCGTTGGCGTAGAGGGTGAAGAAGGAGGCGGTGTTCCAGTAGGTCAGCAGGACCTTCCTGACGATCTCCTCCAGCGTGCCGTGGCCGACCCGGCGCGCCGCCCAGGGCGAGCCGGAGCAGGCCATGAACCAGCGCAGGGCGTCGGCGCCGTGCTGGTCCATGAGCGGGATGGGCTGCAGCACGTTGCCCAGGTGCTTGCTCATCTTGCGGCCGTCCTCGGCCAGGATGAGGCCGAGGCAGAGCACGTTCTCGTAGGAGGACTGGCCGAAGGTCAGCGTGCCGACGGCCATGAGCGAGTAGAACCAGCCGCGCGTCTGGTCGGTGGCCTCGCAGATGAACTGCGCCGGGTAGACGCCCTCGGGCTTGCCGCGGGCGCCCCACTGGGCGAACGGCATCGAGCCGGAGTCGTACCAGGCGTCGATGACGTCGGGCACGCGCCGCGCCTCGGCCGAGCAGGACGGGCAGGGGAAGGACACGTCGTCCACGAACGGGCGGTGGGGGTCGAGCGCGGACAGTTCCCGCCCGGCCAGCTCGCCCAATTCCTCCAGGGAGCCGACGCAGGTGATGTGGCTCTCGTCGGCGGTGCACACCCACAGCGGCAGCGGTGTGCCCCAGTAGCGCGAGCGCGACAGCGACCAGTCGACGTTGTTGCGCAGCCACTCGCCGAACCGGCCCCACTTGATCGTGTCGGGGAACCAGTTGGTCTTCTCGTTCTCGGCGAGCATCTGGTCCTTGACCGCGGTGGTGCGGATGTACCAGGAGGGCAGCGCGTAGTAGAGCAGCGCGGTGTGGCAGCGCCAGCAGTGGGGGTAGCTGTGCTCGAAGTGGCCGCCGCGGAACAGCAGGCCGCGGGCGCGCAGGTCCTCGGTGAGGCCCTCGTCGGCGTCCTTGAAGAACTGGCCGCCGACCATGGGCACGTCGTCGAGGAAGCGGCCGTCGGGGCCGATCGGGTTGACGACCGGCATGCCGTACTTCTTGCAGACCGTGAGGTCGTCGGCGCCGAACGCGGGCGCCTGGTGGACCAGGCCGGTGCCGTCCTCGACGGTGACGTAGTCGCCGAGCACGACGTAGTGCGCGCCCGGGATGTCGACGAGGTCGAAGGGGCGCGTGTAGGAGGTGTGCTCCAGCTCGCGGCCGGTGAAACGGGCCACTTCGGTGGCGCCGTCGCCCAGCACGCCGAGCAGCGGCTCGGCGACCACGAGCACCTCGCCGTCGGCGGTGCGCGCGGCGACGTAGGTGACGTCGGGGTGTACGGCGACCGCGGTGTTGGACACCAGCGTCCACGGCGTCGTCGTCCAGACCAGCAGCGAGGCGCCGAGTTCCTGGAGGCGGCCCGAGGTGGCCGGCATGCGCACGTACACCGACGGCGACGACACGGTCTCGTAGCCGCCCGGCTGGCCCAGCTCGTGGTCGGACAGGCCGGTGCCGCAGCGCGGGCAGTACGGGGTGATGCGGAAGTCGCGGAACAGCAGGCCCTTGTCGAAGATGACCTTCAGCGACCACCAGACCGACTCGATATAGGACGGGTCCATGGTCCGGTAGGCGGTGGACAGGTCGATCCAGTAGCCCATCCGCTCGGTGAGCTCTTCGAAGGCGTCGACGTGGCGCAGCACGGACTCGCGGCACTTGGCGTTGAACTCGGCGATGCCGTACGCCTCGATGTCCTTCTTGCCGGACAGGCCGAGTTCCTTCTCGATGCCGACCTCGACGGGCAGGCCGTGGCAGTCCCAGCCGGCCTTGCGGGGGACGCTGAAGCCGCGCATCGTCTTGTAGCGCGGGAACAGGTCCTTGAAGACGCGCGCCTCGACGTGGTGGACGCCGGGCAGGCCGTTGGCGGTGGGCGGGCCCTCGTAGAAGACCCACGACGGGTTGCCTTCGTTCTGCTCCACCGAGCGCTCGAAGATCTTCCCGTCGCGCCAGCGGTCGAGGACCTCGCGCTCGAGCGCGGGCAGGTCGACCTGCGCGGGAAGAGAGCGGAAAGAGTGGGAAGACATCTCGGGCGGGACCTCCACGCTGGTCACAAGCTGACAGGTGCGTGAAGGGACGAAGCCGGAGGGCTCCGCGGTACCACCCTTCTTGGCCCCGGAAAAGGGGCCCTCTTCGTTCAGGGCTGCGGCCGGTTCTAGTGAGCTCGGTGACGAGCCGTTCTTCCGGCGGCTCCGGGGTGATATCCCTCACAGTCGGGCCCCATCAACGCCTTGCAGGCTCAAACCATAACGCAGAGTGGAGCGAAAGACTTCCCCGTTTTCCGCGGGCCGCGTCCGTGGCGGGCAAAGCGGTGGGAATGGACTCTCCAGCGGAGGAGTTGAATTCGCGGGGCGGGATAGTACGGGAGGGGTAAACCGCACGGCGGGTCGTTTGCCGATCCGTTATCGGGCACCTAAGCTGCCCGCACCATTCACCGGCCTTGATCAGCATGGAGGCAGCCATGGCGGCAGTCACGCAGACCGCAACACCGTCGATGTGGTCGGAGCAGGAGCTGGCCGAGGTACGCGAGTCCCTGCAAAGGGAGATAGACGAGCTCAACGCCGACATTCGCCGCCACGAGTCGGAGATCGCCTCGGGCGATGTGACGCAGGGCGCCGGCGACGACCAGGCGGACGCCGGAGCCAAGACCTATGAGCGCGAACGCGAGATCGCCCTTACCCTGAATGCGCGCGACCTGGTCGCGCAGAACGAACGTGCGATCGCCAGGATCGACGCAGGGACCTATGGAGTGTGCGAATCGTGCCAGAAGCCGATCGGCAAGGAGCGCCTGCAGGCGTTCCCGAGGGCGACGCTGTGCGTGACGTGCAAGCAGCGGGAGGAGCGCAGGTAAAGCGCAAGCTCCTCCTCCTGCTGGGCGCGCTCGCCTTCGTGATCTACGCGGCAGACCTGGTCACCAAGACCGTGGTGCTGCGGACGCTCGAAGGCGAGCCGCCCAACGTGATCATCTCGGGCGTGCTCCAGTTCCGGGTGATCTTCAATTCCGGCGCCGCGTTCAGCATCGGGACCGGGATGACGTTCGTGTTCACCATCATCGCCACGGGCGTGGTGGTGGCGATCATCCGCACCGCCCGCAAGCTGCGCAGCCTGCCGTGGGCGATCACGCTGGGCCTGCTGCTGGGCGGCGCGCTGGGCAACCTCACCGACCGGCTGCTGCGCTGGCCGTCCGGCATCGGCCGGTCGACCCAGCTGCAGGGGCACGTGGTCGACTTCATCGAGGTGCTGCCGGGCAACTTCCCGATCATCGACTACTTCCCGGTCTTCAACATCGCCGACTCCGCCATCGTGTGCGGCGGCATCCTGGCGGTCATCCTGGCCTGGCGCGGCCTGCAGATCGACGGCACCCGCGAGGTGAAGAAGTGAGCGAGCAGCGCAGCCTGCCCGTCCCGGACGGGCTGGAGGGGGAGCGGCTGGACGCCGCCCTTTCGCGGCTGTTCGGCTTCTCCCGTACGCGCGCCGCCGAGCTGATCGGCGCCGGCGAGGTGCTGGTCGACGGCAGCGAGGCGGCCAAGTCCGACCGGGTGCACGCGGGCGCCTGGCTGGAGGTGACGATGCCGCCCCCGGTCACCACCCCGATGCCGGTCGCCGAGCCGGTGCCCGGCATGACGATCGTGTACGAGGACGACGACATCGTCGTGGTCAACAAGCCGATCGGCGTGGCCGCCCACCCGACCGTCGGCTGGACCGGCCCCACCGTGATCGGCGGCCTGCTCGGTGCCGGGCACACCATCGCCACCAGCGGCGCGGCCGAGCGCCAGGGCATCGTGCACCGGCTCGACGCCAACACCACCGGGGCGATGGTCGTGGCCAAGAGCGAGCACGCGTACTCCCACCTCAAACGCGCCTTCAAGGAGCGCACGGTGGACAAGCGCTACAACGCCCTCGTCCAGGGACATCCCGACCCGTTCCGCGGCACCGTGGACGCGCCGATCGACCGGCATCCGGCCGGGGACGGGCGCTGGGCGGTGGTGGCGGGCGGCAAGCCGTCGGTGACGCACTACGACACGATCGAGGCGTTCCGGGCGGCGTCGTTGCTGGACATCAAGCTGGAGACGGGACGCACGCACCAGATCCGGGTGCACATGTCCGCCCTGCGGCACCCGTGCGTGGGCGACCTCCTCTACGGCGCCGACCCGACGCTGGCGGCCCGGCTGGGCGTGACGCGCCAGTGGCTGCACGCGGTGTCCCTGGCCTTCGAGCACCCATCTTCGGGTGAGTGGATCTCCTTCACCACGGAGTATCCCGAAGACCTCCAAAAAGCCCTCGACCTGGTGCGCTCCGAGTCTTAACCCTTCTCGTGCCTTATCCGTTACGGCGAGCCGCCCCCACGCCACCCGCCGCCGCGCGCGGGCGCCGATCGTGGGGGTCGCTTCTCACGTCGGACAGACGCACCACCGTCACGGCCCCCCTTGGCCGCCTGGACCGGCCCGCTCTTTGGCCGGGAGCGTGTTAGCCGGTGGGGGCCGGGGTGCGGGAGAGGTAGTCGGTGACGAAGGCGGTCGTGTGGGTGCCGGCGGCGAACTCGGGCTGGGCCAGCAGCGCGCGCAGCAGCGGGACGGTGGTGGCCACGCCTGGACCCTCGACGGCGAACTCGGCCAGCGCCCGGTCGGCCCTGGCGATCGCCTGGGCCCGCGTCGGCGCCCACACGACCAGCTTGGCGACGAGCGAGTCGTAGTCGGGCGGCACCCGGTCGCCCTGGGCGAAGCCCGAGTCGACGCGGACGCCCGGCCCGCCCGGCGGGCGGAACACGGTGAGGAGACCGGGTGTGGGGCGGAAGCCCGTGGCTGGGTCCTCGGCGTTGACGCGGCACTCGATGGCCGCGCCGGTCAGCGTGACCTGCTCCTGCGTGAGCGAGAGCCGTTCCCCTGAGGCGGCCCTGATCTGTTCGGCGACCAGGTCCACGCCGGTGAGCAGTTCGGTGACCGGGTGCTCGACCTGGATCCTGGCGTTGATCTCCATGAAGGTGGCGTTGCCGTCGGCGTCGACCAGGAACTCCATCGTGCCGGCGCCGGTGTAGCCGACGTGCCGGGCCCCGGCCACCGCGTACGCGCCGAGCCGGCGGCGCAGGTCGTCCGGCAGCAGCGGGGATGGCGCCTCCTCGACCAGCTTCTGGTTGCGGCGCTGCAGCGAGCAGTCGCGCTCGCCCAGGTGGATGACGCTGCCCGAGGCGTCGCCGAGCAGCTGCACCTCGACGTGCCTGGCCGCCGGGACGAACCGTTCGACGTACACCGACCCGTCGCCGAAGACCTGCTGGGCCAGCGCGGTGGTGGCGCGGTAGACCTCGCGCAGCTCGCCGGCGTCGCGGGCGACCGCGATGCCGCGCCCGCCGCCGCCCGCCGCGGCCTTGACGATCACCGGGTAGCCGATCTCGGCCCCGATCTTCTCCGCGTCGGCCGGCGAGGGCACCGCGCCGTCGCTGCCGGGCAGCACCGGCAGCCCGGCGTCGGCCATCAGCGCGCGTACCCGCGCCTTGTCGCCGACGAGGTCCATGACCTCGGGGCGCGGGCCGATGAACGTGATGCCGTGGGCGGCGCAGATCCGGGCGAAGTCGGCGTCCTCCGACAGGAACCCGTAGCCCGGGTGGATCGCGTCCGCCCCCGTCCGCAGCGCCGCCTCGATGATCGCCGGCACGTAGAGGTAGCTGCGGCGGGCCGGGGGCGGGCCGATGCTCACCGCCTCGTCGCAGGCCGCCACGTGCCTGGCCGCCCGGTCGGCGCTCGAGTACACGGCCACCGTGGGAATGCCCAGCTCCCGGCAGGTCCTGGCCACGCGGACCGCGATCTCGCCCCGGTTGGCGATGAGGATCTTGCGCGGCCTCATCCGTCCACCCTGATCCGCACCAGGTCCTGTCCGTACTCCACCGGCTCGGCGTTGCCCGCCAGCACCTCCACGACCTCGCCGGACCGCTCGGCGGCCACCGGGTTCATCAGCTTCATCGCCTCCACGATGCCGATCGTCTGGCCCGCCTCCACGCGGTCTCCCGCGCGCACGAACGGCGCCGCTCCGGGCTCGGGCGCGACGTAGAACGTGCCGACGAGCGGCGCCGTCACGACCGTCAGCGCCGGATCGGCCGCCTCCTGCGGCGCTTCCTCCCACTCAGCCTGTACGGCGGGCGCCGCCGGCACGGCCCCGGCCCACGACACCTCCAGCGAGCAGTCGCCCAGCCGTACCGAGACCGACGAGACCGGTCCGGGAACGGTCTTGACCAGGTTTCCCACTTCCTCGCGCAGCAGCCGCAGCGCCGCGTGCAGATCCTGTTCAGCCACCCTCGACCACTCCCAGCCGGCGAAACCGCTCGTACCTGTCCTTGCGCAGCTGGGCGCCGTCCATTCCGGCCAGCTCGCCCAGCGCCTCCAGCACCGCCTCGCGCAGCGCGTCCATCGCGGCGGCGGGGTTCTCCTGGGCGCCGCCGGCCGGTTCGGGCACGACGCCGTCCACGACGCCCAGCCGCAGCAGGTCGGGCGCGGTGATGCGCAGCGACGACGACAGCTCCAGGGCGTGCGAGGGGTCGCCGTGCAGGATCGTGGAGCAGCTCTCCGGGCTGATCACCGAGTAGACGGCGTGGCGCAGCATCAGCACCCGGTTGGCCACGGCCAGCGCCAGCGCGCCGCCGCTGCCGCCCTCGCCGATGACGGTGGCGACCACCGGCACGGCCAGCTCCGACATCCCGGCCAGGCACTCGGCGATGGCCCACGACTGGCCGCGGTCCTCGGCGCCGACACCGGGAGCGGCGCCCTGCGTGTCCACGAAGGTCACCACCGGGAGGCCCAGGCGGTCGGCCAGGCGCATCAGGCGCAGCGCCTTGCGGTAGCCCTCGGGGTGGGCCAGGCCGAAGTTCCTGGCGACGAGCTCCTTGGTGTCGTGGCCCTTCTGGTGGGCCACGATCATCACCGGTGCGCCGCCGAGCATCGCGGGGCCGCCGACGATCGCGGGGTCGTCGGCGTGCAGGCGGTCGCCGTGCAGTTCGACGAAGTCGGTGCACAGGTGCCAGATGTAGTCCAGGGCGGTGGGTCGGGCGGTGTCGCGGGCCAGCCGTACCGTCTCATGGGGGCGCAGCGGGCCGGTCAGCTCGTCGGGATCGCGCACCACAGCGGGCGGGCGCGGGGCGGTCAGTTCGTCCCGGTCGCGCGCCACGGCGGGCGGGTGCGGGGCGGTCAGTTCGTCCGGGTCGCGCGCCACCACGGCGTGCGGGGTGGTCAGTGCGAGCAGGCGGGACAGCAGCGGGCGCAGGCCCTCGCGGGGCTCGACGCGGTCGAGCATGCCGCCGGCGAACAGGTACTCGGCGCTCTGGAAGCCCTCGGGCAGCCGCTCCCTGGTGGCCGCGGCGATGACGCGCGGACCCGCGAAGCCGATGAGCGCGCCCCGCTCGGCGACCAGCACGTCGCCCAGCGTCGCGAACGAGGCGGTCACGCCGCCGAACGTGGGGTCGGTGAGCACGCAGACCGACAGCAGGCCCTCCTGCCGCAGGCGGCTCATGGCCTGGGCGGTCTTGCCCATCTGCATGAGCGAGAGCGTGCCCTCCTGCATGCGGGCGCCGCCGGAGGCGATGGCCAGCACCAGCGGGAGGCGGGTGCGCACGGCCAGTTCGCAGGCGCGGGTGACGGCCTCGCCGACGGCCGAGCCCATGCTGCCGCCGAGGAAGGCGAAGTCCATGGCGGCCACGACCGCGGGGCGGGCGCCGATGCTCGCGCGGCCGTAGACGATCGCGTCGTCGAGGCCGGTCCTGGCCCTGGCGCGCGCCAAGCGCTCGGTGTAGGGGAGGGTGTCGGAGAAGCCCAGCGGGTCGCCGCCCCTGACCTGGGGTACGGCCGGGCGGAAGGAGTCCTCGTCGACCAGCGTGGCGATCCGCTCCATCGCCCGCAGGCGGTGGTGGTGGCCGCACTCGGGACAGACCTGGTGGGCGCGGGCCAGGCGGGGCAGGTAGACGATGGCCGAGCAGCCGGAGCACCGGGTCCACTCGTCGGTGGCGGTGACGGTCACTGGACGCCTCCGCCGGGACTCCAGTGGTAGAAGCGGGTGGCCATGGCGTCGGCGGGGCTGCGCCAGGTGGCCGGGTCGTACGGGACGACGTGCGGGCTCAGCTCCTCGCTCAGGCCGCGGAAGTCCGCGCGGTCGCGGGCCTGTTCCATCGCCCGGCCGGCGGGGCCGTCGAAGTCGACGACGTGGAAGTACAGCTCGCGGTACTGGTAAAGCTCGCGCCGCCGGACCCCGAGCGCGTGGGGGAGCTCGCCGTCGTCGGACTCGCCGAACAGGCGGGCTACCTCGGGGGCGCTGCCGGGGCTGAGCCTGGCGACGATGAGGATCCTTTCGGACACGTGACCTCCTGGGGGGAACGAGCCCTTCGCGAAATGAGCCCTTTGCGGAATGAGCGTTCGCGAAATGGAGACGCAATGGCGTTCTCACCGTAGGAAGCGCCCCGGGCGGGTGTCGCCCACCGCATGCCTGATTGCCCGCCTCCTCCGCGCGGGGGAGAGCACTAACGCGCGGAGGAGGGGACGAGGCCGTTCTCGTAGGCGTAGATGACGACCTGGACGCGGTCGCGCAGGCCGAGCTTCTGGTAGAGGTGCTGGACGTGGGACTTGACGGTGCTGTCGCCGAGGACCAGCTCCCGGGCGATCTCGTCGTTGCTGTAGCCGCGTACCAGGAGGCGGAAGACGTCTCGCTCCCGGTCGGTGAGCTGCTGCAGGCTGCCGGTGGTCGTGCTGGCGAGTGTGGGCCGCTTGGCGAACTCGTCGATGAGCCGCCGGGTGACCGAGGGTGACAGCAGGGCGTCGCCCTCGGCGGCCTCGCGTACCGCGTCGATGACGCGCTCGGTGGGGGCGTGCTTGAGTATGAAGCCGCTGGCGCCGTTGCGCAGGGCGTCGAACAGGTGCTCGTCCTGGTCGTAGATGGTGAGGATGACGACCTTGGCCGGGCTGCGCGCGCCGATGATCTCCCTGGTCGCGGTGAGGCCGTCCATGCGCGGCATGTTGATGTCCATGAGCACGACGTCGGGGCTGAGGCGCCTGACCGCCTGGACGGCCTCGACCCCGTTGGCCGCCTCGCCCACGACGGTGATGTCGGGCACGCCGCTGAACGTGGCGTGCAGGCCGGTTCTGATGAGCGGCTGGTCGTCGACGATCAGGACGCGGATCGTTCGCACGGGCGGTCCTCCCATAAGTGGCCGCCCTCCAGCGGGAGCAGCGCCCGTACGGCGAAGCCGCCCCCGGCCAGCGGGCTCGACTCCAGTACGCCGCCGTGCTCGGCCACGCGCTGGCGCAGTCCTTCGAGTCCGGTGCCGCCCCCTCCTTCGGGCGGGACCGCCTTCGGCCCGCCGCCGCCGTGGCTGATCACCTCGACGGTGAGGCAGCCGTCGATCGAGGCCGACAGCAGGATCGGGCCGTCGGCGTGCTTGAGCGCGTTGGTCAGCGCCTCCTGGGCGACCCGGAAGGCGGTGTGCTCCACGTCCGCTCCCACGTCCTTGACGCTGGACAGGTTCTCCATCACGAGCGTGAGCTGTCCCTCCGGGGCGCGGTCGGTGAGTTCGGCCAGCCGGACCGCCAGGGGGGTCGCGGATGGCGCCACGAGGCCGGGTTCTCCTCCCGGCGGTGGAGCGGGCATGGCCCGCAGGCTGCCCAGGGCGCCGCGCAGTTCGGCCAGCGTGGCCTGCGCGGTGCTGTCGATGACGTCGGCCGCGCAGCGCGCCGAAGGCAGCGCGGTGGCGAGCTGGCGGGCGTGGAAGGCGATGACGACGAGGCCGTGCCCGACTCCGTCGTGCAGGTCGCGGGCGATCCGGCTGCGCTCGCGCAGCATGGAGCCGGACTTGAGCCGGCAGTGCGCCCCGGTGACGACCAGGGCCGCGGTGGTGAGGCCGAGAAGGACGGCCAGCAGTACCTCTACCTCAAGGAGCTGGATGTCCCCAAGTAAGTGAGTATTTCCCCATTTAACCCCCATGATCGGGGAGCCTAGTTGACCCGGATACCAGTTACAAGAAAATCGTAAGAATGGTCACAGGGGCTTCACATAGAGGGTTATTCCGTTCGCTGGAGCTCCGTCTGCGCAGGGCATACCATGCTGACCTGCCCGGATCAAGCGCTCACAGCGTTCTCCCAGCGTTCGCTATGCCTTCTCTATGGCCGACGTAACACGGCGAAATGGTGTGCGCTTCAACAATTTACATTTGGGTTTTATTGGGGTGAATCCTTTATGTCTCATTCGAGGAGGGGAGGAGATCCCCCGAAGTGAGGGGACGCGGGTTCGCCAAAGCGGTGGAAGACACCCGGGCCCCCTCCGAACACGCTGAAGGCATGCAACGTCATGCGATCACATTCCAGATCAAGCCCGGCTCTGAGGCGGCCGTCCGCGAGCTGCTGGCCACCTACGATCCGCCCGAGTGGGACACCCCCGACGGCGCGCGGCTGGTCAGCACCTCGATCTTCATGAAGGACACCACGGTGATCCGCGTCGTCGAGATCGACGGCAGCCTGCCGAGCGTGATGGCGCACCTGTCCAGGCAGCCCAGCATCCAGAAGCTGGAGCGCGCGCTCGACCCCCACCTGGCCGTGCCCCGCGACCTGAGCACGCCCGACGGCGCCCGCGCCTTCTTCATGACCGCGATCATGGAGCACGTCACCACCCGCGTGGCGGAGCCCGTCCGATGACGGCGCCGGCGCTCATCGTCACCGGCGCCACCGGCGGCCTCGGCCCCGCCGTCGTCAGCCGGCTGGCCGGGCGCGGCGACCGCCTCCTGCTCACCGGCCGCGACAAGGCCAGGCTGGCCGAGCTGGGCAAGGAGTACGACGTCGAGACGCTGGCCACCGACGTCTCCGACCCCGCCGGCGCCCGGGAGGCGGCCGAGGCCGCGCTGGCCGCCTTCGGGCGGATCGACGGGCTGGTGCACCTGGTCGGCGGGTTCCGGGCCGGGCCGTACTTCCTCATGGACCCGGCCGCCTACGAGGGCATGCTGCGCGACAACTTCCTGTCGGCCGTCACCGCCACCCAGGCCCTGCTGCCGCACCTCACCGACGGCGGCCGGCTCGTGTACTTCAGCACCCCGCTGGCCGACGAGCCGATGCCGGCCCTGTCGGCCTACGCCGCATCCAAGGCCGCGCTCGTCGCCTGGGTGCGTTCGATCGCCCACGAGCTCAAGCGCGGCGGCGTGCACGCCAACGTCGTGTCCATGACCATGGCCGACACGCCCCAGAAGCGCCGGGAGCGCCCCGACCTCAACACCGACCACATGGTCGCGCCCGAGCTCGTGGCCCGCGTGGTGGCGTTCCTGACCAGCGCCGAGTCCGACGGCCTGTACGGCAGCGTGGTGCCGGTGCTCGGCCGCTTCGAGTTCACCTCCGAGCTGTCGGGAAGGCCGCCCCGATGAGCGCCCGCGTCGTCTTCCTCATCCGGGTGCCCGCCGAGCGCACCGACGACTTCCTCACCGCCTACGAGAAGATCCGCTACGAGGTCGCCGGCGGCGTGCCCGGACACCTCAAGGACCAGGTCTGCCAGTCCGCCACCGACCCCGAGCAGTGGCTCATCACCAGCGAGTGGGCGAACCTGGACGCGTTCCTGGCCTGGGAGGCCGGCGAGGAGCACCGCGAGCTGGTCAAGCCCATGCGCGAGTGCATCACCGAGGCGCGCTCGCTGCGCTTCCACATCAGGCAAGAGACCAGCAGCCCGTCGTGAGCGCGCGCAGGATCGCCGTGGTCGGCGGCGGCATCGGCGGTCTCAGCGCCGCGATCGCGCTGCGCCGCGCCGGCGCCGCCGTCACCGTGCACGAGCGCGCGCCCGCGCTGCGCGCCGCCCAGTCCGGTCACGGCCTGGTGCTCTGGCACAACGCGGTACTGGCGCTGCGGCAGCTCGGCCTGGACGCGGGCAAGGCCGGCTACGAGCTGCACACCCACCACTTCCGCAACCGGCGCGACCGCACGCTGGCCACCTGGCCGATGGCCGACATGGCCCCCGTCTACGACGCGCCCGTCTACAGCGTCAGCCGTCCCGACCTGCACCAGCTCCTCGCCAAGGAGGTCGGCGGCGACCTGGTGCTCGGCTCCCGCTGCACCGGCTTCTCCGCCGGCGGAGACGGGGTCACGCTCCGCTTCGACGACGGCCGGCAGGAGCATGCCGATCTGCTCGTCGGCGCCGACGGGCTGCGCTCGTCCGTACGGGCCGGGCTCATCCCGCACGAACCGCCCCCCAGGTACGCGGGCTTCACCGCCTTCCAAGGCGTGATCAAGCTGCCCGGCTCCGGAGTCCCCCCGCACACCTTCCTCAGCACCTGGGGGGAGGGCCGCTGGTTCGTCTGCTACCGGCTGGGCGGCGAGCACGTCTACTGGGACGGCGTGCTCAGCGACCACATCACCGCCCCGCTGGGCACGAGGATCACCGGCCTGCTGGCCGAGCAGTTCGCCGGCTGGCCCGATCCCGTGCCCGCGCTCATCGCCGCCACCCCCGAGGCGGACCTGACCCCCGTCCCCATCTACGACCGGCCGCCGGCCGCGCGCTGGAGCCACGGCCCGGTGACGCTGCTCGGGGACGCCGCCCACCCCATGACCTTCAACCTGGGCCAGGGCGCCGGGCAGGCCATCGAGGACGCCGTCGTCCTCGGCCAGGTCATGGGCGAACGGGACCTGCCCACCGCCCTCGCCCGCTACGAGGCCAGGAGGGTCGCCAGAACCGCCCGCATCGCGCGCAGGTCCCGGGCCAACGGGGCGCTGACCCGCTGGCGCAACCCGCTGGCCTGCGCGGCCCGCGACGCCTTCATGCGGCTGACCTTCGACCGCCTCGTCTTCCGCAAGACCTACGACCTCACCATGGCCGTCGACTTCGCCGAGAGGAACACACCATGACCGGGCTGCCCAGCGGCGTGAGCCGTACAGCCGTGCTGATCGCGCAGGCACGAGAGGGAGAGAGCGCGCGCCCGAGCGGCCTCTTCCACGACCCCCTCGCCCGCCCCCTGGTCCAGGCGGCCGGGCGGATCGACGGCGTCAGCGAGGCGGGACGGCGCGCCGCCGACCACTTCGTGCTGCGCACCCGCTACTTCGACGACCGCCTCACCGAGGCCGCCGCGGCCGGCATCCGCCAGGTGGTGCTGCTGGCCGCCGGGCTCGACACGCGCGCCTTCCGGCTCGGCTGGCCGGAGGACCTCGCGTTGTTCGAGGTGGACCTGCCCGATCTGGTGGCCTTCAAGGAGAAGGTGCTGGCCGACCAGGGCGCCCAGCCCCGCTGCGCGCGCAAGGCGGTCGCCGCGGACCTGCGCGGGGACTGGCCCGCGGCGCTCACCGAGGCCGGGTTCGACCCGGAGAGGCCGACCGCCTGGCTGATCGAGGGCGTGCTCATGTACCTGGCGCCCGAGGACGGCGCGCGGGTGCTGGAGCGCGTCGGCGAACTGTCGGCGCCCGGCAGCCGGCTGTCGGCCGAGCACGTCAACGAGGCCTACCTGCGCCAGCCCGCCATGAAACCCGCCATGAACCGCCTGCAGGCCACCCGGGCCGCCTGGTTGTCGTCGGTCGAGGACCCGGTCGGCTGGCTGGCCGGCTTCGGCTGGCGCGCCGAGGTCACCCACCAGGCCGACCTCGCCAGGAGCCTCGGCCGCCCCGTCCCCCCGATGGCCGACTCCTCGGTCGTCGGCGCCGCCCGTATCTGGCTTGTCACCGCCCTCAGCTGAAAGGATCATGATGGAATTCACCGATAGCACGTTGCGCGACCTGCTGGCCTCCGTGGGCCTGCCCTCCCAGGCGGGAGACGGCGCCGCCGAGCGCACCTTCGACGAACTCGGCCTCGACTCCCTGGCCCGCGTCGAGCTGGCCACCCGCATCGAGGACCGCTTCGGCGTCGACGTGGAGGACCGCATCACCGAGCACGCCACCCCCGCCGAGGTACGCGAGCTGGTCAACCAGCGCCTCACGGCGGTGACCCGATGATCGGGCACACCGACAACGCGATCGAGATCGCCGCCCCGGCCGCCTTCGTCTGGGAGCACACCAACGACGTCACCACCTGGCCGGAGCTGTTCTCCGAGTACGCCAAGGCCGAGGTGCTGGAGGAGACCGCGTCCTCCGTCACCTTCCGCCTCACCATGCACCCCGACGAGCAGGGCCGCGTCTGGAGCTGGGTCTCCGAACGCTCCTGGGACCGCGACACCTGGACCGTGCGGGCCCGCCGCGTGGAGACCGGCCCGTTCGAGTTCATGAACATCACCTGGGTGTACGAGGAACTGGCCGACGACCTCACCCGGATGCGCTGGGTCCAGGACTTCCACATGAAGCCCGGCGCCCCGATCGACACCGCCGCGATGACCGACCGGATCAACACCAACACGCTGGTCCAGATGGGGCTGATCAAGGAGAAGCTGGAGAGCCGTCGCCGCGCGGTGATCGGCTTCCACGACGTGCCCTCCAACCAGCGGCGCGGCGGTGACCTGCGTACCCTGCTCTCGCCCGCCACCTGCGGCGCCACGGCGGGCTTCAGCGGCGCGGTGCGCGTCGCGCCCGGCGAGAAGGTCGCCGAGCACTACCACCCGTACTCGGAGGAGTTCCTCTTCCTGGCCGCCGGCACGCTCAAGGTGGACCTGGACGGCGAGCCCGTCGTCCTGGAGGCCGAGCAGGCGCTGTTCGTGCCCCGCAACGTCCGCCACCGGCTGACGAACGTCGGCGAGGTCGAGGCGCTCGTCGTCTTCCAGCTCTGCCCGCTCGCGCCCCGGCCCGAGCTGGGCCACGTCGACACCGAGGAAGCGTCGTGAACTCCAGGCGTGTGGTCGTCACCGGCCTGGGCGTCATCGCGCCGGGCGGCGTGGGCCGCGAGGAGTTCTGGAACCGGATCGTGGACGGCAAGCCGGCCGTACGGCGGATCACGGCCTTCGACCCCTCGCCCTTCCGCTCCCAGATCGCCGCGGAGGTGGACTTCGACCCCGCCGCGGCGGGGCTGACGCCGCGCGAGATCAGGCGCACCGACCGGTTCGTGCAGATGGCGCTGGCCTGCGCCGACGAGGCGCTCGCCGACTCCGGGCTCGACCTGGAGGCGGCCGACCGCGACCGGATGGGCGTCTCGCTCGGCTCGGCCGTCGGCGCCACCATCACGCTGGAGGACGAGTACGTGGTCGCCAGTGACCACGGCCGCGACTGGGAGGTGGACCACCGCCACCTGCGGCCCTTCCTCTACCAGGCGCTCGTGCCCTCCAGCGCGGCCAGTGAGCTGGCCGTACGCTATGGGGCGCACGGCCCGGCCGCGGTGGTCTCCACCGGTTGCACCTCGGGCATCGACGCCATCGGCCGCGCCTTCCAGCTCATCCAGGACGGCGAGGCGGACATCATGATCACGGGAGCGGCCGACGCGCCCATCTCCCCGATCACCGTCGCCTGCTTCGACGCCATCCGCGCCACCACCCCCAGCAATGATGATCCGGAGGGCGCCTCGCGGCCCTTCGACGCCGACCGCAAGGGGTTCGTCCTCGGCGAGGGCGCCGCCATCCTCGTCGTGGAGGAGCTCGAGCACGCCATGCGGCGCGGCGCGACGATCTACTGCGAGGTCTCCGGGTACGCCGCCCGCGCCAACGGCTTCCACATGACCGGCCTGCGGCCCGACGGGCACGAACTGGCCGAGGCGATCTCCGCAGCGCTCGCCCAGGCCAGGCTCGGCCCCGAGGCGATCGGCTACATCAGCGCCCACGGCTCCGGCACCAAGCAGAACGACCGCCACGAGACCGCCGCCTACAAGCGCGCCCTGGGCGAGCACGCCAGGCGGGTGCCGATCAGCTCGATCAAGTCGGTCGTCGGCCACTCGCTCGGCGCCATCGGCTCGATCGAGATGGCCGCCTGCGCGCTGGTGCTGAAGCGCGGCGTCGTGCCGCCCACGGCCAACCTGGCCACGCCCGACCCCGAGTGCGACCTCGACTACACGCCGCTGGTCGCCCGCGAGGTCCGGGCCGGGCACGTGCTGTCGGCGGGCAGCGGCTTCGGCGGCTTCCAGTCGGCGATGGTCTTCTCGGGTTCCGTCTCTTCCGGGGCCGTCTCTTCGGGGGCGGTGTGAGCGCCCGCCGCGCGGTCATCACCGGCCTCGGCGTGGTGGCGCCCACGGGGGTGGGCGTCACCGACCACTGGGAGGCCTCGCTCGCCGGCGAGA
The DNA here is from genome assembly GCF_042740095.1 of Nonomuraea sp. NPDC059023. Classification (NCBI taxonomy): domain Bacteria; kingdom Bacillati; phylum Actinomycetota; class Actinomycetes; order Streptosporangiales; family Streptosporangiaceae; genus Nonomuraea; species Nonomuraea sp. NPDC059023. The sequence continues at coordinate 1,384 of NZ_JBHYIO010000003.1, read as the reverse complement.
ATCGCATCGCCGCCGTCGGCCCGGGCCCCGTGCCCCTGGCCGGTCAGGTCCGCGGCTTCGACGACAGCGAGTTCGTCGACAGCAAGCTGCGCGTCCAGACCGACCGGTGGACCTGGTTCGCGCTGGCCGCGGCCCACCTGGCGCTGGCCGACGCCGCCTTCGACCCCGGCATGGAGAACCCGTACGACCTGTCGGTGGTGACCGCGAGCGGCTCGGGCGGCAACGCCTTCGGCCAGCGGGAGATCCAGGCGCTGTGGAACCAGGGTCCCAAGGCGGTCAGCGCCTACCAGTCGATCGGCTGGTTCTACGCCGCCAGCAGCGGCCAGCTGTCGATCAAGCACCAGCTCAAGGGCGCCTGCGGCGTCCTGGTGGCCGACGCGGCCGGGGCGATCGACGCGCTGGCCGAGGCGGCGCGGCTCGTACGGGGCGGGACCGAGGCGGTCGTCACCGGCGGCACCGAGGCGCCGCTGTCTCCCTACGCGCTGGCCTGCCAGTCGAGCGAGACGGCGCTGTCCGGCGGCGCCGACCCGGACCTGGCCTACCGGCCCTTCTCGCCGGACGCCGCCGGGTACGTACCGGCGGAAGGGGGCGCGATCCTGCTGGTCGAGGAGAGAGACTCGGCCTACGGCAGGGGCGCGCCCACGGTCTACGCCGAGATCGCCGGGACCGCCTCCACCCACGACGCCCACCACGTCACCGACCCCAGCTCCGACCACCGCCAGTACGCGCGGGCCATGCGCGAGGCGATCGCCAGAGCCGGGCTGACCCCCGCCGACATCGGCGTCGTCTTCGCCGACGGCGCGGGCAGCCGGGACCGGGACGCCGCCGAGGTGGCCGCGCTCCGGGAGGTCTTCGGGGGGCGCCGGGTGCCGGTGACCGTCCCGAAGACCATGACCGGCCGCCTGTGCTCGGGCGGCGCCGCGCTCGACCTCGCGTGGGCCGCGCTGGCCCTGGCCGACGGGGTCATCCCGCCCACCATCAACACCACCTCCACCGACCTGGACCTGGTCACCGAGCCGCGCCTGGTGCGCGGGCTCTCGGCCGCCCTCGTCACCGCCCGCGGCGCCGGTGGCTTCAACTCCGCCGCCGTCCTCACCCGCCCCTGACCCCCACCCCGCCCAGCCCGCCTCCCGCCCGGGGGCGGGCTTTCCGGCGCCCTCACGGACCTTCGCTCCGCGCCGGCCTCTCGCCCCGTGCGGGGTTTGGAAGCCGTGCGGGGCTTTGGGTCCGTGCGGGGCTTTGGGTCCGTGCGGGGCTTTTGGATCCGCGAGGGGCTTTGGTCCGTGCGGGGCTTTTGGTCCGGGAAGGGCTTGGGTCCGGGAGGGGCCGCCGCCCCGGGTGGGGCGGCGGCCCGATCGGGTCAGCCCAAGGGTTCCGGTACTGC